>NZ_JAMYUI010000004.1:0-305855 GCF_040322895.1 Mesorhizobium sp. M0088
CCCCTCACCCGGATTGCCAACCGAATTGCGAAGGGCAATTCGGGGCAATCCGACCTCTCCCCGAGGGGAGAGGAGGCCGTTGGCGCTAACGCCTTCCTCTTCTCCCCAGCGGGGAGAAGGTGGCCGCGAAGCGGCCGGATGAGGGGGTGCTGCGCTGGAGATTGGCGACAGGCCACAACCCAGCCAATCTCCCCCCTTGAGGGGGAGATGGCCGGCAGGCCAGAGGGGGGCGCGAAGGAACGCAAGCTTGATTCCAGCTACCGAAGTGGCGCGCCGCCTACTGCGCCGCCTTGATCTCGCTGACGATCTTCGAATAGTCGCGCTGGGCGTCGCCGACGTCACGCAACTGCTCGAACTTGACGAGATCGGCCACCGGCATCGCCATGTTGGGGAATTTGGCCAGGAAATCGGCCGGCAGGCTTTCCATGGCTGGCTTGTTCGGCACCTTGTAGTCGATGTTCTGCGCCGCCCAGGCGTGGTTCTTGGCGTCGAGCATGAAGTTGATGAACTGGAAGGCGGCATCCTTGTTGGCGGAGGCCTTCATCACCACCATCGTGTCAACCCAGAGGTCGGAGCCTTCCTTGGGAATGACGTATTTGATCTCGGGCTTTTCGGCGATGCCGTAATTGCACCAGCCGTCCCAGGCCTGCACCATCAGCGCCTCGCCGGACACCAGCTTGGAATAGAAGGTGGTGTCGTCATAGGCGAGCAGGGTCTTCTTGGCCGAGATCAGCAGATCCTTGACCTCAGACATCTTGGCCGGGTCGGTTTCGTTGACCGAATAGCCCTTGTCGAGCTGGCCGGCGGCCAGCAGCCAGCGGTCGGTCGCCAGCATGGTGGTCTTGCCCTTCAATTCGTCGGAAGGCGCGAGCAGGTCGCTCCAGCTGGTCGGTGCGACCTTCATCAGGTCCGAGCGATAGCAGAGGCCGGTGGTGCCCCAGGTGTATGGCACCGAGAATGCATTGCCGGCATCGTGCGGCAGCTTGGTTGCCTCGGGATAGAGATTGGTGAGGTTCGGTATCTTGGCGTGGTCGATCGGCTCGGTCAGGCCGAGCTTGTTCAGCACCTCGGCGAAGGGCGAAGAAACGAAGACCACGTCATAGCCCTTGCCGCCGGCGGCGATGAGCTTGCCCATGATCTCTTCATTGGTGGCGTGCACCACCACTTCGCCCGACACGCCGGTGGCGGTCTTGAAGGCGGCCATGGCGTCAGGCGCCATGTAGCCGTCCCAGTTGGAAATGACGAGGTCGGCAGCCGTCGCCGGCGCGGACAGCGCCAAGGCCAGGCCAAGTGCGATCGAAGATGTTTTCAGCGCACGGCGCCGCAGGCTGGTAGCGGTCATGACAGACTCCCATTTCGGTTGATCGTCGAATTGCATTCGCCGGACCAACGCCTGCGACCCTTGCCGCTGCCTCGATCCCGTTCCCTCGGTCTTTTTCTCGCCGATTGCCCTGACAGTACTATTGCAGAAAAAAGTACGTCAATCCATAATTTGCTAAGCGATCGTGGAATCTGGCCGATTGCGTCCGTGCGGGCGATCGGTCAGATCAATGCGGTCATGTCGTTTTCCACGAGACCAGTCATGCAAGCCGCAGCCCGACGACCTCGCACCAACCACCTCGATCTGGCGCAGCGCATCCTGGATGTGGCGCGGCAGCGCGGTTTTGAGCCCGGCGCACGCTTGCCGGAGCAGCAGATCGCTTCGTTGTGCAATGTCTCGCGCACCCCGGTGCGGGCGGCTCTCGGCCTGCTCGCTGAACGGGGTGTCGTGCGCTGGGAGGCAGATTCCGGTTATCACCTGGCCATCGACCTCACCGCGCAGGCTTCAGTCGCCACGGAACTGCCCGCCGCCGAGGAGGACGAGTTGGCCGAGGCGATCCTGCGCGACCGGTCGGCGCGTCGGCTGGACCAGACGGTGACCGTCGCGGGGCTGATACGGCGCTACAGTGCCGAGCGCAAGACGGTACTAAAAGCACTTAACAAACTGACCGAAGAGAATTTGTTGGACCGAGCGCCTGGCCAGTCCTGGCTGTTTCGGCGCACGCCCGACGATCCAGAGGCGCAAGGCGACAGCTATGAGTTCCGCTTGCTGCTGGAACCCGCGGCCATCCTGACGCCGGGCTTCCGGCTGGACGGCGCGCGGGCGGCGACGTTGCGCCAGGCTATGGAAGCGCTGGTGGCGCTGCCGGACGCCGCATTCGACACACGCGAGTTCCAGCGGCTGGACATCGATTTTCACGGCATGCTCGCCGAAGGCTGCGCCAACCGCTTCGTTGCCGATGCGCTGGCGGATCACCTCAGGCTGCGCCGGCTGCCGGGCATCTATACCGGCGTCAACGTCTTCCGCTTGCGGCAATCGCTGCGCGAACACCTTGTTATACTCGACCATCTTGAAAGCCTGCAGTATGAGGTGGCGGCCGATCTGCTTCGCATCCACCTGCGGCTTTCCCGCAACCAGCGACCGCAAGCGGCCAGTCGCGGGGCGCCCGCCCTGTTCGGCATGATCAGCCGGCCGGAATGACGAGGAATAATTGACGCGTAAAGCCAGCCCGACCATCGCGCTGTTTCCCGAAGCCAGTTTCGGCGCGGCGTTGAATTGCGTCGGCATCGCGCAGGCATTGCGTGCCAAGGGCGCCCGGCCCGTCTTCATTTGCCATGCCGGCTTTTCCGGCGTCTTTGCCGACTATGGTTTCCAGGAATACCAGCTGCCGACCGACGAGCCGCTGAGCGACAGCGAACGCCAGAGCTATTGGCAGGCCTTCGTGCGCCGGCACCTGCCGCATTTCCGGCTGAGCCCGATCGACCAGCTGGAAACCTATGTCGCGCCGACCTGGCAGGCCATCGTCGACACTGCGGTCAATGCCGAGGCGCCGCTGCGCCAATTGCTGGCGCGGCTGAAGCCGGACGCGGTGGTGCTCGACAATGTCATCATGTTCCCGGCGATATCAGCCGCCGGCTGTCCCTGGGTGCGTGTCGTCTCCTGCGCCGAGACCGAGCTGCCGGATGCCAATGTGCCGCCCTATCTGTCGGGGCTTGGCGCCGACGACCCGCAACGCGCGGCTTTCGAGGCAAGGTATCTGGCGGCTTGCGCGCCCGCACATGACCGCTTCAATCGCTTTCGCATGGATGCCGGCCTGGCGTCGCTGCCGAAGGGCCTGTTCCTCGAGGCGTCGCCCGACCTCAATTTGCTGCTGACGCCTTCGATCGTGCGTCGTGAGCGGGCCGAGCCGCTCGATCCCACGCGCTTCGTCTATCTCGAAGGCTGCGTGCGCTCGGAAGGGCCGTTCGAAGTGCCGGTGTTTCCGCGCAACAAGGGGCCGCTAGTCTATGTCAGCTTCGGCAGCCTCGGCGCCATGGATGTCGGCCTGATCGAGCGCATGCTGGTCGTCTTCGACAGGCTGCCGGCGCGCTTTATTGTCAATGCCGGCGGCCTGCGCGACGCCTACCGTGCGGTGCCGGACAATGTCTATCTCGACGCCTGGTTTCCGCAGCCCTCGGTGGTGGCGAAGTCAGACCTGTTCATCCATCACGGCGGCAACAACAGCTTTTGCGAAGCGCTGCGCTTCGGCGTGCCGTCACTGATCATGCCCTATTGCTGGGACGGACACGACAATGCGCGCCGCGCCGGAGAAACCGGCGTCGGTGACCATATCGGCCGCGACGCCTGGACCGAAGGAGTGTTGGAGAGAGCCATTCTCGGCCTGCTGGCCGACGATGCCATGCGCACCCGCCTGAAGGACAACGCAGCCCAAATGGCGCAGAAACCCGGAACGGATGTGGCCGCCCAAGCCATACTCTCCCTGATACGGACATGAACGAAATGCCTGACAACAACACGAATATCTCGCTCTCCAGCGGCAACGACGCCAAGGCCTGGCTGGCCCGGCACGGGATCAACGAAGTCGAGTGCCTGGTGCCCGACATGAACGGCGTCCTGCGCGGCAAGGCCTTGCCGACGGCCAAATTCCTCCAGGCGCTGGAAGATCGCGCGCTCTATCTGCCGAGCAGCGCTTTCCTGGTCAGCATCGACGGCCGCTACTCCGGCTCGATCGACGAGGGTTTTGCCTATTCGGACCCGGACATGCGCATGGTGCCCGATGTCTCGACGCTGTGCCTGGCGCCGGGTGCCACTCCCGGCAAGGCCTATGTCTTCGCCGATGCCTTCCATATGGACGACCGGCCCTGGATGGCCTCGCCGCGCCATGTGCTGCGCGCCGTGCTCGACCTCTACGCCAGGCGCGGCTGGCGGGCGGTGGTGGCGCCGGAGCTCGAATTCTATCTGACCGCGCCCAATCCCGATCCGGACCAGCCGCTGACCGCTCCGATCGGCGCCAATGGCCGTGCCGAGGGTGTGCAGCATCCCTATGACATGGCCGCGCTCGAGGAGTTCGAGCCGGTGATCCGCCGCGTCTATGACTATGCGGCGGCGGCCGGCCTGCCGCTCGACACGCTGATCCATGAATCGGGTACGGCGCAGCTTGAGATCAACTTCCTGCATGGCGATGCGCTGCCGCTGGCCGACAAGGTGCTGCTGTTCAAGCGGCTGACGCGCCAGGCCGCGCAGCAAAGCGGAATGCACGCCACCTTCATGGCCAAGCCGATCGCCGCACAGGCCGGAAGCTCGATGCATCTGCACATGTCGGTCATCGACGAGGCTGGCAGGACCCTGTTTGCCGGCAGCGACGATGCCGACACCGCAATGTTCGGCCACTTCATCGGCGGCCTGCAGAAATATGTCCCCGAAATCATGCCGCTGTTTGCGCCCAATGTGAATTCGTACCGTCGCATCAGGCCGAACCACAGCGCGCCGGCCAACATCGAATGGTCGCATGACAACCGCTCCTGCGGCCTGCGCGTGCCGGCCGGCGGCCGCTCCGCGCGGCGGGTGGAGAACCGGCTGCCGGGTGCGGATTCCAATCCTTACCTGGCGATCGCCGGCTCGCTTCTCGCCGGCTATCTCGGCGTCGAACAGAAACTGGCGCGCTCGGCCGAAGCGTCGGGCAATGCCTACAAGATCAAGAGCACGCTGCCGAAAACGATGGAGGAGGCGCTCGATCGTTTCGAGGCATGTGAGCCGGTGCGGGAACTGCTCGGCGAGGATTTCTTCCAGACCTATCTGCGCGTCAAGAGCGTCGAGCTCGATCTGTTCCAGGGCGTGGTGACGAGCTGGGAACGCGACCACCTTCTGCTGAAGGTGTGATCATGGCTTCCAGTTCAACGGGTTTCAATTCGGGCCTCGACATCGCCAAATCCTATTATGTCGCCACCGCCAATCCGGCGCCGGACCATCCGGCGCTGGTCGGCGACGTCGACACCGACCTGGTTGTCGTCGGCGGCGGCTGCACCGGCCTGTCGGCCGCCCTTCACGCCGCCGAGCGCGGGTTGAAGGTGGTGCTGCTCGAAGGCGGCAAGATCGGCTGGGGCGCATCGGGCCGCAATGGCGGCCAGATGATCCCAGGTTTGCGCAAGGGCGCCAAGGGCCTGGTCAAGCTCTACGGGCCGGAGCGGGCAAAGGTGCTGTTCGATCTTGCCTTCGAGGCGCGCGGGCTGGTGCTCGACATCATCGAGCGCCATGCCATCGATTGCGATCTCAGGCTGACCGGTCATCTGGTCGGCGCGGTCAACGGTTCCGACCTCAGGGATCTCGAGGAAGAGGCCGAGTGTCTGGCCACGATGATGAAATTTCCGCATGCGGAAATCCTGTCGGCGGCTGAAGCCCGAGCCAAGGTCGACACGTCCTATCATGGCGCGATGTACGAGCCGCTCGGCGGCCACATGCATCCGCTGAACTACACGCTCGGCCTTGCCCGTGCGGCAGTTGCGGCCGGCGTCACGATCCACGAGAACTCGGTGGCGGTGAAGCTGGAGCGTGAGCCTTCGATCCGGGTCTCGACGGCAAAGGGATCGGTTCGGGCCAGACATGTCGTGTTGGCGGGGGATGCGCTGCTCAATGGGCTGGAGCCGCGCGTCAACAGCCGCATCATGCCGGTCGGCAACTACATCGTCGCCACCGAGCCGCTGGAGGGCAAGCGCAATGTCATCCCGGCCAATGTCGCGGTGTCCGACACCCGCTTCGTCGTCAACTACTACCGGATGTCGGCGGATGGACGCCTGCTGTTCGGTGGCGGCGAGCGTTACACGCCGTCACCGCCGGCCGATATCGCCGGCTTCGTGCGGCCGCATATGGAAAAGACCTTTCCGCAACTTCAGGGCTGCCGCATCGATCATGCCTGGGGCGGGCTGGTGTCGGTGACGACGTCGCGGCTGCCGCATGTCGGGCACTATGGCGAGGTCTATTTCGCGCACGGCTATTCCGGCAAGGGCGTCATCCTGTCGACGCTGTCCGGCAAGCTGCTGGCCGAAGCGATCACTGGCGATGCCTCGCGGCTTGACTTGTTCTCGACGCTGACGCCGATGCCGTTCCCGGGCGGCACGGCGCTGCGTGGGCCGCTCTATGTGCTGGGGATGTTGTGGTACGCGATGCGGGATCGCATCAAGCATTGATCAGAGGCAATTGTCGACGTTAGCACTGCCCCTCACCTGCCTGCCCGGCATCCTCTCCCCGTCAACGGGGCGAGGGACGCTGTTGTCGCCGGTATCGCCAATGTTGCAGGAAAGGCGATGGCGTTGCGCCAGCTACTTTCTCCCCGTCACTATACGGGGAGAAATGCCCGGCAGGGCAATGAAGGGGCGGCGCTGGCGTTTGAAGAGGTTTCGGGCGATTGATTAGACGACAAAAAAATCCTCGATGCGCTGCCTGGCCTCAACCAGCACCGGCAGTATCTCCCGCTCCATCTCCGCCACCGAAAACCGCGCCGATTGCGTCGAGACGTTGATGGCCGCCACCGTGCGCTCCGCCCGGTCGCGGATCGGCACGGCGATCGAGCGCAGGCCGAGCTCCAGTTCCTCATCGACGATGGCAAAGCCGTCGGCCTTCGCCTTGCCGATGGCGCCGGCCAGCAGCCTGATGTCGGTGATCGTCTTCGGTGTCCGTCTCTCGATGGTCGCCTGACCGAGGAATGCGTCCAATTCCCTTGATGTCAGCCCGGCCAGCAGGATGCGCCCCATCGAGGTGCAATAGGCTGGCAGCCTGGTGCCGACGTCGAGCGACACGCTGAGGATGCGACGGCCGGGAATGCGGGCGACATAGACGACATCGTGGCCCGACAGGATCGCCGCCGAGCAGGCCTCGTTCAGTTGTGCTGCCACAGAGCGCATGATGGGCGCGGCGAAGGCCCATAGCGAGGCGCCGCCGAGCCAGGTGCGGGCAACCGTCAGCAGGCGCGGCGACAGCGAGAACACGCGGCCGGCCTGTGTTGCATAGCCGGTGGCGGTGAGTGTCAGCAGGAAGCGGCGGGCGCCGGCGCGGGTGAGGCCCGCTTCCTCCGCCATTTCTGTCAGCGTCATGCCCGAGGGATGGCGGGCCAGGATCTCCATGACGGCGAGGCCGCGCTCGAGCGAGCCGACATGATCACGGGAAACAGCCGCTTCGTCCATCTTGTCTCCGCGGAGCGGCATTGGCGTCAGGATTGACTCCTCGCCCTCGCTCAGCGTAGAAAGTATCGCATATAAAACATATGTTCGCAATACGAACTTTCTGAAAACCCGGAGCCGATGCGATGGTCAAGTTCCTGCCGCTCAAACAGGCCGTGGCCGAGAATTTGAAAGATGGCGACTCCGTCGCCTTCGAGGGCTTCACCCATCTGATCCCGACGGCGGCGGCGCATGAGGCGATCCGCCAGGGTTTTCGCGACCTGACCCTGATCCGCATGACGCCGGACCTGATCTACGACCAGATGATCGGCATGGGCATGGCGAAAAAGATTGTCTTCTCCTATGTCGGCAATCCCGGCGTCGGCCTGCTGCGGCGCGCCCGCGATGCCATCGAGAACGGCTTTCCGCGCTCACTCGAAATCGAGGAGCACAGCCATGCCGGCATGGCCAATGCCTATGAAGCGGGTGCTGCCGGCCTGCCCTGCGCGGTGTTTCGCGGCTATCGCGGTGCTGGCCTCGCGGCGGTCAACCCGAACATCAAGTCGGTGACCTGTCCGTTCACCGGCGAGGTGCTGGCCGCTGTCCCTTCGATCCGGCCTGACGTCACCTTCATCCATGCCCAGAAGGCCGACAGGAAAGGCAATGTGCTGGTCGAGGGCATCATCGGCATTCAGAAGGAAGCGGTGCTGGCGGCCAAACGCGCTGTGGTGACCGTCGAGGAAGTCGTCGACAATTTCGACGATCTGCACCCCAATCTGACCGTGCTGCCGCGCTGGACGATCGCGGCGATATCGGTCGTGCCCGGCGGCTCGCATCCGTCCTACGCGCACGGCTACTATGCGCGCGACAATGCGGCCTATCTCGAATGGGACGAGATCGCCGCCGACCGCGAGAAATTCCAGGCGTGGATGCAGGCCTACGTGATCGAGAAGAGCGCCGACGATTTCGCGGCCCGGGTCGAGCATTTGAGGAAAGCGGCATGAGCGACAATCCGGGATTCACCCCCAACGAGATGATGACCATCGCCGCCAGCCGCGCGCTGCGCAACGACGATGTCTGCTTCGTCGGCATCGGCGCGCCATCGGCCGCCTGCAATGTGGCGCGGCTGACGCATGCGCCTGACATCACCCTGATTTACGAGAGCGGCACGATCGGCACCGCGCCTGACGTGCTGCCGCTGTCGATCGGCGACGGCGAATTGTGCGAGACCGCTATCACCACCGTCGCGGTGCCTGAGATGTTCCGCTACTGGCTGCAGGGCGGCCGCATCTCGATCGGCTTCCTCGGTGCGGCGCAGCTCGACAAATTCGGCAACATCAACACCACGGTTATCGGCGACTATTTCCATCCCAAGACCCGGCTGCCGGGCGGCGGCGGCGCGCCGGAGATCGCGACGTCGTCCAAGGAGATCTACATCACCATGGCGCAGACCAAGCGCGGCATGGTCGAGAAGATCGACTTCTTCACCTCCTTCGGCCATGGCGAGGGTGGTGACCATCGAAAACGGCTTGGCATCGACACCGCCGGCCCGACGCTGCTGATCACCGATCTCGCCATCTGGAAGCCGGATCCGGTGAGCAAGGAATTCACGGTCGTGTCGCTGCATCCCGGCGTCACGCGCCAGCAGGTGAAGGACACCTGTGGCTGGGCGGTTAAGTTCGCGGAGGCGCTTGACGAAACACCGGCGCCAAGCGAACTCGAACTCAAGACATTGCGCGACCTGCAGGCCCGCACCAAGGCGGCGCATGAGGGAACCGGAAAAGCAAAGGCTGCATGACATGGCCGAGGCCTATATCTGCGACTACATCCGCACACCGATCGGCCGCTTCGGCGGTTCGCTGTCTTCGGTACGATCAGACGATCTTGGCGCGATACCGCTGAGGGCGCTGGCCGAGCGTAATCCCGGCATCGACTGGCAGGCTGTCGACGACGTCGTCTATGGCTGTGCCAACCAGGCCGGCGAGGACAACCGCAACGTGGCGCGCATGGCGCTGCTGCTGGCAGGTCTGCCGAAAGAGATTCCCGGCTCGACGGTCAATCGCCTTTGCGGCTCCGGCATGGATGCGCTGACCATCGCAGCCAGAGCCATCAAGGCCGGCGAGGCGGAGCTGATGGTCGCGGGAGGCGTCGAATCGATGAGCCGGGCGCCCTTCGTCATGCCCAAGGCCGACACGGCGTTCTCGCGCAATGCCGAGATTTACGACACCACCATCGGCTGGCGCTTCGTCAACCCGCTGATGAAGAAGCAGTACGGTGTCGATTCGATGCCGGAGACCGGCGAGAACGTAGCGGAGGAGTTCGCCATCTCTCGCGCGGACCAGGACGCCTTTGCCGTGCGCAGCCAGGAGAAGGCGGTCGCGGCCCAAGCCAATGGAAGGCTGGCGAAGGAGATCACCTCAGTGACCATCCCGCAGCGCAAGGGCGATGCGATCATTGTCAGCAAGGATGAACACCCCCGCGCTGGCTCAACGGTCGAGGCGCTGGCCAAGCTGCCGACGCCGTTCCGCCAGGGCGGCACAGTCACGGCCGGCAATGCCTCCGGCGTCAATGACGGGGCGGCGGCGCTGATCGTCGCTTCCGAGGCGGCGGTGAAGACATATGGCCTGACCCCGATCGCCCGCATTCTCGGCGGGGCCGCCGTAGGTGTGGCGCCGCGCATCATGGGCATCGGCCCGGCGCCGGCGACGCAAAAACTCTGCGCGCGGCTTGGGCTGACCCCGCAACAGTTCGATGTCATCGAGCTCAACGAAGCCTTTGCCTCGCAAGGCATAGCCGTGCTGCGCCAGCTTGGCATTGCCGAGGATGCGGAACACGTCAACCCGAATGGCGGCGCCATCGCGCTTGGCCATCCCCTGGGCATGTCGGGTGCCCGCATCTCCGGCACGGCGGCGCTGGAGCTGCGCGAACGTGGCGGCCGTTATGCGCTTGCCACGATGTGCATCGGTGTAGGCCAGGGCATCGCGATCGCGCTGGAACGGGTTTGATCGGCGGCCCTTGCTTGGCCGGCTAAGATCAAGAATCCGGTGCGCGGTTCAAATTTGACCACGTGGACAAAAGTCTGGCGTCGTTCCATACTTCCCCGTCTGACATTTTCACGAACAGCCGGCTCGACACGGCTGTCGAACAGAGGGGAATGCAATGGAAAACCGGAACAATAAATCGCAGATAAAACGCGAAGGGCTTTCGCGACGCAATGTGCTGGAGCTGGGCGCGCTTGGTTTGGCGGCTGCGATGCTGCCGGGCGCCGCCTTCGCGGCGGACAAGAAGCTGAAGGTGGCGGCGATCTTCGCCACGCCGATCGAGGAGCCATGGGACAACCAGATACATGTCGCCTTGCAGAGGGCCGAGAAGGAACTCGGCATCGAATACAAATGGTCCGAGAAGGTGCAGACCGCCGATTTCAGCCGCGTCATGCGCGAATATGCGCAAGGCGGTTATGAGCTGGTGCTGGGCGATGCCTTTGCCGCCGAGCGTGAATCGCGCCGCACAGCCAAGCAATTCCCGAAGACCGCCTGGCTGTTCGGCTCCGGCGCCGGCCCGGCGGAACCCAATTTCGGCGTCTTCGACAACTGGATCCACGAGCCGGCCTATCTCTCCGGATTGATCGCCGGCAAGATGTCGAAGTCGGGCACGATCGGCGCCGTCGCGGCGATGGGCATTCCGGAAGTCAACCGGCTGGTCAACGCCTTCTTCGCCGGCGCCAGGGAGGTCAATCCCAACATCAAGAAGAAGGTCGCCTTCATCGGTTCCTTCTTCGATCCGCCCAAGGCCAAGGAAGCGGCTGTCGCGCAGATCGACGCCGGTGTCGACGTCATCTATGCCGAGCGCTTTGGCGTCATCGAAGCGGCGGTGGACAAGAAGATCCTCGCCATCTCCAACATGTCCGACCAGTCGAGCCTCGGCCCCGACACGGTCATCACCGGCCCGGTCTGGGACATGTATCCGACGGTCGAGCAGGCGATCAAACTGGTCAGGGCCGGCGTCTTCACCGCGCAGGACTATGGCGACTTCTCGCGCATGGCCAAGGGTGGCTCGCATCTGGCGCCCTACCACAAGTTCGACAAGACGCTGCCGGCTGATGTGAAGGAGCTGGTCGAAAAGAAGAAGGCCGAGATCCTCGAAGGCAATTTCCGGGTGGATGTGGACGAGAATACGCCGGTTTCGGATTGACGCTCTGGCTTTTGGGGTTGGTGCTAGGCGCCCCCCCTCTGTCCTGCCGGACATCTCCCCCTCAAGGGGGGAGATTGGCGGCTTTGTCGGCGGCACTCCTGCTTCGGCGTAGAAAATTGGCGAAAGCCGAAATGACATCCGATCTCCCCCCTTGAGGGGGAGATGGCCGGCAGGCCAGAGGGGGGTGCGGCGCATCCCTCTCAATCAAAGCTGAACCGCAAAGCCAACTCCGATCAGGAGCATCCTTGCCCTTGCCCGCCCCCCTCATCGAAATGCGCGGCATCACCAAGAGCTTCGGCGCCGTCAAGGCGAACGAGGCCGTCGATCTCAGCGTCGCGCCCGGCGAAATCCTGGGGTTGCTGGGTGAGAACGGCGCCGGCAAGACGACGCTGATGAATGTGCTGTTCGGCGCCTATGCGCCCGATGCTGGGGAAATCCTCATCCAGGGCAAGCCGGTGCGGATCACCAGTTCCGCCGATGCGCTGGCCGCCGGCATCGGCATGGTGCACCAGCATTTTCACCTCGCGCCGCGGCTGACTGTGCTGGAAAACCTTTTGATCGGCATCCCCGGCAAGACAGGACGGATCGACCGCGCCGGCGGGCTGGCGCGGCTGGCCGAGATCGGCCGCCAGCATGGGCTGATGCTTGACCCGAACCTGCCGGTCTCGGCGCTGTCGGTGGGCGAGCAGCAGCGGCTCGAAATCGTCAAGGCTCTGTTTCGTGGCGCCAGGCTGCTGATCCTCGACGAGCCGACAGCGGTGCTGGCGCCAAGCGAGGTCGACGGGCTGTTTTCGGCGTTGCGTTCTATGGCGGCGCAAGGTCTCGGCATCATCTTCATCTCGCACAAGCTCAACGAGGTGCGGGCGCTGACGCATCGCTGCACGGTGCTGCGGCATGGCCGCGTTGCCGGCCGCGTCGATGACCCCGCCAACACGACATCCTCGGAGATGGCAACACTGATGTGTGGCCATGAGATCGTGCCGCCGGCGCGGGGGCCATCGACGCCAGGTGCTGATGTGCTGACACTCGACGGCATTTCCACCTCGCATCATTCCGGCACGCCGCTGCGCGACGTATCGCTTGCCGTCCGTGCCGGCGAAATCCTCGGCATTGCCGGGGTGTCGGGCAATGGCCAGCGGGCGCTGGCGGAGGTGATCTCCGGCGTGCGGGCGCCCGATGCCGGACGGATGACGATTGCCGGCCAAAAGGTCTCGCGGTTTTCGCCGCGCGAGGTGCAGGCGCTCGGGCTCGGACGTATCCCGGAAGACCGCATGACCACAGGGCTGGTGACCAATCTGCCACTCGCCGATTCGATGGTGCTGCCTCGCATCGGCACCGCGGCGTTCAGCAGCAAGGGCCTGCTCAAGCCGGATGCGATCCGCGCCTTTGCCGAGGCGCAGATCAAGGCCTATGATATCAGGTGCCCTGGGCCGATGACCCGGGCCGGCGCATTGTCCGGCGGCAATCTGCAGAAGGCATTGTTGGCACGCGAGCTTGCCTTCGATCCGAAGGTGCTTGTTGTCTCGCAGCCGACGCGCGGGCTTGACATCGGTGCCGCCCGCTTCATCCATGAAAAGTTTCTCGACATGCGGGCCAAGGGCTGCGGCATCATCGTCATTGGCGAGGATCTCGAAGAGCTGCTGGTGCTCTGCGACCGCATCGCGGTGATGTATGAAGGCCGCATCGTCGGCACGCTCGACAGCGCCGATGCGACGATCGCGCGGCTCGGCCTGATGATGACCGGGGCGGAGGGAAGAGCCTAGATGGACCTTCCGGCGGCGCTGACCCCCACCCCTAACCCCTCCCCACAAGGGGGAGGGGGATGCTGCCGCGCGCCGCTCACACAGCTTCCGAGCCCGGACTTCTGCTGTTTTGTCGTGGTCGGCGCCTGCGAGAGTTCCCCTCCCCCTTGTGGGGAGGGGCTAGGGGTGGGAGTCCCTCTTCGTCAGAATTCTTGTTCGACAGACAGAACAGAGGGTGCCGCCTAATGTTCCGCCTGGAAGCCCGCACAAGCACACCTGCCTGGTTCAACCTCGCTCTGCCATTGCTGGCGATCGGCGGGACGCTCATCCTATGCAGCGGCCTCATCGCGCTGGCCGGCGCCGGCGTGCTCGAAGCTTATGGCGTGATGTTCACGGCGTCGCTGGGCGACAGCTATGCGATCACCGAAACGATGGTGCGTGCAACACCGATGATCTTCACCGGACTGGCGGTCGCGGTCGCCTTCCGGGCCAAATTCTGGAACATCGGCGCCGAGGGGCAATTGCTGGCCGGGGCGGTGGCCAGCTGCTTTGTCGGCGCCATTCCAATGCCGGGGCCGCTCGCCATGGTCTTGATGGCGGTGGCCGGAGCCGCGGCGGGAGCCGCAGTCGCGCTGGTGCCGGCGACGCTCAGAGTAAAATTCAAGGTCGACGATGTCGTCAGTTCGCTGCTGCTCAACTCGGTCATCTATTACGCCTTGATGGCGCTGATCGAAGGACCGTGGAAGGATTCCTTCAGCGGCTATCCGATCTCGCCGCCGATCGAGGATTCGGCCAATTTCCCGGTGCTGCTCGAAGGCACAAGACTGCATCTCGGCGTCGTCGCGGCGCTGATCGCGGCGCCGCTGATCTGGTTCCTGATCGTGCGCACGACGCTCGGCTTCCGCATCAGGGTCACCGGCGAAAACCCGGAAGCGGCGCGCTATGGCGGCATCCATGTCGAGCGCGTGCTGATCTCAACGGCGCTGCTGTCCGGCGCGCTGGCAGGGTTGGCCGGCGTCGGCGAGGTCGGCGGCGTGCATTTCCAGGTGATGAGCGACATCTCGCCGGGTTACGGCTATTCGGGCATCGTCGTTGCCATGCTGGCGCGGCTCAATCCGCTCGGCGTGGTGCCGGCGGCGATCTTCCTTGCCGCCGTGATGACCGGCGCCGAGGCGATGTCGCGGGCGACCGGCGTTCCGGCCTTCCTCAGTGACGTCATCCAGGGCACCGCATTGCTTGCCATGCTGGTGGCGCTGCTGTTCACCGCCTATCGCATCCGTCGCGTCGGAGTTGCCCGATGAGCGCGGTGTTCGAACAGATCTTCCAGGTCGGCTTCCTGGCCGCGATCATCCGCATTGCCACGCCGCTGGCTTTCGCGACGCTCGGCGAAATGTTCTCGGAGCGGGCTGGCGTGCTCAATCTCGGCATCGAAGGCATCATGCTGTTGTCGGCGATGACCGGCTTCACCGCCGCCAGCCTCAGCGGCAGCCTGTGGCTCGGCGTGCTGGCTGCGGTGCTGACCGGCATGCTGATGGGCGCGCTGCATGCGCTGTTCACCGTGGCGCTCGGCCTCAGCCAGCATGTCTGCGGCATCGGCGTGACGCTGTTCTCGTCGGGCCTCGCCTATTTCCTCTACCGGCTGATCTTCGGCCAGCAGTCGGTGCCGCCCAACATCAAGGGGTTTCAGACACTGCCGATCCCGCTTCTGTCGGACATCCCGGTGCTCGGGACGGCGGTGTTCAACCAGTTCGCGCTGGTCTACATGGCGATCCTGGCCATTCCGCTCGCCGCCTTCGTGCTCTACCGCACGCCATGGGGCCTGTCGGTGCGCATGGTCGGCGAAAACCCGCGCGCCGCGGATTCAGCGGGGGTCAGCGTCATTGCCACGCGCTTCCAGGCGGTCATCCTCGGCGGTGCGCTGATGGGGCTGGCCGGCGCCTTCCTGTCGATGGCGCAGTTCAACGCCTTCACCTTCGGCGTCGTCTCGGGGCGTGGCTGGGTGGCGATCGCGCTGGTCGTGTTTGGCCGCTGGGATCCGTGGCGCTCGGCGGGGGCGGCGCTGCTGTTCGCCTTCGTCGATGCGCTGCAGCTGCGCATGCAGGCCAGCGGGCTCGGCCACATCCCCTACGAGGCGTTCCTGATGCTGCCGTTCATCTTCACCATCGTCGCCATGGCGGTGATGTCGCGCAACGCGACGGCACCGTCGGCGCTGCTCAAGCCGTTTCGACGGGAAGAACGGTAGACGAGCAGGACTGGTGCCTTTCCTCTCCCCCGATCGACGGGGTAGAGGAAGGGCGACAAGCTGTCCCTGGGACGAAGAACCTGTCCCTGGAAAGCCTCAGATCGCCGTAAAACCGTTGTCGACGAACAGATGCGTGCCGTTGACGAAGCTCGACTCGTCGCTGGCCAGGTAGAGCGCTGCCCTCGCCACCTCTTCCGGCTCGCCGATGCGGCCCTGCTGCGCGGCCAGTGCCGCGTCGGAGACGTCGACGCCGAGCCTGCCGAGGTCGGCGACCTCGCGCAGGCCGTGCGGTGTGCGGATGAAGCCGGGGCAGACGGCGTTGCAGCGGATGTTGCGGTCGCGGAACTCGACGGCGATGGCGCGGGCGAACATGTGGCAGGCGCCCTTGGTGGTGTCGTAGAGCACTTCGTTGGGAGTCGCCGCCACCGCCGAGATCGACGAAGTACAGACGATCGAGCCGCCGCCGGCCGCAATCATGCCGGGCAAAACGGCGCGCGTCATCAGGAACATCGAGCGCACATTGACGGCATGCAGCCAATCCCATTCCTGCACCGTGGTCTCCAGGAAGGGCTTTATCACGATGGTGCCGGCGTGGTTGAACAGCACGGTGACCGGTCCGAGTTTTTCGATAGCACCCTTCACGGCCGCTTCGACCTGTGCCTCGTCGGAGACGTCGGCGACAAAATGCTCGGCGAGATGGCCGCGCGCCCTGATTGTCGCCGCGGTTGCGGCGGCCGCCTCGCCGTTGCGGTCGATGATCGCCACCTTGGCGCCTTCGGCGGCGAACAGCTCCGAAGCCGCTCCACCCATTCCCGTCGCTCCTCCCGAAATGATGGCGACCTTGCCGGCCAGTCTTGTGCCCATTTTTCTGCCCCCTGTGTGGCGATTTCGCTTTGCTGGTGGGCGATGCTACCGCGCCGGCGCCGGGCGGCCAATCCACGAATTGAGCGCAGCGAAAGCAAGGCCATAGGTCCATTCGGACGCAGAAGCGAAAACGGACGCTCCATATGGATCGGCCGTTGGAGTGCTCCCTCTAAGCAAGTGTCTACCAATTTCCAGCACCATAGGAGAAAATTATTCTATCTTTGGCCAAAAAATAGCAATCGACAAAGTCTACAAGTTTTATAGATTAACCGCCGAGACGGAGGTCGATATGTCCTATATCCAGAACGCCCAGACGGATCGCAGTGATCAGCGGTCGGCCAATGCCCAGGCCTTTCGCCCGGCCTATGCCGGGGCTTTCGCCTATCTCGTCTTTGCCCTTGCGTTCGTGTTCACCGGGGCCGTTGTGCTGGGCCTTATTCCCTGAGTCTTCAGATCGACCGGGCTTAGCTGCCACCGCTTTCAGGCAATCGGAGTTGAATGAACCGAATCCTCGGCGTGCTTTCGCGCGCCCGACACCACGGAGGACATGGCAATGCCGATCGAGTTCACGCATATTCCCGGTAAGACCGCCGATGCCGCGGTTCCCTTTTTCTACGACTTTGCCGAGACCGCGACCAAGCTCGGGCTGATCGAGGATGGCGGCTTCCGCAAGATCGTCATCGACGATTCGGCCGGACTGCTGACCAACATGGATCTTGCGGCCCAGGTGCTCGATCGCACCTCGTCACTGGAAGTCGTGCTCACCCATTGGGCGGGCGTGGTCGAACCGACCGTGGCGGCCCGCCAACTGGCGTCGATCGACAGGAAAAGCGGTGGGCGCCTGGCGCTGAGAATGATCAGCGAGCCGCTGAGCGACGCCGACGCCGAAACACGGCCGGTCGGGCACACCGTCATCTGGCAGCGCATCGACGAATATCTGGTGCTGCTGAAGCGGCTGTGGTCGAACGACCGGCCCTTCGACCACGAAGGAACGTTCTACAGCATCAAGGGCGGCTATGTGCCGCGCAAGGGACCGCACGGCGCCGACCTGGTCATCCGCATGGGCGGGCAGTCCGGAACGGCACTCAAAGTTGCCGGCCGGCATGCCGATGTCTTTGAATTGGCGCCCGGCTCGATCGACGAGATCCGGCAATTGATGGAGCGGGTGCGCCGCTCCGCCGCCGAACATGGCCGGGCCGGCAAGCTGCGCTTCGCGCTTCCGGTCGGGATTCACCAAGGTGTTTCCGCCTCCGGCCACAAGGCGGTCGATGTTGCCGGGCCGCCAGCCCAGGCCGCCCTGTCGCTGCTTGCGTATGCAGCCCTTGGGATCGATGAATTCATGATTGTCGGCGTCGACACGCCACGCGAGATCGCAATACTCGGCCGGGAAACGATCGCTCTGCTGCGCAATTCGCTGGCGCGTCGCGAACACGAGGCATTCCAGCCTGGGGCATATGCGTCTCGTGCAGGATTGGAGACGCGGGCAACGGGCTGAAGTTCTTCAGCCTTTTGTTGCCTCGGGCCTGTCGCCAAGCCGCGACAGGCCTTCAATGACGGCGGCTGCATCCGCCAGCACTCCGAAGACGCCGTCCTCAACCGTCACCATGTGAAGCGCTGCCTCATGCACCTTTTGGTCGCCGCTGGCGCAGGCGTCCGAAATCGTCAGGCATTGGAAATTGCGGTCGCAGGCCTCGCGCAGCGTGGTGTGGACGCAGACATCCGTGGTGCATCCGGAAAACATGAGATGCGTGATGCCTTGCGCGCGGAGCACTAGCTCGAAATCCGTATAAATGAAGGCGCTGTTGCAGGTCTTGTCGACAATGATGTCCTGCGGCGCCACGTCGATCTCCGGAACGATCTGGAACCCCGTGCCCGAGCGCAGCAGGATATCGGTGCCGTCGAGACCGGCGCGCTTGCGGCGCCATTTTTCGTAAGGCGTCATATCGGCCATGTCGGCCCGATAGCCCTGCCTGGTGTGGATGACCCTGACGCCGGCCTTGCGCGCGGCAGCGATCAGCCGGCTCACCGTCGGCAGGATCGCCCTTAGGGGCGACGGGTCATAGCCCTGCCTGGCGAAGTAGCCTGTCGTCGACAGGAAATCCTGCTGCAGGTCGATGACGACCAGTGCGGTGTTTTCGGCCACCAGCGCGCCGTCATAGGGGAAATCGAAGGGCGTTGCCTTGATCATCCGGGGCTCCCTGCTTTGGGCCGCCACCATAGTGGATCAGCGCGACGACACCAGATGCTGCGCGTCGTGCAGGCGCCGATAGATGCCGCCGGCGCGGAGCAGTTCGCTGTGCGAACCCTGTTCGACGACGCCCGACTCCGAGACGACGACGATGCGGTCGGCGCCGCGGATCGTTGCCAGCCGGTGTGCGATGACCAGCGTGGTTCGGCCCTCGGCAAGTTCGGCCAACGACTTCTGGATTTCGCGCTCGGTCTCGGTGTCGAGCGCCGACGTCGCCTCGTCGAGGATAAGGATCGGCGGGTTCTTCAGGAACATGCGGGCGATCGCCAGCCGCTGCTTCTGGCCGCCGGACAATTTTACGCCGCGCTCGCCGATGATCGTGTCATAGCCGGCCGGCAGGCCCGATATCATGCCGTCGAGCTGCGCCCGCCGCGCGGCATCGGCGATAGCCTCGTCGGAGGCGCCGAGACGGCCATAGGCGATGTTTTCGCGGATCGAGCCCCCGAACAGGAAGACATCCTGCTGGACGATGCCGATCTGGCCGCGCAGCGAAGCGAGCGTCATGTTCCTGATATCGATGCCGTCGATGCTGATCCCGCCGGCGCTGACCTCATAGAAACGCGGCAGCAGCGAACAGATGGTGGTCTTGCCGGCGCCCGACGGGCCGACGAAGGCGATGGTTTCGCCGGCGTGAATGGTGAGATCGATACCCCTGAGCACCGGCTTGCCGTCGCCATAGCCAAAGCTCACGCCGCGATATTCGATATCGCCCTTGAGGCCGCTTACGGTCACGGCACCTGGCCGGTCGGCGATGTCGGGTTCGGTGTCGAGCAATTCGGTGTAGCGGCGGAAGCCGGCAATACCCTTGGGGTAGGTCTCGATCACCGAGTTGATCTTCTCGATCGGCCGTACGAAGACGCCGACCAGAAGCAGGAAGCCGACGAAGCCGCCATTGCTGAGGCCTCCCGTGATGACGAGATAGCTGCCGGCGATCATGACCACGAGCTGGATCAGCCTTATGCCCATATAGTTCAGCGAATTGCTGGCCGACATGATGCGGTAGGCGTCGAGCTTGGTCTGGCGGTAGCGCTGGTTGTCATGCGCGAACAGCGTGCGCTCATGCTCCTCATTGGCGAAGGCCTGGACGACGCGCATGCCGCCGACATTCTCTTCGATGCGGACGTTGAAATCGCCGACGCGCCGGTACAGCGCCTGCCAGTTGCGCTCCATGCGGTCGCCGTAGCGCATCGTCACCCAGGCGATCAGCGGTACGATCACCGCCGTGATCAGCGCCAGATGCATGTTGACCGTGAACATCAGCACGAAGGCGCCGGCGAAGGTCATGATGGCGATGAACAGGTCCTCGGGGCCGTGATGGGCGATCTCGCCGATCTCCTCGAGGTCCTTGGTGACACGGCCGACGAGATGGCCGGTCTTGTGGTTGTCGTAGAAGCGGAACGAGAGTTTCTGCAGATGATCGAAGCTCTTGCGCCGCATCTCGGTCTCGATGTTGATGCCGAGCATGTGGCCCCAATAGGTGACGACCGCCATCAGCACCGTGTTGAGCAGATAGATCACCAGCAGCCCGGCAGACGCGATGATGATCAAGGTCCAGTCCTGCTGCGGCAGCAGCTGGTCGACGAAGGTGCGGACCGCCATGGGAAAGCCGAGTTCAAGCAGGCCGGCCAGCACCGCGCAGGAGAAGTCGAGCGCGAACAGCCCCTTCCAGGGCGCGTAGTAGGAAAGGAAACGTCTGATCATCGAGGTGAACCGCAAGCTGTCTTGACGGGCGCGGTGAGCGCGCCGGCCGTCATCCGTGGGCGCTGCTTACAATCGGCAGCGCAAGGGCGGCAATATGCCAGGACGGACTTCATTGCCTGCCTTTCCACATCAGCGCCATGAAATAGGGGCCGCCGACGAAGGCGGCGATGAGGCCGGCCGGCACTTGCCAGGGAAAGATCAGCGTCCGCCCTGCCCAGTCGGCGGCAACGAGGATCAGCCCGCCTGTCATGGCCGAGGCCAGAAGCTGCGGCACGGCGCGGCGGAAGCCGAGCATGCGTGCGAGGTGCGGCGCCATCAGGCCGACGAAGCTCAGCGGGCCGATGACCAATGTCGCGGTTGCGGTGGCCAATGCGGTGAGCGCAAGCAATGTGGCGCGAACGCGTCCCAGTCGCAGGCCAAGGCCACGCGCGGCGGTTTCGCCGAGCGGCAGTATATCGAGCCAGCGCGCGGTCAGCGGCGCCAGCGCGAGGACGGTGACCGCGACCGTTGCGGCGGTGAAGGCATCCGTTGGCGTTGCGCGATAGGTCGATCCCGACAGCCAGGCGAGCAGGAAGTCCATGCGCGGATCGCCGCTGGCCAGAAGCAGCGCGGCGAAGGCGGACGCGACCGTCGCAACGGCGACGCCGGCAAGCAGCAGCCGTTCCGGCGACAGGGCATTGCGTCGCCCCACCAGCACGACGATCGTCAGCGCCAGCAAGGCGCCCGCCAAGGCCGCGCCGAGCATTGTTGAGCGGTCGAAGCTGTCGCTGAGCAGCAGCAGCGCCAGCACGCCGAAAGAGGCGCCGCCGGAAATGCCCAGCACTTCGGGTGCGGCCATCGGGTTGCCGGTCATGCGCTGCATCAGCGTGCCGGCGATGGCGAGCAGGACGCCCGCCGACAGGGCGACGACGACGCGAGGCGCGCGCAGGGCAAGCAGCTCGGTCAAATCCGCGGATGCGATCCAGTGCCAACCGCCTGCGCCACGGCCAAAGCCGATGGCGAGGACAACCGCGAGGATGAGCGCCAGCAGGCCCGCGATCAACGGCAGGCCGTTTGTCGGCAGGCGTATCGACGACACCATGTCGGCCTGCCTTTCGGGGGTGGTTCGCATTCGCGGCAACAGGAACAGCAGCAGCGGCGCGCCGAGCAAAGCGGTCGCGGTGCCGGCGGGGATTTCGCCGGTGAACGGCAGATGCTGCACCAGGCGGTCGGTGAGCCAGAGCAGGGCACCGCCGACCAGCGGCGACCAGACCAGACGGCGGCCAAGCGTGCGCGCTCCGGCCAGCCGCGCCAGCGCCGGGGCGGCGAGCGCCACGAAACCGATGACGCCCACCTCGGCGACGACCAGCGCGCTAAGCGAGACGGCGACTGTCATGCCGGCAAGGCGGATGACGGCCGGCCGGGTGCCGAGCGATGTCGCGCCGTCGTCGCTGAGGTCGAGCAGGCGTAGCGGTCGCCAGAGCAGGAGCGCGGCGCAGATGCCGGCCAGCAGCCATGGCGCCAGAACAAGGACCGCCGCGTCGCCATTCTGCACCAGCGAGCCGCTCTGCCAGATGAACAGCTCCTCGGTGTATTCGCGGTTGAGCGCCATCAGCAGCGCGCCGGCCGAGCCGAAAGTGAGGCTGACGACGAGGCCGGCGATGATGATCGACACTGGCGAAAAGCTGCGCCCGCGCGCCAGTGCGAAAACGGCTGATGTGGCGAGCGCGCCGCCAGCCAGCGCCACGCCTTCGCGGCCACCTTCCAGCAACCATGGGGCGTAGAGGGTGGCGGCCGCCAATGCGAGGCTCGCTCCGGCATTGGTGCCGATCGTGGTCGGCTCGGCCAGCGGGTTGCGCAGCACATGCTGCATGACGACACCGGCGAGACCAAGTGCCGCGCCGGCTAGCATGCTGACGGCGACACGCGGCAGGAAGGCATAGCGATACAGCAACTGCGCTGGATCGGATGTGTCGGGAGCGGTGAGCGCATGCCACCACAAGTGCGTCGGGAAAAGGTTGATGAGATCGAAGATGGTCAGCATCAGTGCCAGGCCCGCGGGCACGGCCACCAGCAGGATGAGCGCGCCGATGCCGTCGCGCTGTCGCGGCAGGGACATTGCCTGAGCGATCATGCCGCTGCCACGAATTCGGTGAAACGCGCGGCAGCAGTGAGACCGCCGAACGGCCAGACCGGCGGAATGGTCCGCACCTGGCCGTTCCGGACGCAGGGCAGATTGGCCCAGAGCGAGCTGCGGGCAATCCTGATCCTGACGTGCGGTGGGATCGGATCGAGCGAGATCAGTTGCGCCTCGCCTACGGCGACCAGTTCCTCGATGCCGACCGTCGAAAAACCCCATTCATTGGTGGCGCCGGTCCAGGCGTTGACGAGGCCGAGCCGGTCGAGGACATCCTGCAGCAGGCTGCCGGCGCCGTAGACGCGGACATGGCGATCGTCGAACATGCTGACGACGCAGACCGGTTTTTGCACCGCCCGCTCCAGCCTGGCACGCGCTTGGGCGATCGAGGCTTCGGTGCGCCCGACAAGGTTTTCTGCTTCCGTCCTGCGGCCAAGCATGTCGCCAAGCTGCAGCGTCACCTGTTGCGCCTGCGCGTAAGGTGGAGCCTTGCCGCTGTAGAACGGCACGTTGAAGGTCGGCGCCAATCTGGTGAAGCTGTTCTCGTCCAAGCCATAGCCATAGGCGCCGACGATCAGGTCGGGCCGCAGTTCCCGAAGCAGTTCGAGATTGGGCTCGCTGCGCGATCCCAGGTCGATGGTGGCCTGCGGCAGCGCCGGGCCCTGCACCCAGTCGCCATAACCCCTGGTGTCGCCGACGGCGAGCGGCGACAGGCCGAGCGAGACCACCAGTTCGGCCGATGTCCATTCCAGGCAGACGACGCGGGCAGGTGCCGCGCGTGCCATGCCGCCCGGCAAAGCGAGGCCGGTCGCGGCGAGGCCGGCAAGATACTGGCGCCGTGTCAGCGCCGCCATTTTGGGCCGGCCCGCCACATTGCTTTTACCATGTGTATTTCACCGAACCGTTGATCCTGCGGCCTTCGCCGTAGAAGCAGCCGAAGCCCGAAGAGAAACAGGAGGCGACATAGCGTTTGTCGAACAGATTGCTGGCATTGAGGCTGAGCGTGGCGTTCTGCCAGGCGTAATGCACCGCCGCGTCGGCAAGCACGACCGATGGGACCTTGAAGCTGTTGGCGTCGTCGCCATAGGTCGAGCCGACATAGCGGACACCGGCGCCGAGGCCGAGACCTTCGAGCTTGCCGCCCATGAAGGTGTAATTGGCCCAGAGCGATGCGGAATGGGCTGGCACGCCGAAGGGCGTGTTGCCCTCGTTGCTGACCCAGACGCCGTTGACGTCTTCGACAGCGGTCGCCCTGGTGATCTTCGTGTCGAGGTAGGTGTAGGCCGCTCTCAGATCGAGGCCCGCATCCAGGCTCGCCACGGCTTCCAGTTCCACGCCGCGCGAACGGATCTCACCGGTCTGGAACAGATCGTTGGGTGAGCCCTCATTACCGGAACGCACGACATTCTGCCGGGTCAGGTCGAAAACCGATGCCGTAATGAAGGAGTTCCAGCCGGTCGGCTGGTATTTCAGCCCGATCTCGTACTGCCTGCCGGTCTCGGGCACGAACAGATTGCCGTCGCTGTCGGCGCCGGCCACGGGCTGGAACGATTCGGAGTAGCTGACATAGGGCGCAAGCCCGTTGTCGGCGAGATAGACGAGCCCCGCCCGGCTGGTGAAGGCGTTGTCCTTCTGCTCGGGAATGTAGCCGCCGGCCAGATTGTCGTAGACCTTGGCGTCCGACCAATCCTGGCGGCCGCCAAGGGTCAGCCGCCAGTTGCCGAGCTTGACCTGATCCTGCGCGTAGAGGCCGACTTGCTGCTGGGTGGTGTCGGTATCGGTGTAGGGCGTCAGATCGGTGATCGGGTACCCGTAAACCGGATCGAAGATGTTGAAACCGTCCTCGACGGTCCCTTCCGAGGCATAGTCGCGGTAAGTGTAGCGTTTGTAGTCGAGGCCGACGAGCAGCGTGTGGGCAAGCGGCCCGGTGTCGAAATCGGCTTGTGCCTGGTTGTCGATGGTGACGCCGCTGAGTTTGGTGCCGCCGGCATCTGCATAACGGTAGTAGTCGCCGCTTGAAGGTTCCAGGCCGTTCGAGTCCGTCAGTCCGCCACCAAAGACGCCTTCCTCGGTGTGGGTAAGGTGGACGTAGCGGGCATGCTGTCGAACCTGCCAGGTTTCGTTGAAACGGTGATCGAATTCGTAGCCGATCGAGGCCTGGTCGTTGTTGTAGGAGTCGAAGCCGGGTTCGCCGACGAACATGCTGTTCGGCAGGTACTTGCCGTCCTTGCCCGGTATGACCGTGCCGTAGGCAGGCAGATACTGCATCGCCCAGCCCGAGCGATCGCGCTGATAGTTGGCGAGGATGGTCAGGCTGGTGTCGGCATCGGGCTGCCAGGTGATCGCCGGCGCGATGAAGATGCGGTCGTCCTTGACGAAGTCGGTCTGCGTGTCGCCCATGTGAGCGGCGCCGGTGAGGCGAAACAGCAGCGACTTGTCGGCGTTCACGGCACCGCTGAAGTCGAACTTGCCTTCATACCGGTTGAAGCTGCCACCACCGAATTCGACCTCGCGCAGGTTTTCCTCGGTTGGCCGCTTGCTGACATAGTTGATGATGCCGCCCGGGCTTGCCTGGCCATAAAGTACCGACGCCGGTCCGCGCAGCACCTCGTAGCGTTCCGCGCCATAGGAATCGAGTGCGGTGAACAGGGTGAAATTGCTCTCCTTGAGCTGCAGCCCGTCCCTGTAGAAGACGCCGCTGGCGTTCGAAATGCCGCGCAACTGCAGGCCGAGGCCGCGATTGTCGGTGCCGTAGAGATTGCCGGTGGCGCCGGGTGTGTAGCGCAACGCGCTGTTCAGGCTGTCGACGGCCTGCGCTTCCATATGGTCCCTGGTGATGACCGATATCGATTGCGGCGTCTCGATCAGCGGCGTGTCGGTCTTGGTGCCGGTGGAGCCCTTTGTGGCAACGTAGCCCTTGACCGGCCCGAAAGCGCTTTCGACACGTTCCTGGACTTTGATCGGGTCTAGGGTGGTGGTGACCGTCTCCTGGGCCAGTGCATGGCCGCAGCCAAGCAGGGCCGGCAGCGACACCGTTGCGATCAGCAGGCGCTTGCGCGCTATCCGGTTCCGCCAAATCGGTCCATGTCCTGAAATCATCCTTTGCGCCCCCTGTTTCCAAATTTTCGTGCCGATATTGCCGGTCGCGACGATTTGTTGATCGTTGCAGTCATCTTCAATGTTGACTAGTAAGGTCATGTTTCATAGTCAACCGGGCACGACCCGTCGAAATGCCGGAATCTGGAAATGCGGGCGGCCGCACTGGAGAAAAGCCATGAGCATGGCTGGAATTGATGCCCAGACTGCCTTCCATATCGACGCGGTGCGCTTTGCCGTCGGCGAGCGGACGCTGCTCGGTCCGGTCTCGCTCGAACTGGAGCGCTCGCGCGTCTATGGGCTGATCGGCCACAATGGTTCGGGCAAGTCGACGCTTATCAAGCTCATGGCGCGCCAGCAGCCGGCGAGTTCAGGCGCCATCACTTTCGCCAGACGTCCGTTGCCGCAATGGGGTGCCCGCGAATTTGCCCGCGCGCTTGCCTACCTGCCGCAGACGACGCCCGCGGCGACCGGCCTGACCGTGCGCGAACTGGCGACGCTCGGGCGCTATCCCTGGCATGGCGCGCTTGGCCGTTTCCGCGCCGAGGACAGGCAGCATGTCGAGGAGGCGCTGGCCCTGACCGATATGGAGGGTTTTGCCGACCGGCTGGTGGACGAATTGTCGGGCGGCGAGCGCCAACGCGCCTGGCTCGCCATGCTGGTGGCGCAGAACGCCGGCGTCATGCTGCTCGACGAGCCGATTTCGGCACTCGACATCGCCCATCAGGTCGAGGTGCTCGGGCTGGTCAAGGAGCTCAGCCGCAAACGCGACCTATGCGTCGTCGTCGTGCTGCACGATCCCAACATGGCGGCGCGCTACTGCGACGAACTGATCGCGCTCAAGGACGGCAAGCTGCTGACGCGCGGCACACCAGGCGAAATCATGCGCAGCGATGTGCTGAAAGGCATTTTCGGTGTGGAGATGGGCGTGTTCGCGCACCCCGTCACCGGCCAGCCTGTTGGCTATGTGCAGTGACAATATCTGATGCGGCGGCGGGAAATAGAAGGCGGCAGGCCGCTGTGAGAACAAGGAAGAAGCTGTTGTCGAGAACTGGTTTGTTGGCGGCGTTGGTCGCATCCGTCATCCTGTCGGCCGGCAGCGCGATGGCCCAGGAGCAACCCGCCGGTGCCGCGCCGGCGGTCGAAGCCCCCACCCCGGCTGCTCCCGCAGCCCCAGCGCCGATTGCACCCGCACCCTCCGCACCGGCAGTCGCTCCGCCCGCCACGATGGCGCCTTCGCAGCCAGGCACCCAGCCGAACACGGGCGCGCCGTCTGAGGCCGGACCTTCGACGGCGATGGAGTTGACCTTGCCGCATGACCTGTCGCCATGGGGCATGTTCATGGCGGCCGACATTGTCGTCAAGGCGGTGATGATCGGGCTGGCCTTTGCCTCCCTCGTCACCTGGACGATATGGCTGGCCAAGTCGCTGGAGCTTTTCGGCGGCAAGCTGCGCATCCGTCGCGCCGTGCGGGCGATCGGCGAGGCCGCCACGCTGAAGCAGGCCAGCCGTACCCTTGACCGCAGCGGCGGTCCTGGCGCGCTGCTGGTGCGGGCGGCCGAGGAGGAGACCGCACTCTCGGCCGGTGCGCTCGATCATGTCTCGGGCGACGGCCTCAAGGAACGGGTCACGTCGCGCCTGTCGCGCATCGAGGCGGCGGCGGCGCGGCGCATGTCGCGCGGCACCGGCGTGCTGGCGACGATCGGCTCGACCGCGCCCTTCGTCGGCCTGTTCGGCACTGTCTGGGGCATCATGAACGCCTTCATCGGCATCTCGCAGGCGCAGACCACCAATCTCGCTGTGGTCGCGCCGGGCATCGCCGAAGCGCTGCTGGCCACCGCGATGGGCCTGGTCGCGGCCATACCGGCCGTCGTCATCTACAACGTCTTTGCACGCTCGATAGCCGGCTATCGGCAGATCCTCGCCGATGCCTCGGCGGGCGTCGAACGGCTGGTCAGCCGCGACCTCGACTTCCGCACCGTCGCGCCGGCAACGGCGCTGGCGGCGGAGTAGCGCCATGGCAAGCAGAATCCGACAGACCATGGATGACGATCTCGAGGAAAGCCACGAGATCAACGTCACCCCGTTCATCGATGTGATCCTGGTGCTCTTGATCATCTTCATGGTCGCGGCGCCGCTGGCGACGGTGGATGTCAATGTCGACCTGCCGGGCTCGACCGCAACGCCGGCGCCACGGCCCGAAACGCCGCTGTTCCTGACGCTGAAGGACGATCTGACGCTGGCGATCGGCAATGACAGCGTGCCGCGCCCGGCCTTCGCCGCGACGCTGGACAGCAAGACAAAAGGCGACAGGCAGACGCGCATCTTCCTGCGCGCCGACAAGGCGGTCGCCTATGGCGACCTGATGGAGGCGATGAACCTATTGCGCGGTGCCGGCTATCTGAAGATCGCGCTGGTCGGCCTGGAGACGGCTCCCGCGTCCAATGCCCCGGCGCCCGCAGCCACTGGTGCGGCGGCGCCATGACGCAAGCGGTCGCCGTGCCCTCGGTCCAGCTGTCGCGCTTCGGTTGGCGCGACCTTGGCTTGTGGGCCGGTGCTGCCGCGCTGGTCCTTGGAGCCCATGTCGCGGTCGCCTATGCAGTGCAGAACCTCACAATGGTCACCGAAGCGGATGGCGGTCCACCCCCCGCGCAGATGATCGAGATGGCACCGATGGTGGTGATGCCGGCCGTGGAAGAACAGGTCGCCGCGCTGGACGCGGTGACGCCAGACCAGACCGAACCGACACCGACGACCGAACCGACACCTGAAGAACCGGTCGAAAAGACGGAGCCGGTTGTCGAGCCGCCGGAAGCGGTCGCGCCCGACGAGACAGAACCCACCCAGGCCGAACCCACCCAGGCCGAAACGGCCGAACAGGTCGATCAGCCGCCGCCGGATGAGGCCGTCCCGGATGTTGTCGAGGCTGTCACGCCAGACGTCGTCATTCCCTTGCCGCAGCCGAAACCTGTCGAAATTGTCAAAGACAAGAAACCGGCCGCGGCCAAGGCGAAGAAGCCTGTCGAGAAGCCCAAGCCGCGGCTTAAGAAGGAGAAGGCGGCTCCGCCGAAGACGGCAACCGTCGCCAGCGCCGACGCACGGCCCGCGACCAGGACCGCGGCGCCGAAGGCGGCGGAATCGACGTCGCGCTCCGGCGACTCCAGCAAATGGGACTCCCGTCTGGGCGCCTGGATCAAGCGGCACACGCGCTATCCCAGCTCTGCCAAGGCCCGAGGCGTGGAAGGCAGGCCGTATGTCGCCTTCACGGTCGACTCGTCCGGCCGGGTCCTGTCCGCCAGGCTCTCTCGTTCCTCCGGGGATGCGGATCTGGACCGTGCGGCGCTCGCCGTGCTGCAAGGCGCCACGGTGCCGAAACCGCCACCGGAACTCGGCTCGCGTCTGAGCCGAACAGCGCCGTTCGTGTTCAGCCTGCGCAACTAGAGCATTTCACCGTTTCACGGAAACGGCGATCTGCTCTAACTCTTTGTTTTGACGCAATTCCCAAGGGAAAACGCTATGCGTTTTCCCGGGAAAACCGTTTCACACTTTTCCTGGAATTGCTCTAGAGCCGAACTTGATCGGCCAGCCAGTCAATAGGTCAGTGACAGGCTCAGGGCCTCGACCTGTTCGAGATAGAAATGGCATTTCGTGCGCAAGGGCCCGAGGCCTGGGTCATCGGCGCCGTTGATCTCGATGGTCTGCATCATGAAGTCGAAATGGGCGTGGAAAGCGTCCACTGTACCCCAGAGACTGTCGGCCTGGCAGCTGTCGGCAATCGCCATCGAGACGAGTTGGCGGGCCTCGACCCGCGCGGCGTCAGGCGATGGCGGCCGCCTGGCGATCAAGACGTCGAGCCGGCTGAAAACGCTTTCCCTGGCATCGACGCTTCTGATGTTGGCTATCATGTTCATGTGCAGGTCCCCTGGGCATTCCAGACGCGCAATAGGTTCCGGTCTGAAATTGAAAAACTGGTGATCAGAGCATTTTCAGCGGCGCCAATGAACGCGTCGCGTTTGGCATCAAGCTTGAGCGACCGGATGCCGGTCCTGCGGGCAGGATGCAATCAGGGCCGGGATTGCGGTTGCATCGGAGGGGTGGCCCCTGATGATGTTGGCGACCTCGGCATCGGCCTGCTCGAACCAGTAGACCATGTCGGCGCGGCGCAGGTCCGTCGCGGCCTTCTTCAGCAACGGCAGCAGGCTTTGCAACGCGCACAGCGTCTCCCAGCGGTTTGGCCGGGAGGTCGAGCCGGCCACCGCGCATGCCGCTGACGATTGCATGTCGCTACGCTCTCCGTGGCTGGGCGGCCCGAGTGTCCTTTGCCTGCGCCTTGGGGTGCAGCGGGTTGCCGCTGAGCTGCGCATGCCTGGCCGGCCGTGCGCCGCGAAGAACGTCGAAGGCCTCTGCATAGGCCATGCCCAGCAGATAGGAGATCATCGGAAAACGGCTTGCTTCGGCCATCTGCACGAGCTCATTGGTCATCGACGAAATATATTGAAGGCTATCGATTTCCGACTGGCGTAAGGATTGATTTGGCACGTGCTGCTCCTGTCTCTGGTTATACCCTAGGGAACGCGTTACTGGCTGTGATGCACATAGTTGGTCGGCTAATTGATGGACTGGCCCGCCGTGGACGGATCTCTTTCCGGCGTCGAGAGGGTCAAGGCATAGATCGGTGCGTCGGTGAAACTGTCGAGACCAAGCAGCCGCTTGATGGCGGAATGGCTGAGCGCGGCTGTCGGACATGCCGACAGGCCATGATTGGTCGCTGCCAGCATGATGTTCTGGCCGATATGGCCGGCCTCGATCAGCACGACACGATAGGCGTTGGCGTCCTCATATTTCCACATCGTGCGATCTAGCTTGGCGCAAAGCAGGACAAGGCACGGCATGGCGTCGGCCCACTCCTGTCCGCCGACCAGTTCGGAGATTTTCGGCAGATGGTTTGCGGAAATCCTGCCAAGGTCGTGATCCGCGGCGGAATAGTGATAGACACCGGGTTCGAGGCCATCGACGCCGAGCGCGACCACATAGGCCTCATAGGGATTTCGCGCGCCGCCTGAAGGGGTCATGCCGAGCGGCAGGGTGCCAACGCAATTGGCGGTCTCGCCGATGATGCCGAGCCCTGCGAACAGGCAATCGGAAAGCTGTTTGGCCGTGATGGTGGGCTGAGCCGCCGTGCGGTTGGTGCGGCGCCGCGCCATCAAGCTGAGAAGTTCATTGTCTTCCAGTGCATTCGGCAGCTGGATGGCGCCTGCGGAATTCTTGAGCATGAGGTTCGGCTGCGGCGTATGGCCGGCGCGTTCTATCTGCCGCTCTTCCGCTTGCTCGATGGTCATGTATTCGCTGTCCTGGACACAGAAATGCATCAGCGCCGTCGGAAGCCCCCAACTCCATTGTCCTGAAAACTGTTCCTCCTGCTCGGCCAGAGGCGATCCGGCTGTGACCAGCGCGGAGAAATCGAGCAACTGGGGAACGACAGCCTTCAACTCGGACTTCGACCATCCATGGGCGCGGGCAATGTCCGCCGTCGATGCCCATTTGTCCCACGAAGCGAGAAGGCCGACCATCTCAGGACTGCATTCAAACACGCTCCTGGTCAGGAAGTTGCATGCCGTGACCTTGTTCGGTCCGGGGTAGAAAACAAGCGTTTTCGAAGAGCGCATTTTCATGAAGCTGATTGCCATCTGTGGAGCCGAGGCGCCGACAAGCAAGACGCTCGTCGGCGCAGAACGGCTTCAGCGCTTGTTGTAGTGCATGCCCTGCGAAAAGAAGACGGTCTGCGTGCCGGCGGCAATCGTCAGCTTCGGAGCATTGGTCACTTTCTTGGCCATTTTCATCCCTTTCCTGACCCCAATTTGGGATCCGTTGAAAGACCCCCGGAACGGGATCCGCGTGAAGAAAGGTAAGGTCGGAAGAGTTAATGGTTTGTTAAAATTATAGTAAAACCACGATCCTAAGACGGACCCGTGGATTATCTTTCCTGGCATTAAAGTGTAAAATATCGATTTTATTCAGATACAGAGTAGACAATCGTTGGCATACGCTTAATTGGCGTACGCTTATTCTTATTTGGCGTAAGACACGGCGATCCGAGGGGTTAGCCCAACCCGTCCCGGGTGAGGCTGACAACCAGTTGATCGACGCCCGGATCGTCGAGATTGATGACATGCGCCATGCTGATGGCATCCCTTGGGTGGATGTTGGCAATGTCGCGCCGCATGATGACGGACACGAATGCCGGGCCGGCCTCCGTCAGAAGCATGGCCTTGCCCATCAGCACCGGTTCGGAGATGGGAGCCCATTGCACGGAGATCAGCGACGGCTCCCCGGTCTGGCGGCGATTGATGCCGCTGAAATAGATCCAGTTCAGCCGCGAGATCGCCACGCCATAGTGATTGCCGCGCGCTCGTGCCCAGGTCGATCCCCGGCGCTCCGACCATCCGGTGACCCTTCGGAAGGTGACCAGTTCGGCTTCGCGCCGCACGAAGGTCACCGAGCGCATCAGGAGGTCGAGGCGGCCCGGGATCGAGAAATAGGTGAAATAGGTGCCGCCCGCGATCGAAGGACTGGGAGGGCGGATCATCTGGTTGAACAGGCTCTCGGAAACCGGCGGCAGGCCACGCATCGCCGGCTCGGGTGCGCCGGGATCCTGGTACAGTTCGGCTTCGTCGATCCGAAAGTAATCGCATATCAGCTTGGCGGTAGCTTTGTTGGGAACGGTCTGCCCTTGCAGATAGCGTTCGAACTGCGTGCGATTGATGCGCAGCTCACGGCATACCGCACTTACGGAGGCATGGTCCTTGCACAGCCGTCTAAGGTTTGCAGCGAGATTGTCGCGAATTGACACGTCTTTGCTTCCGCAGGCGGATTTTTCATTTCGACTCGAAATCGATATAGCGTCTCCGGTCGCCCCCGCCGAAACGCCCTGGTCACAACGCACAGAAAAAACTGATTTGGTAACGTCAATTTAGTGGGGTGGTTTCCAAAAAAAACGGAAACAATCAGCGAGCTCTTCCGCCATAAGTCCAATTGACAAAAGTTTTGCCGGATATCGCGAAATAGGCGATGTAGCGCGGCCTTTTAAGGCGCGCCGGCACAGCAAATGCCAACCGCGGGGGCAAGCCGGGACGAGCGTCGCGGACTGCATACGGCGCAGAGATGGGCATCTGGCGCGGAGCGTGGAGAATTATTCCGCTGGTGGAGCTGAGGAGGATCGACGCCTGCGACACTTATGTCGTTGAAATCCTTGTAAATCAGTGCCATAGACCCCCGGAACGTGGGCCAAATGCGTGGGCCAAACCGGGGGTTTTCTATGCCGAAACAGCGAAATAGTGCCAGACGTCATCTCGAGTTGAAGCGCCGGATATGGTGGTTCAAGATCGGGGTTCCGGTGGCCCTGCGAAGCCACTTCGGCGGCAAGACCCATTACCGGGAAAGCCTCCAGACCAGCGACATGCGGGTGGCAATGGAGCGCCGGGACCAAGTGGAGCGTGACATCCGTAGCCGCTTCAGGGACATCGCAGCGGGCAAGGTGATCAGCCCTGCAACGATGTCAGCACGAGAGCGCGGCACGGTCTGGCGTGAAGCTCTGGCCGACCTCAAGGCCACCGATGACCACAGCCAGTTGGACTTCGCCATGGGACTTGCGGAGGATGAGAGCGACCGACTTCGCGGGAACGAGCGGAAAGAGTTTGAGGACGCCTTCACCGGCAAGGTGCCTGTTGACGAGCATGTTGAAGCGTACCTGAAGGCCATAGGGCTCGCCGACAAGACCACGGGCGAGCGGCGCGGGCTGGTGAGGCGGTTTGCACGGTGGTGCGATAAAGAGGCTCTGAAGCTGCCCGACATCAACCGCAGGGCCGTGGGTCGGTACGTCACCGCGATCATTGAGCCGATGGACCGCAGGACCGCGAAGAAGCACATGACTGCGCTCCGGGGCTATTGGGATTACCTCACGCTGCGCGGCCACGTTGAAGGCAAGGTCATGGATGGCAAGGCGGTCGATAGTCCGTGGCTGGGCCAGACGCTCCCTGACAACAAGCGGCGGGTGGAGCGCGGGGACAGGAACAGCGGGGAGCGGGCGTTCGCCGAGCAGGAATTGCAGACGCTCCTCTATGGCGATTATCCGCAGGAGGTGGGGACTGAGTTCCGGCAGCAGATCGAGGACGCCCTGCGCATCTCATGCCTCTCGGGGATGCGGCTTGCGGAGGTCGTGACGCTGTGGGTTGAGGAGGCCCACGACGATGTGTTCGACATCCAGCAGGGCAAGACCCGGAGTGCCGCCAGGAAGGTCCCGATACACCCCGACTTGAAGGGCATCGTTGAGCGGCGCACCAAGGACAAGAAACCGAAGGATTGGCTCTTCCAGGAGTTGGCCGGCGAGCGGGACCCCGGCGACACCTTCGGGAAGCGCTTCAATCGCTACCGCAAGGCCCTGAAGGTAGATGACGTGCGCGACGGGAAGCGCAGAAGCGCGGTGAACTTCCATTCCGCGAGGCGCTGGTTCATCACCCAGGCACGCCACGCTGGCCACGCTAAGGAGACAATCAAGGACATTGTAGGGCATGTGCCGGGTGAGAAGGACATCACCTTCGGCACTTATACGAAGGGTGCATCGGAGGAGCAGAACAGGGCCTGTGTCGAGGCCGTGAAGTTGCCGAAGCGCGCTTAAGCTGTCGATGGTTTGGATTGGGACTGGAATAACGCCCACCATGCAAATACATATACGTGACGTTGGGGTAGGAGGCTGAATTGGACCTTGTTTCGCCGGAGGACTACGCGTCTCTTCCAGTCGAGTTGGGGCAGAAGTTCGTTGCTTTCGAGGAAATCTGCCGGCGCAACCTCAACAGTTTCATCACGAGTGAAACGACGCCCAATTTTGATCAGCTAATCAGGCTTCAGTACATGAGTATGGTGGCTGCTGCTGCCGCAGAGTGTGGTGTTGACGGGCTTGAGTTTCCTTGGAACTTGGATGAGCCGTATGATGGCTTTCAAAGCTTCCTCCTGAAGGCGGCAGGCGTGGCCACCCGGTTTCGGCTGCGGGGTGCTGGCAAACCCGATGAATACTCTGTCCGTCTCGCGAACAAGACCCGAGGGCGCATCGAACAGCAAATTACGAAGTTGCGCGACATCATCGTCAACAGCGATTTGCCCGAGGGGCAGCGCAAGGGGTTGCTGGACAAGTTGAATGAACTTTCGGTCGAACTGTCACAGCCACGCGTTGGGTTCGGCAAAGTCATGGCCATTTTGGCTATTGTCAGCGCGACATTATTTGGAACGACCTCGTTTCTTTCCGACGCCCCTAACGCAATTGCCACGATCACCAGCTTGCTCGGTGCCGACAGGGTTGCGGAAGACGCTGAGACTGAGAGGCTTGGCCCCCCGCCACAGCCAAAATCACTGCCGCCAAAGCCTCGCGCCCTTCCCGCACCGGATTTCGGCCTACCCCCGGAGCGGAAGCACAGGGAACTGGATGACGAGATACCGTTCTAAAGCGGCAGTAAGGTCGGAAATGTCAGAAGGAAAAATCCGCCCGACCCATCAGACATAGTGCAGCGCGGGATCACCCCCGTGCCCCCTTCAGTTCCACCACAGGCGACCTTCAGGACTTCTGGACGGCACCGCTTTGCCTCGTGGAGGCTGCGCCCAGTCGCCTCGAGTGCTGCGGCTGAGGCTTCACCCATGATGAGATTGGACGGGGCGGGCGCATGGTCTGTATCAAGCGCAACGTCCATTGACTTGTGATACAAGGCCGCATAGACGTGGTTCCACACAAGAGGAACGGCCATGAAGCGCTATGTCATCTACACCCGAGTTAGCACCGCAGAGCAGGGCAAGAGCGGCCTTGGGCTTGAGGCGCAGCGGCGTGACATCGACATCTTCCTGAACGCCTTCTCGGATGTGCCGTGGGAGATTGTCGGGGAGTTCATGGATGTGATGTCGGGGAAGGTCGACAGTCGCCCCGAGTTGGCGAAGGCGTTGGCGCTGGCGAAGCGGCTGGGGGCTGAGGTTCTGGTTTCCAAGCTGGACAGACTTAGCCGTGATGTCGAGTTTATCGCGGGGGCCATGAAGCGGGCAGCGATACGGGTGGCGACTATGCCGAACGCCGACCCCTTCCAGCTTCACATATATGCGGCGCTGGCAGAGCAAGAACGGACGTTCATATCAGAGCGGACCAAGGCAGCACTGGCGTCTGCGAAGGCGCGGGGCGTCAAACTAGGCGGATACAGGGCAGGGTCGCTGGATGGACGCATAGCCTCTTTGAAGGCGACTGCGGATGCCGATGCGCGGCGGGTGATGGATGTGGTGAAGCCGCTGAGGGACGCTGGCAAGACGCTGAGGGACATTGCAGCGGCGCTGCACGATGCGGGTGTTAAGACGCCCCGAGGCGGTGCTTGGACGGCCATGCAGGTCAAGCGGACTTTGGATCGGGGTGCAGCCGGTTAGGGTGAACAGTGGCGCAAGGAAGCCATAGGGACTGCACTAGCACTATGAAGCCGAATAGGGACAACAGTAGCACTACGAAACCGAATAGGGACACCACCAGCTTTATAGAGCGGGTCCGTTAGCGACCACTAATGGGGAGAACCGTGGCACTACCAACCGAAACGGCCCCAAATCCCATGGGGACACCACTAGCTATACCGAGCCAAAATGGCCCGCGACCCGATAGGGTACACACTAGCACTATGAAGCCGAAATCCTCACGCGCTCGTCTGCGCGTCGGCCTCTTTCGTGGCGACAGCCGCACCAACCCCTCACCTCAAGTCGACCCCAACGGCACCGCAAGGCAGCCTGAGGGGACAATTTGCGGAAGCGACAGCCAACAGGAACCGACCCCAGAAAGGACCACTTGGAGTACACCTCAGAGACCATCGACAGCACCACCGGTGAAGTCGTCCAGGCACCGATAGGCTCATGGATCACCTTCACCGAGTACGGCGAGACCAAAGGCGTCGGCCGCAAACAGGTCCGCGATGTCCTGTCTCGGCTCGGCATTCTCCAGCACGAGACTGAAGACCAAACTCCCAAGCATGCCTCTTTCGCCGAAAGGAAGCACGTCACGCGGCGGCGGCTGACCATGAAGTCAGTCAGGTCAGGGTTGGGGAAGCGTGTCTTCTCCATCGTCGGACGTCCATTCGATGTCATATCACCCAAGGGACAGGCATGGATCGACCAGCGATGGGCGGACGCTGTCCAGACAATCAAGACCGACATCACGTCCAGTCCGGTGGCGGTGGCCGCTCAGGTGGCGCTTGGCGAGTTCATGGTCGGTCGCAGACACAAGTTAGACCCTGAGGGTCAGGTCAGATGGCTTCTCGACCATTTCCCGAATGTCGCTCAGGCTGACATGAGCAGGATCACGGGAGCGTCCACTCGGATGGTCTCTCACTATGTCGGCAATCGAACTGGCCAGATCAGCAAAGCCCATGCTCGGATCAGGGTCACACTTAAGGGTCACCTCAAGGTGTCGCATGAGCCCGATATGGTCGACATAGCGTGTTGATCAGACACAGGAGCGGACGGAAGTCCCTCCCTCTGATGTCTCAGCCTTGAGGCTACCTTCTGATTAACACCTCAGCTCCGTGGTCTGACACCTTAGAGCGATGGCCAGAAGTCAATCTGAAGGTGGGCTGCTGGGGGGAGGCTTCCGCCTCTTTCTTCTGGTGGTCTCAGGATGTCTCCAGCTCAAGGTGAACCCTCAGGGCGAATCTTAAGTGTCGTTACAAGGTACCTATTACACATGACGTTACATCGGCTGAAAATGACCCTGCCAGCCTCCCCTTTTCCAAGCGACAACCGGACAACAATCCCGAGAGGAAACTGCATGACATGACCGACGACACACGACCGTTCGACAGGGCCTTATTCCTGCATGAGCGAGAGACCACACCAGACGATCAGGACCACGACCCCGACGACGCCCTTGCCATAGCCACCGTCACCGCCAAGCGGCAGGCCAAGACAGCCCTCAGGGCATCCCAAGGCGACCGCACTGACTGGAAACAGCACCTCGTCAACGCCCCCGGCTATCGCAACGTCCCCGACACCAAGCTCTCTCTCAGGACCAAACAGGCGCGCACCCAGTCCATCAAGGCGGCCGCGGATCGACGTGAGAAGCGGCGTGAGAAGGGCATCGCCATCCACTACGCGCAGTTCGCATGGAAGCGGCTGGGTCAGGTCAAGCGTGACCAGTTCGACCTAATCCGCAAGTCACTGGCTTGGATTGGACCGAGGTGGGACGCTGACCGCGACTTTGGCCGGTACGACGACGAGCGTGATGGGGGTCAACACCTCAACCACCTCTTTCGCTTCGGGACCGCCAAGGCTCACGCCAAGACGCCGTGGCTCCAGCACCACAGGGAAGGCCAATGAGCCAGTTCCTTCCTGCCCTTGCAGATTGGCCGACCCGAGATCAGGCCCTCGCTATCATCAGAGCCTTGGAGAAGATGGAGGAAGGGGAGCCATCCGAACTCGACCGGCTTTGCGGCATCCCCGATGCATTGATCGTCGCCGGGCGATGCTACGCGGTCTACGGCTATCGCGAGCTTGAAGGCGGGAACATGATGCGGCGGATGGCCGACCTGTACTTGCGCCCCCGCACGGCCACCCTAAGGCCTGCCGTAGCGCCTTCAGGGGCCGACCACACTCCAGCACCACCAGTCCATAGCTACGGGCTCCAGCCGCGCCGCTGAGGCCTTCAGCACCATCACCACCACCAGCACCCAAACCTCGCAGCAGTCCGCTGTGGGAACCATCACCTTTGAAAGGAACACACGACCAGATGTCCAGATACAGCGAAGCCCAGATGAACGAGAACGCCAGCCACAAGCCCACAGCCGCGCCGACCGCAGCAGAGCAGGCGATCATGAACATGAGCCCAGCCCAGCGGGCGGAACATATCGACAGGATGCGCCACGCCGCAGCGGTGGCCAACTACACCGAGAAAGAGGATCGCGTGAAGGCCCAGGTCGCTGCCGCGACGGAGGTCTCGTTAGCCGGCAACCAATGGTATCAGGCCCAGCAACGCGGCCAACTCAGCCAGAGGGTCTCGATCAGCAACGGCAAGACGACGGTGGAGCAGATCAACGCCAAAGCCGACCCGTCGAACAGTGCCTTCGCCATCCCGCCCCGCGCCCTTGTCGACAGCCTTCCGGTGACCATCGGAGGCATTCAGCTTGGACCTAAGCAGGCCCGCCAGATGGTCGAGGCGGGCGAGATCAGCGCCAAGGATTATGCGGCGGCGGTCGAGCTGGCCGTTGCGCCCTACGGCTACGGGTCTTTCCGGTAAGCTCAGTCGCCCCAGAACAGCCTTCGGGGGAAACCCCGGAGGTGGCGGTTGAGCAGGGGGATGACGATCTGACACCGGAACAGAAAGCCGAGACAACGCACCAAGAGCTTTCTGATGGTGCTGACAGGGCGTTGAACCGCTGGGCGGAAGCGCAGCCGGTTGAGGTTCAGCAGGCCGTGGTGGACACCTTCGCGGAAACAGGCGTGATCGACTTTGAAGCGGCGGGCGTGGACCAGTTGGAGGCCCAAGTGGTCGAGGCCGCGTTTACCCAGCGGCTTGTACGGAGCGTCCTAGCGCCGGTCGGGCTGACCCTCGAAAGCTGGTCAGAACATATCGACGAAGCCGAGTTGTCAGAGTTTAGGCGGGCCGTTGTGCGTGGGGATTGGGCATTGCTCACCCGACATGCTCAGGCCGCTGCCAAGATGCGTCTCGACCTAGGCATATAATAGCAGGACCACCATTCCCGAAGGGGGTCAGGTCGCCATCCCCGGTGAACCATTGCCCCAAGCTCAAAGCCCCCTTCGGGCTCTACCCCACTCAAACACCCTGCGCGCAGCGGCGCTTTGGTCTGGAGGCACATTGTGCGCCCGGATTGCTTCACCGCGTTCAGCGCAGCCCCGGCAGCCCCGGAAACCATCAACACCACAGCAACAGGAAGGCAATTCAGACAGTGAGCAGAAGCAGAACCCCACGCGCCCTTAATCCGGCTTGCGAGGAAGCAGACAACTATTCCCGCGTAGTCCTGAGATGGGACTTCAGCGAGGCCAAGGCGACCCGGATCATCGAATGTCGCAACCAAATCCAATGGATCATTCAGTACAGGTCAGGAACGCGCAGCGGTCAGCCATCATGGCGACCACAGTCCTACTTGCGGACCCGTCAGGCCCTCGAACGGCTCTTGCCGGGGATGGCTGAGGAGATCGCCGCAACGTTGCCTGTTAGGTTCATTGAGCCCGCCCCGTAGAGGCTGCGCTGAGTGGCGCTGAGGTTTCCCCGCGACCATCTGAGGGTGTTGCTGCAACGGCCGAATTGGGTGGAAGCAGTCGGACGTCCTATCCCGTCTCCAGTTCCTCAATGTTCATGATTTGAGGGTTTCCACGCAGAAGCACCTCTCCATACCAAGATACTCTATCATGTGATGGCAGAAGCAGGGGTGACGCCTTTCGGCCTAGTAGGGCGCGCTCCATCGCTTCGCCAAAAGTGCGTCCCATTAAGCTGATGCCGCTCATAATCGGGGACACCACAAATACTCGGCCCCTTCCATCGATATACAGGCTTTGGTGATTGTTGTGAGCTGTGGCAAAGCAAGCCAGCTCTGTCTGAAGCAGGGCTCCAATTTCGGAAATTTCGTCGTAGCCTTCGTCTGGAGGCCAGCCAAAGCTGACATCGCTCCGGGCGCATTCCATCCCGGGGCCGAGCTTGCCGACATTGAGGCCATCGAACTCGCTGAGGATGGCAGCCACCGGATGATTAGCCGGGACCGCTGGGGGCACAGGCACCTTGCGCTCAGGAAACCATCCGGCGGCGGCAAAGATCGGCAAAACAGTGGTCGGTAGAGTTGTCATTCTGAATTTATGGTTGGTAGTTGCAAGGTCTGCAATGGGGTAGAACTTGGTCGTTCGGGATGATCGGAACAATGGCGAAGGGCACACACCGGCGACGATGGACCGGAGATGTGGCCTGAAACGTGGGCCAAACGCGTGGGCCAAACTAAAAAGGCCATTTCGGCTATCTTGTTGATTTTACTGGGAGATATGCCTTCTAAATTCCGCTGGTGGAGCTGAGGAGGATCGAACTCCTGACCTCGTCATTGCGAACGACGCGCTCTCCCAGCTGAGCTACAGCCCCGTCCAGCGGATGGGCGCATTTATCGGGCGCCGCGGTTTCCTGTCAAGGCGGAGGTTTGCCGAAATCCAGTGCCGTCAAGCGTCGAGCTGGCGCCGGCGGAAAGCGGCCCTTGCCGGTTTTGTGTATTCGCGCCTTCGTTGGGGTGTCGGCGACATGCCCTACAGTCCGACCGGGCCGGTATTGGCGCTCCACAGAAAGGCGGCCCTTGCCGGTTTCGCGTGCAATGGCTACATGTCGGCAACAATTGGAGACCGGCATGCTCGCCCTCATTCAAACAATCGTCATGGCGCTTGACCTCTACTGGTGGATCATCATCGCCTCGGCGATCTTTTCCTGGCTCTACGCCTTCAACGTCGTCAATTCGAAGAACCAGTTCGTCGGTTCCATCGGCAACATGCTCTACCGGCTGACCGAGCCGGCGTTGCGGCCGATCCGCCGCTTCATGCCGGACCTTGGCGGCATCGACATCTCGCCGATCATCCTGCTTCTGATCCTGTTCTTCCTGCGGCAGTTTCTGCTCACCACGGTGGCGCCTCTGATCCTGTGAGCAGGATAGCCTTATGAGCACGCCGTTTCGCCTGCGCGAAAACGGCGCCGAGCTGTTTGTCCGGCTGACGCCAAAGGCTGCGCTGGACAGGCTCGAAGGCTTCGAGACCACGGCGGACGGGCGAAGCCATCTGAAAGCGCGTGTCCGCGCCGTGCCGGAAAACGGCGCCGCCAATCATGCGCTCGAAAAGCTGCTGGCCAAGGCTCTGGGCGTGCCCGGGTCCGCTGTCTCGGTTGTCGCCGGCGGCACCGCGCGACTGAAGACCGTGCGCATTGAAGGCGATCCGGCGAAATTGGCGAAAAGCATCGAGGCGCTCGGCCGCCAGTCCTGATGTCCTTGGCCGCAGGGGCTCAATCGCCCAATGGCAAACGCGGATCGTCGACTTTCAATGTGTTCACGCTCTGCTTGATGCGGCGCAGATTCTCCAAAACCCTTGGTCCGCGTGTCTCGGCGACCGAGGTGACGATCATGTCGACGATCGACAGCAGCGCATAGCGAGACGATGTCGGCTTGTAGATATTGCCGTCCTCGAGCGACTGGAAATGGATGACCGTGTCGGCGACCTTGGCGAGTGCGGAGTCCGGCGGGGTGATGGCGATCGTGGTGGCGCCATATTGCTGGGCGACCTGCACCGCATCGATGACCGATCTGGCATAGCCGGAGACGGAGAAGGCGATCAGCGTGGTGTCGGGGGTGGCAACGGCGGCGTACATGCGTTGCAACTGTCCGTCGATCTGCGCCAGCACCGACACGCCAAGCCTGAACAGCCGGTTCTGCATTTCGGTCGCCATCATGGACGAAATGCCACCGGAGCCGATGCACAGCACATTACCGGAAACAGCGATGCGTGCGGCGATGGCGACCAGCGTCGTCATGTCGAGGTTTTCGCTGGCGCGCTGGATGGCCGATATCGCCGCTTCGGTGATGGCGGAAGCGATGCGCTGTTCGCGGGCATCGCGGCTCAACGGCTCCGGCGACAGATACTGGCCGCCGATGGCGATGGCTTGCGCCAGATAGAATTTGAAGTCGCGCAACCCCTCGCAGCCGAGGTTGCGGCAGAACCGCGTCACCGTCGGCTCGCTGACACCGACGCGCAAGGCAATTTCCGAAATCGCCGCTTTGGAAACGAAATCGAGGTCTGCCAGCACGAAGCCGGCCAGCTTGCGATCCGACTTCGTTCCGTCCTGCGACATCAGCTGCAGGCGCGTGATGATGTCGGCCGGCGTCTTCATGCTGCTATTCTCATAGAGGCAGGCCCGTTGCCTTGTCGAACAGATGGATGTTGCCGGGGTCGACCGAGACCGGCAGCAGGTCTCCCGGCCTGACCGGCACCCTGTCGCGGAACACGGCGCGTACCGTATCAGCACCGATAGCGCCATAGACATGTGTTTCGGAACCGGTGGGCTCGACGACATCCACCCTGATCGCCATCGCGTCGACAGCTTCGCCGACGATAAAATGCTCGGGCCGGATGCCAGCCTCCACCGCGCTGTCCGCCGGCACCTGTTTGCCGGCAAGCGCAAGCCGCCCGCCACCGGCCGATTCGAACCAGGTTTTCTCAAGCGCCGTCTTGAGCGAACCGGACACAAAGCTCATCGACGGCGAGCCGAGGAAGGAGGCGACGAACTTGTTGGCAGGCCTGTCATAGAGTTCCAGCGGCGCCCCGACCTGCTGGATTCTGCCGCGGTCCATCACGACGATGCGGTCGGCCATCGTCATGGCCTCGATCTGGTCGTGGGTGACGTAGACGATCGTCGATTTCAGCCGCTGGTGCAGCGCCTTGATCTCGACGCGCATCTGCACGCGCAATTGCGCGTCGAGGTTGGACAGCGGCTCGTCGAACAGGAACACCGACGGCTCGCGCACGATGGCGCGGCCCATGGCGACGCGCTGGCGCTGGCCGCCCGACAGCTGGCGGGGATAGCGGTCGAGATAGGAGAAGAGATTGAGGACGCCGGACGCTTTCTTGACCTTCTCATCGATCACCGTGCGCGTCTCGCCGCGGATCTTCGGGCCAAAGCCGATATTGTCAGCTGCCTTCAGATGCGGAAACAGCGCATAGGACTGGAACACCATGGCGATGTTGCGCTGCTGCGGCGGCAGCGCGTTGGCGCGCACGCCGCCGATCAACAGGTCGCCGGAGGTGATCGTCTCCAGGCCGGCCAGCATGCGCAGCAAGGTCGACTTGCCGCAGCCGGACGGGCCGACGAGGACGACGAACTCGCCGCTCTTGATATCGAGGCTGATGTTCTCGAGGATCTTGTGCTGGCCGAAGGATTTCGACAGATCGCGAAACTCGACATCGGTCATTGTCACGCTCCCAATATGTCGTCGATGAAGGGCAGGCAGCCGGCGGTCAGTCCCGCGTCCACGGGCATCACCACGCCTGTTATTCCCGATGCGCGATCGGACGCAAGGAAGGCGACGGCTTCCGCCACTTCCGCGGCGTTGACGATGCGGCCGAGCGGATAGAGCCGCTGCAATTTGCCGAGGATTTCGGGATCCTTGGCAAGGCGGTGGTCCCAGGCGGCGGTGCGGATCGATCCGGGGCAGACGACATTGGCGCGCAGGCCGCTGCGGCCGAGCTCGACGGCGATCGCCTTTGCATAGGCGTTGATGCCGGCCTTGGCCGCGGCATAGGCCGGATTGCCGAAATGCGCGATGGCGTTGACCGAGGAGATGAAGACGACGCTGCCCGAGCCGCGGCCAGCCATGGCCTTGACCAGCGGGTCGGCGAAATTCATCACGCCAGTCAGGTTGAGATCGAGTTCCTGCTCTATTCTGTCGGGATCGAGCGCCGAAATCGTCTCGGCACGCGTCCAGCCGGCATTGTTGACGAGAATGTCGGGCACACCATCCCGGTCGAGGATCGCGCCGATCGCCGTCGCTATCGATGCCTTGTCGAGAAGATCGAAGACATGGCGGGAGGCAAGGTGCGGACTGTTCAGCGCCTCGCTCGACTGATCGCAACCGACGACCCTGGCGCCTCTTTGCGCCATCAGCGCCACGATGGCCGTGCCGAGGCCGCCGCCGGCCCCCGTCACCACGACGGTCTTGCCCTCGAACTCGGCCCTGCCTTCGAACTCGGCCCTGCCCTCGAACTCGGATTGCGAAACCACCGTGCGTCATCCTCCGGGAGCTCTGACAGATCGCATAAGGCCTAGGCCTGTAAATGTAATTAAGCAACAGAATAATCCGCTTGCAAGCCTTCAAATCATCGATAATGTAGGAAAGTCACATAATCTTCTGTTCCGGCACGAAGAGGCGCGCAGGCGCAAAATCAATGGGAGAGATCAAATGAGCCTTGCAAAATGGACTGTCGGCCTGATGGCCGGAATGAGCATGCTGGCAATTGCGGCGCAGGCGGATGCGGGCGAGGTGCGGGTCACCGTGGCCGAGTACAGCGCCAAGACTGCTCCCTATTTCGCCGACGTCAAGAAGGAATTCGAGGCGGCGAACCCCGGCATCACCGTCAAGTTCGAAGTGGTGCCGTGGGATGTGCTGCTGCAGAAGCTGACCACCGACATCACCGCCGGCACCAATGCCGATCTGTCGATCATCGGCACGCGCTGGCTGATCGACTTCGTCCAGCAGGATGTCGCCGAGCCGCTCGACGGCTACATCAAGCCCGACTTCAAGGACCGCTTCATCGACACCTTCCTGTCGCCCTCGATCATGGACGGCAAGACCTATGGCCTGCCGATCGCGGCCTCGGCCCGCGCCATGTACTACAACAAGGAGCTGTTCGAGAAAGCCGGCATCGCCAAGCCGCCGGCAACCTGGACCGAGCTGCAGGAAGATGCGCGCAAGATCAAGGCGCTGGGGTCGGGCACGTTCGGCTTCGGCCTGCAGGGCAAGGAGATCGAGACCGACGTCTATTACTATTATGCGATGTGGTCGCAGGGCACCGAGATCCTCAACAAGGACGGCACTTCGGGCCTGAGCACGCCAGGTGCGCTTGAAGCGGCCAAGCTCTACAAGTCGATGATCGACGAAGGCCTGACCGAACCCGGCGTCACCTCCAACAACCGCGAAGACGTGCAGAACCTGTTCAAGCAGGGCAAGGTCGGCATGATGATCACCGCACCCTTCCTGTCCAACCAGATCAAGGACGAGGCGCCGAACCTGAAATACGGCGTGGCAGCCATCCCCGCCGGCCCGACCGGCGCGCGCGGCACCTATGGCGTGACCGATTCCATCATCATGTTCAAGAACTCCAAGAACAAGGACGAAGCCTGGAAGCTGCTCGATTTCCTGTTCACCACGGAGCAGCGCGCCAAGTTCACGCAAGGCGAAGGCTTCCTGCCGGTGAACAAGGAAGAGGCCAAGATGGACTACTACGTCAACAATGCCGATCTGGCGGCGTTCACCGCGCTGCTGCCCGACGCCCGCTTCGCGCCGGTCATTCCGGGCTGGGAAGAAGTCGCCCAGATCACGTCGGACGCCATGCAGAAGATCTATCTCGGCGGCGACCCCGAGGCAGGCTTGAAGGACGCGGCCGCCAAGGCCAACACCGTGCTGAAGAAATAGGGGCCGTGCTGAAGAAATAAGGCGTATCTCCCTGCGCCCGTGGCGCGCCCCAGACTCAGGCGGGGCGCGCCACACCTAGGTTCCCGGCCCGGTGCGGCGGATCCGAAATTCGCATAAGCAGAACCTTCTGATCCAGCACGCCGAGGTTGCAGGCCAGCAGATGCAAAATCGTTTCTTGCCCTATCTCCTGACCTTGCCCAGCCTGTTTCTGGCGGCGGTGGTCATCTTCTGGCCGGTCTGGGACCTGATCCAGATCTCGACGCATGAGGTCAGCCGCTTCGGCCAGCTTCGCGACTTCAACGACTTCGCCAATTTCGCGGCACTCGCTGCCGATCCCGATTTCACGGCCGCGCTCTGGCGCACCGGCCAATGGACGGTGATGGTGGTCGGCGGTGCGCTTCTCTTGTCGATCCCGGTGGCGATGATCCTCAACACCGATTTCTATGGCCGCGGCATCGCCCGCGTCATCATCATGCTGCCCTGGGCGGTGTCGCTGACCATGACCGCGGTGGTCTGGCGCTGGGCGCTGAGCGGCGAAAGCGGCATGCTCAATTCGGCGCTGATCGGCCTCGGGCTCATCGATCACAACATCCAATGGCTGGCGAGCGCCGAGACCGCTTTCCCGATGCAGGTGCTGATCGGTATCCTGGTGACGGTGCCGTTCACGACGACGATCTTTCTCGGCGGGCTGTCGTCGATTCCGGACGATCTCTACGAGGCGGCGGCGCTCGAAGGGGCGACGCCGCTGCAGCAGTTCCGCGAAATCACCTTTCCGCTCCTGAAACCGTTCATCAACATCGCCATCGTGCTCAACACCATCTACGTCTTCAATTCCTTCCCGATCATCTGGGTGATGACGCAGGGCGGCCCGGCCAACTCGACCGATATCCTGGTCACCCATCTCTACAAGCTGGCCTTCCGCATCGGCAAGCTGGGCGAAGCATCGGCGGTGTCGCTGGTGATGTTCGCCATATTGCTGGTCTTCACCATGATCTATGTGCGGCTGGCGATGCGGGAGCAACGCACATGACGAGCAAGCTGAAACGCTCCATCATCGCCTGGCTGCTGCTGGCGCCGCTGATCGTGGTGACGCTCTTTCCCTTCGCGGTGATGTTCCTGACCGCGGTCAAGCCGAGGCAGGAAGTGCTGTCGCCGACCTGGTGGCCGAGCGAATTCCGCTGGTCGAATTTTTCCGACATGTGGGTGGCGACCGGCTTTGGCCAAGCGCTGCTCAATTCGCTCTACGTGTCTGTGATCGCCACCGTCGGCGCCATCCTGATCTCGGTTCCGGCGGCCTATGCGATGTCGCGCTTCCGCTTTGCCGGCTACGGCGCCTTGCGCCAGTTCCTGCTGATTTCGCAGATGATCTCGCCGATCGTGCTGGTGCTTGGCCTGTTCCGGCTGATGGCGGCTTGGGGCTTGGTCGAGAGCACGACGGCGCTCGGCTTCATCTACATGGCCTTCAACGTCGCCTTCACGGTGTGGATGCTGCAGAGCTATTTCGACACCATTCCGCGCGATCTCGAGGAAGCCGCCTGGATGGAGGGCGCCGGCCGCTGGCTGACCTTGCGCAAGGTGTTCCTGCCGCTCTGCCTGCCGGCGATCGCGGTGACCGCGATCTTCACCTTCATCAATGCCTGGAACGAATTCGTCGTGGCGCTCACCATGCTGCGCAGCCAGGAAAGCTATACGCTGCCGATCCAGGTGTTTTCGCTGGTCGCCGGCCGCTACACCATCGAATGGCACCACGTCATGGCCGCGACGCTGCTGGCGACCTTGCCGGTGGCCATCCTGTTCATCTGGCTGCAGCGCTACCTCGTTCGCGGGCTGGCGCTCGGGGCGGTCAAATAACGCCTATTCACGGACGGAGCTTTCATGCGCATTTTCACCGCCTCGCTGGCGACGGAAACCAACACCTTCTCGCCGGTGCCGACCGATAGGGCCTCGTTCGAGATGGCCTTCTATGCCGGGCCCGGCAAACATCCGGACACGCCGACGCTGTGCTCCTCGCCGATGGTGGCGCTGCGCCGGCGGGCAGCGGCCGAAGGCCTCGATGTCATCGAGGGCACCGCCACCTGGGCGGAGCCGGGCGGCCTGGTGCAGCGGCAGACCTATGAGGCTCTGCGCGACGAGATCCTTGGCCAGATCGAGGCCGCGCTGCCGGTCGATGCTGTCATCCTCGGCCTGCATGGCGCCATGGTGGCGCAAGGCTATGACGACTGCGAAGGCGACCTGCTCGAACGGGTTCGCGCAATGGTCGGGCCGGAGGTGGTGATCGCCGTGGAACTCGATCCGCACAGCCATCTGACACCGAAGCGCGTGGCGGCCTCCGACATCCTCGCCTACTTCCTCGAATTTCCGCACACCGATTTCTATGAGCGCGGCGAACACGTCGTCGAGCTTGGGCTTGCGGCGGCGAGGGGCGAGATCAAGCCGGTCATCTCGAGTTTCGATTGCCGCATGATCCAGGTGCTGCCGACCAGCCGCGAGCCGATGCGCTCCTTCGTCGACCGCATCAAGGCTCTGCACGGCAAGGACGGCGTGCTGTCGGTCTCGGTCATCCATGGCTTCATGGCGGCCGACGTGGCCGAAATGGGCACGCGCATCCTGGTCGTCACCGACAATGACAAGGCCAAGGGTGACGCGCTGGCGGAGCGGCTGGGGCGGGAACTCTACGCGCTGCGCGAAAAGACGGCGATGACCATGCTGAGCGCCGCCAACGGCATCGACCGGGCGCTGGCCGTGCGCGGCGAGAATCCCGGCAAGCCGGTGGTCATCGCCGATATCTGGGACAATCCCGGCGGCGGTGTGCCCGGCGACGGCACCTTCGTGCTGCGCCAGATGCTGGCGCGTGGCCTGGACAAGTTCGCCGTGGCGACGATCTGGGATCCGATCGCGGTCACCTTCTGCCTGGCGGCGGGCGAGGGCGCGGTCATCGACCTGCGCTTCGGCGGCAAGGCCGGGCCGCAGGCCGGCGAGCCGATCGACGCGCGCGTGCGCGTGCTGAAAGCGGTTGCGGAGGGTTGGCAGAGTTTCGGGCCAAGCCGGGTGACGCTGGGGCCGACGGCGCTGGTCCGCTTCGAAGGCACCGAGGTCGACATCATCCTCAACACCAATCGCACGCAGACCTTCGAGCCGGATATCTTTTCCAACATCGGCGTCGATCCGATGGCCAAGGACATACTGCTGATCAAGTCGACCAATCATTTCTACGCCGGCTTCGAGCCGATCGCCGCCGAGATCATCTATGTCTCGGCGCCGAGCTCGTATCCCAGCAATCCGGCGGTGACGAATTATACCAAGCTGACGCGGCCGGTGTGGCCAAGGGTGACGGATCCTTGGAAGGATGCTGGCAATCTCCCCCCTTGAGGGGGAGATGTCGCTGAAGGCGACAGAGCGGGTCGCCTGACATAATGCGCCAACCTTCTTCTGCCGCAACAGGCCGAGCCCGGTCGAACCGACCCCCTCTGGCCGCTTCGCGGCCATTTCCCCTCGAGGGGGGAGATTATCCGGTGCTACACCAATCCCCGCTTCACCATCATCGCTTCGGGCGACGGCATCTTGCCGCGGAAGGCGGTGTAGAGTTCTTCCGGATCCTTCGAACCGCCGGCGGCGTAGATGTTCTTGCGCAGCCGTTCGGCGAGCGCCGGGTTGAAGGGGTCGCCGGTCTCCTCGAAGGCGGCGAAAGCGTCCGCATCGAGCACTTCCGACCACATGTAGGAATAATAGCCGGCCGAATAGCCGTCGCCGGAGAAGACGTGGCCGAAATGCGGGGTGCGGTGACGCATGGCTATGGTGTCCGGCATGTGCAGCTCTGCAAGCGTTTCGGTTTCGAAACGAAGTGGTACTTCAGGCGCATCCGGCCGTGCGTGATAAGCCATGTCCATCAGCGCGGATGCGGTGAACTCTACTGTTGCAAAGCCAGCGCCAAAAGTCCGCGCGGCCAGCATCTTGTCGAGCAGCGCCTTGGGCATCGGCTTGCCGGTCTTGACGTGCAGCGCGTGTTTTTCCAGCACCGCCGGCACGGTCAGCCAGTGCTCGTAGAGCTGCGAGGGCAATTCGACGAAGTCGCGGCTGACCGAGGTGCCGGCTACCGACGGCCAGGTGACGTCGGTCAGCATGCCGTGCAGCGCGTGGCCGAACTCGTGGAACAGCGTCTTCGCCTCGTCGACCGACAGCAGCGCGGGCTCGCCGGCCGGCGGCTTGGCGAAGTTCATGATGTTGTAGATGACCGGGCTCGCACCGTGGCCGAACCTGTAGCCGGACTGCAGCGCGCTCATCCAGGCGCCGGAGCGCTTCGAGGGCCGGGCGAAATAATCGGCGAGGAACAGGCCGCGCTCGCTGCCGTCGGCATTTTTCACCACGAAGACGCGGGCGTCGGGGTGCCAGGCAGCGATGCCCTTCTTCTCCTCGAAGGTGATGCCGAACAGCCGTGTCGCCACATCGAAGCAAGCGTCGATGATGCGGTCGAGCTGCAAATAGGGCTTCAGTTCCGCCTCGTCGAAGGCGAATTTTTCCGCGCGCAGTTTCTCCTGGTAGAAACGCCAGTCCCAGGCAGCGAATTTTTCGTTGCTGCCGGCCTCCGTCGCCAACCGTTGCAATTCGATCTGGTCGCTTGCTGCCTTCTCAAGCGCCTTTTCCCACACCGGGTCGAGCAGCGCGTGCACGGCCTTCGGTGTCTTGGCCATGGTGTCGTCGAGCTTCAGCGCGGCGAAGGAGGCGTAGCCGAGCAGCTTTGCCTTCTCGGCGCGCAGGCGCAGCATGTCGCGCACCACGTTCGTGTTGTCGGTGGCGCCGCCATTCTGGCCGCGCATGGTGAAGGCGCGGAAGGCGATCTCGCGCAGATCGCGGCGCTCGGAGAAGGTCGAGAACGGCTCGTAGATCGAGCGCGACAGGGTGACGGCGTAGCGGCCCTTCTGGCCGCGTATCTCGGCGGCTTCGGCCATCGAGCTTTTCACGAAGTCCGGCAGGCCGGCAAGGTCGGCCTCATCGAGGAACAGTGCCCAGTCGCTCTCGTCGGCCAGCACATTCTGGCCGAAGCTGGTACCGAGCGAGGACAATTCCTCGCTGATCTTGGCCAGCCGCTTCTTGCCGTCGGCATCGAGTTTGGCGCCGGAGCGGACAAAACCCTTCCAGGTCTTTTCCAGGACCCGCAGGGTCTCTGCGTCGAGCTTCAGGCTCTCGCGGCGCTGGTAGAGATCGTCGATGCGGGCAAACAGCCGCTCATTCATCGAAATCGCCGAGAAATGCCTGGACATTTTCGGCGAGATGTCGCGCTCCAGCGCTTGGATCGTCTCGTTGGTGTAGGCGCCGGCGCGGCACCAGAAGATCGACGAGACGCGATCGAGCGCTTCGCCGCCGAGTTCCAGCGCGGCAAGCGTGTTCTCGATGGTCGGCGCATCCTTGTTGCCGGCGATCGCCTCGATCTCGGCCTCGTGCGCCTTCAGCGCCGCGTCGAAGACCGGGGAAAAGTCGCCATCGCCAATGCGCGTGAAATCGGGCAGGCCGAGCGGCCCTTGCCACGCGGTCAGCGGATGGGCGGCGAGGTCGACGGCTTTCGTGGAAGGCATGGACAGTCTTTCGATCGTTGACGGGGAGAGGTTTGGTCGTCCCCGATGTAGGGCGAGGCCTCGCAAGGCGCAACGGCTCGGCCCTCAGGATGGCGTCAGAAGCCGTCGCACGTCTCGGCGATTGCCGCTTGCGAACTGGCGGTGATGCGGTCGTCGGTCACCGCGAAAGTCTCATGCATGAGCTTGTCATTGTTGGGAAAGTCGTAGCAGGCGACCACGGTGGTGACCCCGCCTTCGCTCTTTTCGATCCGATGCCGGATCGCTGCGCCCGCAACCGCACCTTTCCATTCGTCCATCGAGGCGATGAATTCCTGCTTGCTTTGCACGATGCCGAGGTCGTCCAGCTTGATGCGGACATCATCGGCGAGCAGGTCGGACAGTTCGGTGCGGTCGGCGACCAGCAGCGCCGAATACCAGCGGCTGATGAGGGCACGATCATCGGCGCGGGCGGCAATAATCGCTATCAGCAGCGCGGCCGCCGTCAAAGCGGCCGACCTGATGTTTACCACCTTGCGCGCCGCTGTGTTCATCCCAGCTCCGGCCGTTCGAAATCGCCGGTTTCCTTGTTCATCGTCCAGAGTTCGCCGGTCGAGATATCGAACCAGGCCCCATGCAGCGACAGTCGCCCCTTGCCCTCGAGAATCGAGACGCAGGGAAAGGTTCTGAGGTTGGCGATGGAATAGCGGATCGAGATGCGCTCCAGCGCGGTCTGGCGCTCCGACGCGGTCATGAAGGTGCTGGAGGAGACGGTTTCGGCCGCCGGCGCGATCAGGCTCATCCACTTGCCGATGAAGTCGCCCGGCGAAAGCGGCGCGGAATTGGTGTCGAGCGCTGCACGGATGCCGCCGCAGCGGCCATGGCCCATGACGACGATGTTCTTGACCTTGAGGCTCTGTACGGCGAATTCAAGCGCCGCCGAGGTCGAATGGAACTCGCCGTCGGGAGCATAGGGCGGCACCAGATTGCCGACATTGCGCAGCACGAAGAGTTCGCCGGGCCCGGCATCGAAGATCGCCTCGGGCGCCGAACGCGAATCGCAGCAGGCGACGATCATCGTCTCCGGCGCCTGGCCTTCCCGAGCGAGATCGCGATAGCGCCCGCTCTCTGTGAGATAGCGGCCATTCATGAAATTGCGGTAGCCGGCGAGAAGATGTTCAGGGAGATGGGACATGGGCGGCGTCTGGAGCCTTTCCGGGTTGGATGCGGCAGCTCGTTGCGGTCTAGAGAGGCTCTAGCGGCAAAAGCCGGTCGCGAGCAATGCAGAATTATGAGGGCTGGCTAGAAATGCCATGCATCGAGCGCAACCTTGGCCAACAGCGTTACGCCCAGATGGCGACAGGAATGCCAAAGCTGTCGCGGCCCGGCGGGTCGGGCAGCGGCCGTGCCTCACCGCTGGCGATGCGACCGGCGATCAGCGTCATCGCGGCCGCGTCGAGGAAATCGTCGGCGGCGGCGCCGCGCGGTGGCGGCTGGTCGAGAAAGGCCGTGTCATAGCCATGCCGGCAAAGCAGAGCCTTGCGTTCCGCCATGCCGGCCGGATTGATGCTGCCCTTGATCTTCTTCGGCAGTTGCATGGCCTGATCGCCGTTCAGGCGGCAGAAAGCGACTTCCGGATGCGATTCGAACACACGGCCGCGCAGATCGGGTCGCGCGATCAGCAGGGCGTCGATCTCGCGGATCTTGGCAAAAATGCCGAACGCCTGGATCGAGACTCCGCGCGGCGGGTCGGATGTGGTCAGGGCCACCTCGCTTGCCCTGATGTGCGCGGCATACCAGGCTTCGATGGTGGTGAAATCATTGGTCTCCGCATAGAGCGCGGCGCGGGAGGGGATCGAGAAGACGCTGGATTGGCGTGCCCCGAGCAGTGGCCGCACCAGCGCTTCGGGGCCGCGCCCGCCCTTGCCCGAAAAGTCGGGTAGGCCGATCGGCATGTCGACAGCGATGACAGCGTCTTCGGGAAGGGATGCGAGCAGGGCAGTGAAGGTTGCAAAGACACCGACCGACGGTGCCATGCCAAAAGCGCACCGGACGGCGATCCAGCCGGCCTTGCAGCCGTCGACGCCGACAAGCACGGCCTCAGTCGACGTCACGCCCGGCGGCCCCGCCCCGGATGCGTGAGGTGGCGAAGCTGGACCATCGCCATCGGATGCGACAGGCTCTGCGCATCGGTTTCGAGCTGCAGTTCGTCGCCGCCGCGCTTGGCGGTGCGCGCCAGGATCTCGTAGACCGCCGCCGTCGTCGATTGCAGCGCCTTGACCGGCGGCTGGCCGGACAGGATACGTGCCAGATAGACGGCCGCCGTCAGATCGCCCAGGCCATTCGGCGGCTTGTCGATCAGGCGATGTTCGGCGAGCAGCGCCTGGCTGCTATCGAGCAGCAGATTGCCGGTGCCGCCCGTCATCATCGACGGCGCAGAGGTGACCAGCATGGTCGATGGTCCGGCGTGGAGCGCTGCCGCGATCGCCGATTTCAGGTCGGGCAACGCGGCGCCGGCCATCCATTCCAGTTCGTAGCGGTTGGGGGTGGCTATGTCGGCGATCGGCATCAGCCGGTCGCGCATGGCGATGGCTGTCGGCTCGGGCACGTAGAGGCCGCCCGAATCACCCATCACCGGATCGCAGATATAGACGGCGCCGGGTGTCCTTGCCTTCACCGCGGCGACCAGCGAGGCGACGGCCTCGGCCTGGCCGGCCTCGCCGAGATAGCCGGACAACACGGCGCCGACTTCACCCAGCCATGGCGCCCGCTCGAGATCGGCCATCAGCGCCTTGAACTGGTCGAGCGGCGGTACGATCCGTGTTGCCCGTCCATGGCCGGGATGCCAGGGCAGGATGACGGTCGGCACCGCCCAGACCGGGAACCCCAGGGTCTCCAGCGCAAAGACGGCGGCACGGTTGCCGACCGAGCCGCGCGCGACATGGCTGGAAATGACGATGACCGCACGCGGCGCGTCGGTTTGTTCGGCGCTCATTTTCGTTTGATTCCTAACTGCCCCGGATGACGTAAAGCACGAGCCAGACCATCAGGCCCAGCGCCAGCAGCAGGCCCAGCGTGCGGCCAAAGCGGGTGCCCCAGACTTCGATCGGATCGGCGCGATCGGCATCGGCCGCGGTGACGTGATCGCGCATGCCTTTCGCGGCCCGCCCCGCAAACGAGTCGCCCGCCGGATTCGTCTCGTGCGCGATGCGCTCGAGGATACGGCGCGATTCCTTCTCGCTGTCCTGGCGCTCCGCCATGATGATGTCCCGTTTTGTGGACCTTATCGCGTTCGTACGGCCAATCACAGACCCTTGCAGCGGCATCGGGCATGGCAGGCGAGGGGCTGCCGGCCCGGGCGGTTTTCTTGCGCGCTGATTGTGGTAATGCTTCGCGTGCAACTTCTACCGAGGGACCCCATCATGTTTGCCCAGCGCCTTGCCTCGCCGTCCATTTTCCGCACGCTGCCCGCCTTCCTGATGATGGCGATCGTGCTGCCGCTGCTTGCCGGCTGCGGCTACAACACCATCCCCACAGCGGAAGAAAACGCCAGGGCGGCGTGGAGCGAGGTGCTGAACCAGTATCAGCGCCGCGCCGACCTCATCCCCAACCTGGTCGAGACGGTGAAGGGTTATGCCTCGCACGAAAAGGATACGCTCGACGCGGTGGTCGAGGCGCGCGCCAAGGCAACGCAGATCACGGTAACACCGGAAACGCTGAAGGATCCCGAAGCCCTCAAGAAGTTTCAGGATGCCCAGGCGGGGCTGACCAGCGCGCTGTCGCGGCTGATCGCGGTCTCGGAGGCCTATCCCGACCTCAAGGCCAATCAGAATTTCCTGGCGCTGCAAGCCCAGCTCGAAGGCACCGAAAACCGCATCGCGGTGTCGCGGCGCGACTACATCCAGGCGGTCAGGGACTACAATCTGACGCTGAGGACCTTCCCCTCGGTGCTGTGGGCGACCTTCTGGTTCCGCGGCAATGAGCCCTTTGCCAATTTCACTGTCGCCGAAGACAAGATGCAGCCGCCGAAGGTCGATTTCGGCACGAAGCAGGGCGGGTGAACGTCGACTGTCATCGGAATAAATCCCGCGAAATGACGGGCTGCTGGCGTGCAAACACCCCCCTCTGTCCTACCGGAACCGGCCCTTCGCTTCCGCTTCGGGCGTTCGTCGTTCGGAAAGCCAAGCAATTGGCTTCCCGTCCGCTGCGCGGATCAGTCCTCACCCCCCTCAAGGGGGGAGATTGGCAGCTTCGGCGCTGACGCCGATCTTGCGACGTTGCAAATTGGCGAAAGCGGAGATGACGGCCAATCTCCCCATTTGAGGGGGAGATGCCCGGCAGGGCAGAGGGGGGCGCCCCGGAACGCAAGCCTAGGGTTCCTTTTCGCTCTTCTAAGCCTCTTCTTCCTTCCCTTCACCGCCCTCGCCGCCGATCTTCCGGCGCTGACCGGCCGTGTCGTCGACAATGCCGGCATCATCGATGCCGCGACCAAGGCGGCGCTGACGCGGAAGCTTGCCGATTTCGAGACAAAAGGCTCCGACCAGATCGTCGTGGCGACGATCCCGAGCCTCGAGGGCGAGGAGATCGAGCCTTACGCCAACCGCCTGTTCCGCTTCTGGAAACTTGGGCAGGCGAAGGAAAACAACGGCGTGCTGCTGCTGGTTGCGCCGAACGACCGCAAGATGCGCATCGAGGTCGGTTATGGGCTGGAAGGTACGCTGACCGACCTGCACACCAAGCTGATCATTGAAAACGACATGGTGCCGGCGTTCCGCGCCGGCGACTTCTCCGGCGGCATCAGCAAAGCCGTCGACGACATGGTCATGGTGCTGGAAGGCAATCCGGAGGAGCTGGAGGCGCGCGGCGAGCGCAACCAGCAGGCGCCCTTCGAGTCCGACGACCTGTTCTTCACCGTGTTCATCGGCATATGGATAACCATTATGGTCGGCAGTCTTGCTGTCTCCATCTTGCCGCCGATCTTCGGCCAGAAGCTTGGTCCCGGCCGTTACCGCTGGCTCGGCATGACCTTCGAGCCAAGCCGGCGATCCTCCCGTAGTGGCTGGTCGTCGGGAAGTTCCAGCGGCGGCTGGTCTTCGGGGTCAAGCAGCGGTGGAGGCTTTTCCGGCGGCGGCGGTTCGTCCGGCGGCGGCGGCTCGTCGGGAAGCTGGTGATGGCATGACGATACCCAGCATCAGCCTGTCGGAACGCGACCGCCTCGCCTCGGCTGTCCTGATTGCCGCGGTCGTGCTGTTCTCCTGCGTCATGGCCTACGCGGCCGACCTGCCGGCGCTGACCGGCCGTGTCGTCGACAATGCCGGCATCATCGATGCCGGGACGAAGGCGGAGCTGACGCGGAAGCTTGCCGGTTTCGAGACAAAAGGTTCCGACCAGATCGTCGTCGCGACGATCCCCAGCCTCGATGGCGAGGAGATCGAGCCCTACGCCAACCGCCTGTTCCGCTTCTGGAAACTTGGCCAGGCGGGCGAGAACAATGGCGTGCTCCTGCTGGTTGCCCCGAACGACCGCAAGATGCGCATCGAGGTCGGTTATGGGCTGGAAGGTACGTTGACCGACCTGCACACCAAGCTGATCATCGAAAATGACATGGTGCCGGCCTTCCGCGCCGGCGACTTCTCCGGCGGCATCAGCAAAGCCGTCGATGACATGGTCATGGTGCTGGAGGGCAATCCCGAAGAACTGGAAGCGCGAGGCAAGCGCAATCCCGCCGATGACGGCACGTCCATCGATCCGATCGTTGCCGTGTTCCTGATCCTGTGGGCGACGATGTTTTTCGGCGGGTTGGCGATGGCGTTCCTGCCGCCGATGTTCGGCACGAAGCTGTCGCCGGGCGTGTACAGATGGCTGGGCATGACGTTTCGTTACGGCCGTGGGCCAAGCGGGTACTCGGGCAGCAGTGGCTGGACAACGGGTTCGTCTTCGGGCGGCTGGTCGTCGGGGAGCTCCGGTGGTGGCTGGTCTTCGGGATCAAGCGGCGGTGGCGGGTTTTCCGGTGGCGGCGGCTCATCGGGTGGTGGCGGTTCTTCAGGAAGCTGGTGAGACATATCATGGCAACACGACCAATCAGCCCGCAGGATCATGAGCGCATCGCAACCACGATCCGCGCCGCCGAGGAGAAAACCGACGGCGAGATCTACTGCGTCGTGGCGCATGCCAGCGACGGCTATTTCTTCCCGGCCGCCTTCATGGCGACCGTGTGCATGCTGATCGTCAGCCTGGCGGTCGGCTACGGTCTGGAGGCCTGGTGGCTGTCGATCCGGCTGCCGCATTTCGTCCTCGCCCAGCTCCTGGCGCTTGCCTGCGTGCTGGCCTTGTTGTGGGCGCTGCCCGGCCTGCGCATCCATCTGGTGCCGAGGCGGCTGCGCTACCAGGCGGCGCACGCCAACGCGAGCAAGCAGTTCCTTGCCCGCAACGTCCACCGCACCACGGCGCGCACCGGCGTACTGGTCTTCGTCTCGATCGCTGAGCGCTATGCCGAAGTGGTTGCCGATTCGGGCATCGACGCCAAGGTCGGCCAGCATGTCTGGGACGGTGTCGTGCGCGACCTTACCGCGCATGCCGGCGACGACCGGCTTGCCGATGGCTTCGTCAAGGCGATCGAGCAGGTGGGTGCGGTGCTGGCCGAGCATTTCCCGGTCACAGTGGGCGACAGCAACGAACTTGACGACCATCTGGTCGAAATCTGAAAGCCCGCCTGCAAACGCTACTCAGTTGGACGCCTGACGCGGTTTTCTGCGCTTCCGGCCTTCGCCGGCCGAAGCACTCACTCATGAGCGGCTTGGCAGGCAGGCTTCGGCCGGCGTAGGCCGGTGCTCACGTGTAAAGCTACGCTCCGCTCCGGTTCTCGAAAGCCCACGCCATCCGCCTCGGCTGAGCGCGTTTTCAAGCAGGCTTTGCCTGATGTCATCAGTGTCATGATCGCCTGTGAGAAAGCAGCCGGCGGGCCGCCGGGACTCTTGCAATCGGGCGATGCGGGTTTATGGTTAACAAATCATGAATACGCTGACGATCGACATCCGGAAAGCCGACCCGCGCGATGCCAGTGCCATCGCCGAGGTGCATCTGGAGGCCTGGCGCGGCGCCTATTCCGGCATCATTCCGCACCGCACCCTGACATCGATGATCAACCGTCGAGGTGCCGACTGGTGGGCAAATGCGATTCGCCGCGCCGCCACTGTTCTGGTGGTCGAGATCGGCGGAAAGATTGCCGGCTATGCGACGATCGGCAAGAACCGCGCCCGTGAACTCAGGCAGCAAGGCGAAATCTACGAATTGTACCTGCGGCCGGAATATCAGGGCATCGGGCTCGGCAGCCGCCTGTTTTCGGCAGCCAAGGCGCGGTTGGCCGATCACGGGCTGAAAGGCATGGTCGTGTGGGCGCTGGAAGACAACCAGAACGCACTCGCCTTCTATGCCGGCGCCGGCGGCCGCGATGTAGCCGAGGGCGTCGAGATCTTCGAGCAGAAGGCGCTCAAGAAGGTTGCTTTCGTCTGGGAATGACAGCCCGGCCTTTCGGCCATTGCCTCTCCCGATCTCAGCCAGCACCATTCGCCGCATTGCACCATGACGCGTCGCCCGCTATCGATCTCCCATCGAGAGAGGGATTTAAGCCATGCGCATTGAAGCCATAGCCAGCGGAAAGAACCCGCCTGAGGACGTCAACGTCATCATCGAGGTGCCGATCGGCGGCGAGCCGATCAAGTATGAGATGGACAAGGAAGCCGGCACGCTGTTCGTCGACCGCTTCCTGCACACCTCGATGCGCTACCCCGGCAATTACGGCTTCGTGCCGCACACGCTGTCGGGCGACGGCGATCCGATCGACGTGCTGGTCTGCAACACGCGCGCCCTGGTGCCGGGCTGCGTCATCAACGTCAGGCCGATCGGCGTGCTGATCATGGAAGACAATGCCGGCCAGGATGAGAAGATCATTGCCGTGCCGTCGCCGAAACTGACGCTGCGCTACGAGAACGTTACCGAATACACCCAGCTGCCCGACATCACGCGCCAGCAGGTGCAGCACTTCTTCGAGCACTACAAGGATCTCGAGCCCGGCAAATGGGTCAAGATCGAAGGCTGGCACGATTCCAAGTATGCCAAGAAGATGATCGTCGACGCGATCGAGCGGGCCAAGGCGAGCAAGTAGCCCAACTTCGTCATACCGGGGCGGAGCAGCCGCAAAGCGGCGTCGCGGAGACCCTGGTATCCATGCCGTGACGCCAGGCGACGTGTGCGGCGGAACGGAATTCTGCACCGCCGCGGCGGTGTTGATGTCGCGGCATGGATCCTCGGGTCTGCGCTGCGTCGCTACGCTCCTTGCTCCGCCCGTGGATGACGAAGCTACGGGTGCGATGCCCAATCTCCGCCGTGCTCAGTTATCCACTCGGCCGAAAGCCGGCACATTGCCGATGACGGTGCGCCTGTCCTTGCCGCAGGCGAAGATGCGTGCCTTGTCGTCGGCAAGCTTGCGCGCCTGATCGTTGGCGGTTGGATTGCCGGTGGCCAGCACCAGGCCGACGGTGCAGCCGTCGCGGGCGTCCATCTGGCCGACCTTGGCGACGAGCAGCACCTCGGTCGGCTTTTTCTCGTCCTCGGGATTGCTGATCGAGCGGCGATGGATGGCTGCATAGGGCACAGCCTTGTCGCCGGTGGTTTCGATGCGCCATTCGATCTTGGCTCCGGACGAATTGAAACCCGAAAAGCTCTCCCAGACCGTTGTCATGTCGCCGCCGGGGGGAAAGCCGTAGAACAGCGATTCACGGGCATCGTCATAGGCTATCAGTACGGGATAGCCGCGATAGCCCGAACAGGCGAGTTCGGCCCAGTCGCCGTCGCCTTCCTCGGCCTGCGCGTAGGTCACGCAATCCTTTTTCGAATCCAGATCGGTGTAGGCGCTGGAAATGCCGTCGGCTTGCGCAGCCTGACCCAGACCGACCAGAACAAGCGGGATCAGAATGGCACGCATGGCGGTCAATCTCCGTTGCAAGCTGCCGCAGCGTAGCGCCAAACGTTATTTCTTCAAGCTCGCTTCAATCAGCAGGTCGGCGTTGCGGGCGACCGCTTGCGCCGGGCCGCCGAGCCCGAACAGCTGGCCACTGATATAGGCGCCTTCGATCAGCAGCAGCAGGCCGTCGCCGAGCGTGTCAGGGTCTTGCGCGCCCATCGCAACCGCCATGGCGCGCAGGCGTCGGCGCAATTCCTGTTTGTTGGCCTCGCTGACCACACGGGCCGGATGGCTGTGGTCGGGATATTCGACCGCCGCGTTGGTCATGCCGCAGCCGCGATAGTCCGCCACTTGCGTGCGCTTGCCGATGCGGGTCAGGAAAGCCTTGATCTGTGCGCGCGGGTCGCCGGGATGAGCGGCAACCGCCTCGTCGAAACGCTCCCAATATTCAAGATCGTACTGCCTGAGATAGGAGGCGGCCAGTTCATCCTTGGACGGAAAGCTGCGATAGAGGCTGGGCTTGGTGACGCCGGCACGCTTGACGATCTCGTCGACGCCGATCGCCCTGATACCGCGCCGGTAGAACAGGTCATAAGCCACATCGAGGATCTTCTTGGCTGCTTTCGGCGGCGCCGACGCATGATCGTCGCTGATGGTCAGATCAATATTTTTGTCGGTTGGCATCGTGTGGCTCGATTGACAATGTTACCGATCGGTACGTATACATACTCCACCTGCAACGTACCGGTCAGTAACATGATAGCTCAATCCCGCCCCTTTGGCCAGCGCTACGCTTTCGTCGTGGTCGGCGTGATCTTCCTTAGCCTGCTGGTCGCGGCTGGCCTGCGCTCCGCACCCTCTGTCATGATGCTGCCGCTGGAGAACAGTTTCGGCTGGCGGCGCGACATCATCTCGCTGGCCGCCGGTGTCGGCATCCTGCTTTACGGCCTGACAGGGCCATTTGCCGCAGCCCTGATGGAGCGCATCGGGCTTCGCCGCACGCTGCTGGCCTCGCTGGTGGTGATGTCGGGCTCGACCGCGCTCAGCCTGCTGATGACCAAGCCGTGGCATCTGTTCATCACCTGGGGCGTGTTCTCGGGCATTGGTTCCGGTGCTGTCGCCAGCGTGCTCGGCGCGACCATCGTCAACCGGTGGTTCAAGACCAATCGCGGGCTTGTCATGGGATTGATGTCGGCCTCCAGCGCCTCGGGCATGCTGGTGTTCCTGCCGCTGATCGCCGCGCTGGCGCAGTCGGGCGGCTGGCAGCCGGTTGTCATTGCGGTCGCGATCGCGACCGCTGCCCTGATACCGCTGGTCTGGCTGCTGGTGCCGGAGCGGCCGGCATCGATCGGCATGGTGCGCTACGGCGCCGAGGCTGACGACGTGCCGCCCACTCCGCCTGCGTCACAGGGCAATTTTCTGGCGCATACGTTCTCGACGCTGCGCCGTGCCGCCGGCACGCGGGTGTTCTGGTATCTGTTCGCCACCTTCTTCGTCTGCGGCTTCACCACCAACGGGCTGGTCGGCACGCATCTGATCGCGTTCTGCGGCGACATGGGCATCGGCGAAGTGCAGGCCGCCGGCCTGCTGTCGATGATGGGCATCTTCGACCTGATCGGCACGACGTTGTCGGGCTGGCTCACCGACCGCTACGATCCGCGCAAGCTGCTCGGCGTCTATTACGGCATTCGTGGCCTGTCGCTGATCTATCTGCCCTATTCCGGCTTCTCGGCCACCAGCTTGATCATCTTCGCCGTGCTCTACGGCCTCGACTGGATCGCCACCGTGCCGCCGACGCTGCGGCTCGCCAACGAGGCGTTCGGCGACCGCAGCGGGCCGATCGTGTTCGGCTGGATCGTCGCCGGGCACCAGATCGGTGCGGCCGCTGCCGCCGCCTTTGGCGGCACCATGCGCGAGTTGCAGGGCAATTACGAACTGGCCTTCCTGATCGCCGGCATGACGGCAATCGCTGCCGCCTGTATCTCGCTGCTGATCAACACCAGCAAGCCGGCGTTCGATCCGGAGCCGCAAGCGGCTTAGGCGCGACGCTATCTCCCCCTCGAGGGGGAGATAGCCGCGAAGCGGCCAGAGGGGGTCGGTCCGACTGGGCTCGGCCTCTTGCGATAGAAGGAGGTTAGCGCTCCACGCGCGGCGACCCCCTCTGTCGCCTCTGGCGACATCTCCCCCTCGAGGGGGGATTACCCTGTTCATTGTTATCAAACCTTCATCATCCCGAGATGCGCCTGAAACATTGACGCTGGATTTTGGTGGCACCGTTCAAGCCATCCAGGAGACAGCCGTGAACAAGCTTTCGATGACCCGCCGCGCTTTCGTCACTTCCGCCGGCGCCGTTGGCCTGGCCGGCGTTTCCGGCCTGGCGCTGCCCTATTATTCGCGCGCCAATCAGCGGCCTTCCTTCACCCATGGCGTCCAGTCCGGCGATGTCGACGCCACCAGCGGCGTGGTGTGGACGCGCACCGACCGACCGTCGCGCGTCATGTTCGAGGTGTCGTCGACGGAAAATTTCGCCAATGCGACACGCCTGGCGCCGCTCGACACGTCGCCGGCCGGCGATTACACGGTCAAGCGGCTGCTCACCGACCTCGCTTCGGACCAGGATATCTTCTACCGCATGACATCGGCCGATCTCGCCGACATCAACGCCGTTTCGGAGCCGATCACCGGCCGTTTCAGGACGGCGCCAGCCTCGAAGCGCGACATCCGCTTTGCCTGGTCTGGCGACACCGCCGGCCAGGGCTGGGGCATCGATGAGACCGGCATGAAGACTTACGCCACGATCGGCAAGCACACGCCCGACTTCTTCCTGCATTCGGGCGACACCATCTATGCCGACGGCGCCATGAAGGACGAGGTCGACCTGCCCGGCGGCGGCAAGTGGAAGAACGTCGTGCTGATCGACGGCAAGCGCAAGGTCGCCGAAACGCTGGACGAGTACCGGGACCAGTGGAAATACAACATGATGGACAGGAACGTGCTCGGCCTGAGCGCCATCTGCCCGACCTTCTACCAGTGGGACGACCACGAAGTGCTGAACAATTGGTCGGATTCGAAGGACCTCAGCGCCGACAACCGCTACACGGAAAAATCCATCCACGTGCTGGCGGCCCGCGCGGCGCGGGCTTTCCACGAGATGACAACGATCCGCTACGAACCGTCCGAGCCCGGCCGCGTCTATCGCAAGATCGCTTATGGGCCGCTGCTCGACGTGTTCTTCCTCGACATGCGCTCCTATCGCGGCCCCAATGGTCCCGACATGCAGGATGAGATGACGCCGCAGTCGCGCATGCTCGGCGAGCAGCAGACGAAATGGCTGAAGCGCGAACTGGCGAATTCGAAGGCGACCTGGAAAATCATCGCCGCCGACATGCCGCTCGGCCTCGTCGTCTGGGACGACGGCACCAAGAAGGTTGGCGCCGAAGCGGTCAGCAATGGCGACAATGGCTTGCCAAAAGGGCGCGAGCTCGAGATCGCCGACCTGCTGCGCTTCATAAAGAATGCCGGCATCAGCAACACCGTCTGGCTCACCGCAGATGTGCATTACACGGCCGCGCATTATTACAACCCGGACAAGGCGCAGTTCCAGGAGTTCAATCCGTTCTGGGAATTCGTCTCGGGTCCGATCCATGCCGGCACGTTCGGTCCCAACGATTTCGACATGACGTTCGGTCCGGAGCTGAAGTTCATCAAGGCGCCGACCGCCGAACAGGGACAGAACCTGTCGCCCTCGGCCGGGCTGCAATTCTTCGGGCTCGTCGATATTTCAGGCGCCAGCGAGCAGATAACGGTGCGGCTGATGGATCGCGACGACAACGAACTCTACAAGGTGACGCTCGACCCGGTGCGGTCGGCGTAAGCGCGCTTCTCAACCCTCCCCCTTGTGGGGAAGGTCGGCGGCGGCTTCGCAAAGCGAAGCTGGCGAGACGGGGCGGGGGGTGAAGCGCTGACTAGTCCGGGTAGCAGACCATGGGAATATTCGGCCAGACGGCGCTGTCGCAGTTGGCGGCGTCCTGCCGCTGCTTGAAGGAGGCGCTGACCGGGCCGGTCACCATCGGGTCGACGCCGTCCGGTGCGTCGGCGAAAATCTGCTCGGCCGACTGTGCCTCTGACGGCAAGGCAGGCCGTGATTCCTTCATCGTCGCGGCTGACTGTGCGGCGTTGGCCGCCAGCAGGACGGCGAAGGCAACAGACGCGATGAGCGGCCAGAATCGGTTGAGTTTATCGGTCATGACGTTTGAACTGCCCGGGCCCCAAAGGGTTCCCGCCTTGGTTAACAAAATCATCTCACACGCAGATGCTTAAGATTTGATGAGTATTTGGTGACGCTCCTCCTCTTTCGCAACTGCGAAAAACCCTGTATGAGCCGCGCAACCGAAAGAGGCAGCGCCTTTTGGCCTGCTGCCTGCAACGCTTCCGAGACCAGAACATGAAAATCCGTAATATCGCGATCATCGCGCACGTCGACCATGGAAAGACCACCCTGGTCGACCAGCTTTTGAAGCAGTCCGGCTCCTTCCGAGACAATCAGCGCGTCGCCGAGCGCGCCATGGATTCCAACGACCTCGAAAAGGAACGCGGCATCACCATCCTGGCCAAGGCGACTTCGGTCGACTGGAAGGATACCCGCATCAACATCGTCGACACCCCCGGCCACGCCGATTTTGGCGGCGAGGTCGAACGCATCCTGTCGATGGTGGACTCAGCCATCGTGCTGGTCGACGCAGCCGAAGGGCCGATGCCGCAAACCAAGTTCGTCGTCGGCAAGGCGCTCAAGGTCGGCCTGAAGCCGATCGTCGTCATCAACAAGATCGACCGTCCGGACGCCCGTCACGTCGAGGTGGTCAACGAGGTGTTCGACCTTTTCGCGGCGCTCGACGCCACCGACGAGCAGCTCGACTTCCCGATTCTGTACGGTTCAGGCCGCGATGGCTGGGTTTCGGAAAATCCGGAAGGACCCAAGGACCAGCAACTGGGGCCGCTGTTCGACCTCGTCATCAAGCATGTGCCGGAGCCGACCGTTCATCCCGGCCCGTTCCGCATGATCGGCACCATCCTGGAAGCCAATCCGTTCCTCGGCCGCATCATCACCGGCCGTATCGAGAGCGGCACGCTGAAGGCCAACCAGCCGGTCAAGGTGCTGCATCATGACGGTACCCAGATCGAAACCGGCCGTATTTCGAAGATCCTGGCCTTCCGCGGCCTTGAGCGCCAGCCGATCGAAGAAGCGCAGGCGGGCGACATCGTCGCCATTGCCGGCCTGTCGAAGGGCACCGTCGCCGACACGTTCTGCGACCCGAGCGTGAGCGAACCGCTGCATGCGCAGCCGATCGATCCGCCCACCGTGACGATGTCGTTCCTGGTCAACGACAGTCCGCTGGCCGGCACCGAAGGCGACAAGGTGACCAGCCGCGTCATCCGCGACCGCCTGCTGCGCGAAGCCGAAGGCAATGTCGCGCTGAAGATCGAGGAATCGCCCGACAAGGATTCGTTCTTCGTCTCCGGCCGCGGCGAATTGCAGCTGGCCGTGCTGATCGAGACGATGCGCCGCGAAGGCTTTGAAATCGCCGTGTCGCGTCCGCGCGTCGTCATGCAGAAGGGCGAGAACGGCGAATTGCTGGAGCCGGTCGAAGAAGTCGTCATCGACGTCGATGAGGAGCATGCCGGCGTCGTCGTGCAGAAGATGTCCGAGCGCAAGGCCGAGATGGTCGAACTGCGCCCGTCCGGCGGCAATCGCCAGCGCATCGTCTTCCACGCGCCGACCCGTGGCCTGATCGGCTACCAGTCGGAGCTTTTGACCGACACGCGCGGCACCGCCGTGATGAACCGGCTCTTCCACGCCTATGAGCCCTACAAGGGTGAGCTGCCGGGCCGCACCAATGGCGTGCTGATTTCCAACGAACAGGGCGAATCGGTCGCCTACGCCATGTGGAACCTGGAAGATCGCGGCCCGATGGTCATCGATCCGGGCGTCAAGGTGTATCAGGGCATGATCATCGGCATCCATAGCCGCGACAATGATCTTGAAGTGAACGTGCTCAAGGGCAAGAAGCTGACCAACATCCGTGCCGCCGGCAAGGACGAGGCGGTCAAGCTGACGCCGCCGATCCGCATGACGCTGGAACGCGCCCTGGCCTGGATCCAGGACGATGAACTGGTCGAAGTGACGCCGAAGACCATTCGGCTGCGCAAGCTCTATCTCGATCCGAACGAGCGCAAGCGGTTCGAGAAGTCGTCCAAGGTGGTCGGCGCGGCGTAAGCTCTCTATTTTCCGACAGTCGATAGGGGCGGAGCAACCAGTGTTCCGCCCCTTTTTCGTTCATCCACCGGCAGCCGAGATGATGGCCTGCCGATCGGCCTCGCCGGCCAGATCGATGCGGATCGCGATTCCCGCGCGGGTAGGCTTGCGCAGGGCCTTTGCGCCATCCGGGTCAACGATGAGCAGCCGCCTCTCCTCCAGCGCCTGAAGCCGTGATCGCGAGATGCCGAGTTCGCCAGCGAGCAGCCGGTCGAGTCGCAGCGATGTCGGCATTTCCAGTCCAAGCTGGATCTCCAACACGGTCGCGGCTTCCCCGGTGTCGCCGAGCCTGCGCTTGTGAATGCTGACATCGGAGAACTCCTCGACGCGCCCGATCCGGTTGCGCAACGCGATTACATCGAAGGCATGACGGTGAGCGAGTGCAGGATCGTTGCGTTCGAGCGCCGCCAGCAGCGTCGGGTCGATGTCGCGGCGGTTGCAGCGCTCGAAAATGCCGAAATTCCAGGAGTTGTCGCAGTCGATGCAGCGATAGATCAGCCACACGTCGATGCGTTTGCCGTTGGCGTTGACGCGGAATTTCCCGCTGCTGCAATAGGCCTTCACAGTGCCGCAACGACTGCAGCTGATGAGCGGCCGAGGTGCGGTCTTGGGCGCGATTGCCCAGTGGATACGCTGGAGTCCAGACATGCCGATAAGCCCTTCCCGTCGGGAAGTTCATCAGGCCGGCGATGTCGAGATGCCCATGCGGGCGCGGCGTGGCGGTCGCTTGCTATGATCGGAAATCGGATGTCACGGGCGGCAGCGCGCAACAACGGTTCAGCAGTGCCAAACCGGTCTCGAACCGCCGCCCAGAAGAACACATGAAATGAAAACAGACACCGCGAATGCGGTGTCATGCAGTGTGTCGGGGGAGTTGACGAGACCGGCGGCTACGTAGGCAAAGTGACGCTCAAAATTGTTTCGCGGCGGCCTTTCTAGCCGCGAGATGCTGGACCGACAAGGGTCTTTTGTCGGTGCTACCGCAGCCGAGCCACTTGCGCTAATATCCGAAATCGAAGGTTTTCAACCAGAGACCCCGGTTATGCACCCCACCTCGCTCCTGATCTTCGCCGCCGCTTTGTTCGTTGCCGCCGGTTCGCCCGGCCCCTCGATCGCGGCGCTCGTTGCGCGCGTTATCTCGAAAGGGTTTCGCGACGTGTTCCCGTTCCTGCTCGCCATGTGGATCGGCGAGGGCATCTGGCTGTCGCTGGCGGTGTTCGGCCTGGCTGTCGTGGCGCAGACCTTCCATTTCGCCTTCGTCGTGGTGAAATGGGTCGGCGTCGCCTATCTCGCTTACCTCGCCTGGAAAATGTGGACCGCGCCTGTCGATGCAGAAGGGGGCGAGATGCCGCGCGAGGATTCTCCGGCAAAGCTGTTCTTCGCCGGCATGGCGGTGACGCTTGGCAATCCCAAGATCATGATGTTCTACCTGGCGCTGCTGCCGACCATCATCGACCTCGCTTCGGTCAGCATCGTCGGCTGGGTCGAGCTGACGGCGACCATGGCCGTGGTGCTGGTCGCCATCGATCTCGCCTGGGTGCTCGCCGCATCACAGGCGCGCAAGCTTTTGAAGAGCAAACGCGCCATGAAGATCGCCAACCGCGTCAGCGCGACGACGATGGCCGGCGCCGCGGCGGCGATCGCTGCTCGGTGACGTTCCCTCGCCCCGCTTACGGGGAGAGGGTGTCCCGAAGGGTCGGGTGAGGGGCAGCGCAAAGTTGGCCCTCCATTCACGGATGTTGGTGCCGCCCCTCGCCTGCCTGCCGGCATCTTCTCCCCGTAAAAAGGGGAGAAGAAAGCAAATTCACCGTGCCATGGCGTGGTATTCGTCGTTCGGGCGCATGTCGATTGCCGCGGCCACGCGGTTCGACATGTTGAAGAAGGCAGCGGTCGAGGCGATGTCCCAGATGTCGCGATCGGTGAAGCCGGCCTGACGCAGCGCGGCCCGGTCTGCCTCGACGATCTTGGCCGGCTCTTGCGTCAGCTTGACGGTGAATTCGAGCATTGCCACCTGCCTGGGCGAAAGATCGGCGGCGCGGAAATTCATCACCATCATTTCGCCGAGCGGCGGGTCGCCGGAGAGCTGGCGCACCGCCGCGCCATGCGCGGTCAGGCAATAGTAGCAATGATTGATCGAGGAGACGGCGACCGCGATCATCTCGCGTTCCAGCTTGGTCAGCCCGGACTCACCCAGCATCAAATCGTTGTACATGTCGGTGAAGGCGCGCAGCTTTCTGTCGTCGAAGGCATAGGCCCTGAGCACGTTGGGGACGAGGCCAAGCTTCTCCTCACATTTGGCGAAATAGGTTTTTGTCGCCTCGCTCAGCTCTCCCTGGCCAAGATCAAGCGGGCTGATTTTGCCGGTCATGGGTCATTTCTCCTCGTTGCGCGGCATCTTGTCGCCAAATTCCGATAATTCTTGGCAAGCCGTCAAACCTTTGTCGCCAAACAGCGGTCATCTGCTACCATAATCGTAAAAGCATTCGACGGGAGGGACGTGCGTCATGGCCAGCGTGAAATCCGCGAGCAAGCCGAAGAAAAAAGCCACGGCAGCGATTAAAGCGGAGGAAAGGCCGGCCAGGCTTGCAGACTATCTGCTCGCCCGCGCGCCAGCTGAAGACATTGCTCCCTACGATGTGGCCGACCTGGAGCGGGCTGCCGATCTCGCCGGCCAGGCAGTCGCCACTCACAGGAAAGGCGAGTGCGTCGTCGCCGTCGATGCCGATTCGGGCGTTGTGCGAGACGGCCGCCCGATGACGGTTGTCACGGTCGTCAACGACAACATGCCGTTCCTGTTCGATTCCATCCTCGGCGAGATCACCGAGACATCGGGCGAACCGACCCTGGTCACCCATCCGGTTATCGTGGTGCGCCACGGCAAGGGCGGCGTGGAAGAAATCCTCGGCGACGGCAATTTCGCCAAGGACGATGGCAGCCACGACCGGCTTAGCGTCATCCATGTCCACATCCCGCGGCTGACATCAGAGCAGGCGAGCGGATTGAGCGAGCGGCTGCGCAAGATCCTTGGCCAGGTTCATGCCGCCGTTCACGACTGGAGGCCGATGCTGGCCCGCCTCGATCAGGCGATCTCGGAATTCCGCTATACGGCCGTGCCGCTCGACAAGAAGAGCGTTGCCGAGGCCCTCGCCTTCCTGGAGTGGCTGCGCGACGACAATTTCACCTTCCTTGGCATGCGCGAGTTCAAATACACCGGCGGCGAAGAAAGCGGTACGCTGGAGCGCGCTGAAAAGCCCGGCCTCGGCATCCTGTCCGACCCCGACGTGCTGGTGCTCAGGCGCGGCACCGAAGCGGTGACGACGACGCCGGAGATCCGCGCCTTCCTGCATGGGCCGGAGCCGCTGATCGTCACCAAGGCCAATGCCAAGTCTTCCGTGCACCGCCGCATCTATCTCGACTATATCGGCGTCAAGACCTACACCGCCAAGGGCACGCTCGCGGGCGAATTGCGCATCGTCGGTCTGTTCACCTCGACCGCCTACACGCGCTCGGTGATGAAGATCCCGTATCTCAGGTCCAAGGCCGAAACCATCATCGCCAAGTCCGGCTTCGACCGGCACGATCACTCCGGCAAGGCGCTGATCAACGTGCTGGAAAGCTATCCGCGCGACGAATTGTTCCAGGTGCCGGTGCCGGTCCTGAGGAAGCACGCCGCTGCCATTCTGGGCCTAGTCGAGCGGCCACGCGTGCGGGCGCTGGTGCGCGCCGACCAGTTCGACCGTTTCGTCTCGATCCTCGTCTTCGTGCCACGCGACCGTTACGACAGCGTCGTGCGCGAGAAGATCGGCTCGTATCTGAAGACCGTATTCGAAGGCCGGCTGTCGGCCTACTACCCGGCCTTTCCCGAGGGCGGACTGGCGCGCGTGCACTTCATCATCGGCCGCTCCGGCGGCAAGACGCCGAAGGTCGAGCAAGCGACGATAGAGGCGGCGATCCGCGACATCGTGCGTACCTGGGAGGACGCCCTTTCCGATGCGGCCGAGGCCAGTGGCGGCGACCAGGCTTTGAAGGCGATTGCCGCGCGGCTGCCGGAAAGCTACCGCGATTCGTTCAGCGCGGCGGTGGCGCTGGCCGATGCCAGGCGCATTGCCAAGATCAGCGCCGGCAATCCGATCGCCATCGATTATTATCGTCATGCCGAGCAGAAACCGCATCAGGCGGCGCTGAAAATCTATCACCATGGCAGCCCGGTGGCGCTGTCGCGGCGGGTGCCGGTGCTAGAAAACATCGGCTTCCGCGTCATCAGCGAGCGCACCTTCGAGGTCGGCGACGACCAGTCAAGTTTGGTCTTCATTCACGACATGGAGCTTGAGAACAGCTACGGCAAGCCGATCGACCTGACCGATGGCGGCGCGCTGTTCGAGGACGCTTTCCTCTCTGTCTGGCGAGGCGATGTCGACAATGACGGCTATAACGGCCTTGCCCAGACCGCCGGCTTGTGGTCGGGCGAGATCACCATCCTGCGCGCCTATGGCCGCTATCTGCAGCAGGTGGGCATCCCGCAAAGCCAGGATTTCATCGCCGCCGCGCTCAATCGCTATCCCGACATAGCGCGGGGCCTGCATGCGCTGTTCATCGCCCGGCTTGGCCCGACAGCCGAGACCGAAGGCATGGTGGCCGCAAAGCACCTCAAGGCCAAGATCAAGGACGCGCTGGAGGATGTGCCGAACATTGATGACGACACCATCATCCGGCGCTATCTCAATCTGATCGAAGCCTCGCTGCGCACCAATCATTTCGTTGCCGATACGAAAGAGAAAGGCCAGTCGCTGGCGATCAAACTCGATTCGCACGCGGTCGAGGGTTTGCCGGCGCCGCGGCCGTGGCGAGAGATCTTCGTCTACGGTTCCGAGGTCGAAGGCCTGCATCTGCGCTTCGGTCCGGTGGCGCGCGGCGGCCTGCGCTGGTCCGACCGCGCCCAGGACTACCGCACCGAGGTGCTCGGCCTGGTCAAGGCACAGCAGGTCAAGAATGCCGTCATCGTGCCGGTGGGGGCCAAGGGCGGCTTCTATCCGAAGAAGCTGCCGATGAGCGCCGGTCGCGACGCGATCTTCGAGGCCGGCACCTCAGCCTACAAGAATTTCGTCTCCAGCCTGCTGTCGATCACCGACAATATCGGTCTCGACGGTGTCATCCCGCCGGCCGGCGTCATCAGACGCGACCCGGACGATCCGTATTTCGTCGTTGCCGCCGACAAGGGCACGGCGACCTTCTCCGACACCGCCAACGCGATCTCGGAGAAGCACGGCTTCTGGCTCGACGACGCCTTCGCCAGCGGCGGCTCTGCCGGCTATGACCACAAAAAGATGGGCATCACCGCCAAGGGCGCCTGGGAAGCGGTCAAGCGGCACTTCCGCGAGATCAACCGCGATATCCAGACCTCGTCCTTCACGGTCGTCGGGGTTGGCGACATGTCGGGCGACGTGTTCGGCAACGGCATGCTTTTGTCGCCGAAAACCCGGCTGATCGCCGCCTTCGACCATCGCGACATCTTCATCGACCCCGATCCCGACATGGCAGCCTCGATGGCCGAGCGCGAGCGCATGTTCGCGCTGCCGCGTTCGAGCTGGCAGGACTATGACAAGACGAAACTGTCGGAAGGCGGCATCATCGTCTCGCGCAACCAGAAATCGATCACCTTGCCGGCGGCGGCGGCGGCGGCGATCGGCCTGGCCAAGACCACCGCCACGCCGGTCGAGATCATGACCGCCATCCTCAAGGCCCCTGTCGATCTCCTGTGGTTCGGCGGCATCGGCACCTATCTGCGGGCATCGACCGAAACCAACGCCGAAGTCGGCGATCGCGCCAACGATGCCATTCGCATCACCGCGCTCGATGTCCGGGCGAAAGTGATCGGCGAGGGCGCCAATCTCGGCGTCACGCAGCGGGCGCGCATCGAGTTTGGCCTGAATGGCGGCCGCTGCAATTCCGACGCCATCGACAATTCGGGCGGCGTCAACTGTTCCGACCTCGAGGTCAACATCAAGATCGCGTTGGCATCCGCCATGCGCAAGGGATCGTTGACGCGCCCGGCACGCAACAAGCTGCTGGCCGAGATGACCGACGAGGTCGGCTCGCTGGTGCTGTCCAACAACTACCAGCAGACGCTGGCGCTTTCGATCGCCCGCAAGCGCGGCCTCGCCGACATCGCGCATCAGAGCCGTTTCATGACGGCGCTGGAGGCGCGCGGCCTGCTCGACCGCACTGTGGAGACGCTGCCGTCGCCGGCAGCGCTCGCCGAGCGCGAAGCGCGTGGCGAACCGCTGACGAGAGCCGAACTCGGCGTGCTGCTCGCCTATGCCAAGATCGTGCTGTTTTCCGACATCGTCGCCAGCGACGTGCCTGATGACGCGCATTTCAACCGCGACCTGATGGGCTATTTTCCCGACCGGATGGCGAAGAAATACGCCACTGAGATCCATGGCCACCGGCTGCGCCGCGAGATCATCACGCGGGTCGTCGCCAACGACCTGGTCAATCGCGGCGGCCCGTCCTTCGTCAACCGGCTGCAGGAAGCCACGGGGCGCACCGCCGCCGACGTGGTGCGGACCTTCGCCTTGGTGCGCGACGGTTTTGCCTTGCCGGCGCTCTATCGCGAGATCGACGCGCTCGACAACCAGATCGACGGCCAGGTGCAACTCGATCTCTATCAGATGGTCAGCCGCCTGATCTACGTGACCAGCGGCTGGTACCTCAAGAACGATGCCGGCACGGCACCCCTCGGCCAGCGCATCGCCGAGCTGCAGGAAGCACGCAAGGCGCTGGAACCGAAGCTCGTTGCGCTGCTGCCGGCTTTCTCGCGCGAGCGCATCGAGGAGAAGCGGCACGGGCTGTTCAAGAGCGGCGCGCCAGAAGGGCTGGCCGGGCAACTGGCGCTGAGCGAGGTGGCGGAACTTATCCCCGACATCGCGCTGACGGCGCGCACCGCCGGCGCCGATATCGTCGCCGCGGCCAAGGCGTTCTTCGCCGTCAGCGATGCCTTCCGCATCCCGCGTGTCGAGGACGCCGCACGCTCGATCACGCCTTCGGACTACTATGATCAGCTTGCACTGTCGCGCGCCACCGACACGATCGGCGCGGCACGGCGCGGCATCGCGGTGGCGGCACTCACCGGCCACGCCAAGACGGCCGATCCGGTGGTTGCCTGGCTGGACGCCGGCGGCGAGCGGGTGGCGCGCATCCGCGAGCGGCTGCAGGCGCTGACCGAGGGCGGCGACATCACCGTGTCGCGGCTGTCGGTGGCGTCGGGGCTGATGAGCGATCTGACGGGGATGTGAACCGCCGACGATCACCACACGCATTACCGGATGCGTGTGGCTCTTTTCGAATGCCATCCGCTTCGAAACCGGCGTTCAAAAAGCTCACCAGGAATGTTTGAGCGTGCCGACGATCTTCAGCCGGTCGCCGTAAAATTCGGTTCCGTAATAGCTGGTTGTCAAATACTTCCGGTCGAACAGGTTCGTTGCGTTCAGGGCCAACGTCACGTCCTTGGTCATCTTGTAGCTGATCGCCGCATCCACCAGTGCGTAGCCGCCAATCGAAGTCGTGTTCGCGTCATCCCCGTAGGTTTGTCCGATATAGCGCACGCCTCCGCCGATGGTCAGGTCGCCACGCCGTCCCTCCTCGGGTAGCGTATAATCAACCCAGGCCGAAGCCAGGTGGCGAGGGACACGCTGCGGCCGATTGCCGGCATTTCCTCCAATACCGTCTTCCAGGATCTCGGCATCCCAGTAGGAATAGGCAAGCGTCAGGTTCAGGTTTTCCGCAATGGCGGCCTTGCCCTCGAGTTCGATGCCGCGGACGCCAACCTTGCCGATCTGCTGCTGGACAACAGGCGTGACATAGGTGGGAACATTGGTTTGGGTAAGGTCGAAGACCGCGGCCGTGAACAGGCCGTCGAAGCCGTCGGGCTTGTACTTGATGCCTGCCTCATACTGCCTGCCCTCTTGAGGCTTCAGCGAACCCGAGACCGCATATCCGTTGGCGCTTGGCGCCACGAGCGGCTGGAAGCTTTCCGAATAGTTGGCGTAGACCGCGAGATTCGGGGTGAATTTGTAGGTCAGGCCGGCGCGCTTGGTGAAGGCGGATGCCGTGTCGTCGTCCTGCGTTCCCGAGTCGAGATAGTCCGCCGTCGTATGCACGCGGTCCCAGCGCCCGCCGAGAGTGACGATCCAGCGGTCGTCAAACGTCAATTGCTCCTGGGCATAGACACCGACCGCCTGTTGCTTGACCCGCCAGTTCACGTAGGGGCCGAGATTGATGCAGGACAGACCGCAATAGGTCGGATTGTCGATGTCGATGGGACCGGCGGTGCCGAAGAGAATGTTTTCACGGGTATTGTCGTTGGCGTAGTCGACGCCGACAAGCGTCTTGCTGTCGATCCCGCCCCAGCCCGTATCGTATTGCAACTGATTGTCGAAGGCATAGCGGTTGGACAGGCCATCGACGGAAAATGCTGTGCGGTCCGCCGTGGGGTCAAGCGACGCGCCGTAGACCTCGGCGTAGTCGAGGCTCAAATGCGTGTAGCGGGCATTGGAGCGGAAGGTGAGGTTCTCGTTGAACTCGTGCTCGAACTGGTAGCCGAGATCGACCTGCTCCGTGTTGAAGCGGTTGAAATCCGGCTCGCCCAGGAATGTGCCGATGTCGATATTGCCGCCAGCCGGGGTGCCGCGTGCGCCTGTGCCATCTCGCTTGTAATAGTCAGTCAGGATGGTGAGCGACGTTCCTTCCTCGGGCTTGATGGTCAACGCGGGCGCGATGTAAAGCCGATCGTCGTTGGAATAATCCCATCCTTGATCGCCATCCTTGGCCAGCCCGGTGAGCCGATAGGTCCACACCCCATCGGGGTCGATCGGCCCGCCAAAATCAACGCCAACCTCCTTGGTACCGTCGCCATAGGACGTGTAAATCTCCCCCTGCTTCTGGTCCAGCGGCCGCTTGGTGATGGCATTGACCAGCCTGCCAGGGCCGTTGAGACCAAAAAGCGTCGATGTCGATCCCTTCAGGACCTCCACGCGCTGAAGTCCGTAAGGCTCGAGACGGCTGGCCGTGAACCAAGCGGGGATGCGCGCCGTGAGACCATCGCGATAAGTGCCGAGCGATGTCTGGTCGAAACCGCGGATACGAATATAGTCGTATCGGTCATCGTTGCCGAACTCGTCGGTGAGGACGCTGGATGTATAGGCCACGGCCTGCTGGAGGCTTTCGACATGGCGTGCCTCCAGTTCCTTCTGGGTAACAACTGAAACCGAGGCGGGAACGTCGACGATGGGCGTGTCGGTCTTGGTGCCGGTCGCCGTATCCTCGGCGACGATCGTTTGATCGGGCCCGACAAGGCGGTCCGACTTGCCGGTGACGACGATGGTTTCCAGTTGAGTTGCATCGTCCGGCGAAACCACTTGGGCCCGGCCGGCCCCCACCACTCCAAAAGATGCCGCTATCAAGGCACTGCTCGCAATCAATCGCCTTGCCTGAGTGCGCGACAATGCCTGTCGACCAATCGTCATCTCTTATTCCCTGTCAGACCAATATCGAGCCGTTCGACCGGCGACTTTCCGGCCCTGCGCGAGCGCAATTAGTCAAACTGGATAAAAAGAGTCAACTTAAATAATCAAGAAATTCGCGCCGGCGGCAATCGCTGCGAAGCAGGGGGTGGAGGACGGCGCCGGACCTTCGGTCCGACTTCCCCACGAGAAAAAATAGGGCTTGGTCGCGCGTCGCGGACGAAAGCCAATTGCTGGGTTTTCGAACAACGAACGCCCCGGCAGGGGCAAGGGACGGCACCAAGCTTGGTTCATTGCATGAGCGCATGAAACATGCAGACATGGCGCCCGATACGGAACGGTGCCCGGGGGATCATCATGACGGTAGAAACAGTGCAGCGTGCGTCCGGGCGCGGCATCTGGGGATGGATGTTGTTCGACTGGGCGGCGCAGCCGTTCTTCACCGTCGTCACCACCTTCATCTTCGGGCCTTACTTCGTGTCGCGGATGGCGAGCGATCCGGAAACCGGGCAGGCGGCCTGGGGCTACGGCATTGCCGCAGCCGGCCTTGTCATTGCAGTGCTGTCACCGATCCTCGGCTCGATCGCCGACCAGACCGGACCGCGCAAGCCGTGGATCGCATTCTTTGCCGCGGTCAAGATCACCTGCCTTTGCATGCTTTGGTTCGCGGCCCCCGGTTCGAACCTTTTCCTGGTCGTGCTGTTCTTTTCGCTGGCGTCGGTGGCGGCGGAGTTTTCGACCGTGTTCAACGATTCGATGATGCCGCGCCTGGTGCCGAAGAGCGAGATCGGCCGGGTTTCCAACATGGCCTGGGGCCTTGGCTATCTCGGCGGCATGATCGTGCTGGTCTTCGTCGTCGCCTGCCTGGCCGGTTCGCCTGAGACCGGCAAGACGATCATCGGCATCGACCCGCTCTTCGGGCTCGACCCGAAGCTCGGCGAGGACGCGCGCGCAACCGGGCCTTTGTCAGCCGGCTGGTACTTCCTGTTCATCCTGCCGATGTTCTTTTTCACCCCCGACGCCATCAAGGGCCTGCCGATCGGTCCGGCTGTCCGAGAGGGGTTGGCGGAGCTGAAAGTGACACTGGGCGAGGTGCGCAAGCGCAGCGGCATCTTCCGCTTCCTGGTCGCCCGCATGATCTATCAGGACGGCGTCAACGCGCTGCTGGCGTTGGGTGGCACCTTCGCCGCTGCGATGTTCCACTGGTCGATCACCGAGATCGGTATTTTCGGCATCATTCTCAACGTCGTCGCCATCTTCGGCTGCCTGGTTGCAGCCCGTCTCGATACGGCGCTTGGCTCAAAAACCATCGTCATGATCTCGCTGGTCCTGCTCAGCATCGCCACGATCGGCATCGTCTCGACCGGGCCGGGCTATACGTTGTTCGGCCTCTGGACGATGCCTGGACCGGACAGCGGCGGCCTGTTCGGCACGGCAGCGGAAAAAGCCTACATCTTCTTCGGCCTGTTGATCGGCGTGGCCTTCGGGCCGGTGCAGGCGTCGTCGCGATCCTATATGGCGCGCAGCGTCACGGCGGCAGAATCCGGCCGCTATTTCGGCATTTATGCGCTGGCCGGGCGGGCGACCAGTTTCCTGGCGCCGTTCATGGTCGCGTCGGTCACCCTGGCCAGCGGCTCGGCGCGGCTCGGTATGGCGGTGATCGTGCTGTTCCTGGGCATCGGCATGGCGATCCTGGTCAAGACGCCCTATCCGGCGGACCGGCCGGTGGGATAGGAGCGCCTCTTTCCTTCTCTCCCTGTGGGAGAAGGTGGCCTCGCGAAGCGAGGTCGGATGAGGGGTGTTCCAGGGAACACCAACGTCTCACTTCGCTGGACACCCCTCAACCGTCTCGGCGCTACGCGCCGATCCACCTTCTCCCGCAAGGGGAGAAGGAAGAAGTGCGTCAATGCCGGAAATGCCTGATCCCCGTAAACACCATGGCGATGCCGTGCTCGTCGGCAGCGGCGATGACGTCCTTGTCGTTCATCGAACCGCCCGGCTGGATGACGGCGGTGGCGCCGGCGGCGATCGCCGACAGCAAGCCATCGGCGAAGGGGAAGAAGGCGTCGGAGGCGACGACCGAGCCCTTGGTCAGCGGTTCGGCGAGGCCGGCGGCCTCGGCGGCGTCGAGTGCCTTGCGGGCGGCGATGCGTGAGGAATCGACCCGGCTCATCTGGCCGGCGCCGATGCCGACGGTGGCGCCGTCCCTGACATAGACGATGGCGTTGGATTTGACGTGCTTGGCGATGCGGAAGGCGAATTTCAGGTCGGCCATTTCGGCTGGCGTCGGCGCCCGCGTGGTCACCACTTTCAATTCGAGGTCGTCGACGACGGCGTTGTCCCGGCCCTGGACGAGCAGGCCGCCGGCTACGGATTTGACCGTCGTGCCCGGCGTGCGCGGGTCCGGCAGCCCACCGGTGACCAGCAGGCGCAAGTTCTTCTTCGCCGCCACGATGGCCGCTGCCTCATCGGTGGCGCCGGGCGCGATGATCACCTCGGTGAAGGTTTTTACGATCTCTTCCGCCGCCTCGGCGTCGAGGGTGCGGTTGACGGCGATGATGCCGCCGAAGGCCGAGACCGGGTCGCAGGCCAGCGCCTTGGCGTAGGCGGCTTTCAGCGAGTCGCCTTCGGCAACGCCGCACGGATTGGCGTGCTTGATGATGGCGACGGCGGCGGAAAGGTCGGGGTCGAACTCGCCGACCAGTTCGAAGGCGGCGTCGGTGTCGTTGATGTTGTTGTAGGATAGCTGCTTGCCCTGCAGCTGGCGCGCCGTGGCGACGCCCGGGCGCTTGTCGTCGTTGACGTAGAAGCCGGCGCTCTGATGCGGGTTCTCGCCATAGCGCATCACCTCGACCAACCTGCCGCCAAAGGCGCGCCATGTCGGATGTTCGATCTCGAGCGCCTCGGCGAACCAGCCGGAGATCGCCGCGTCATAGCTGGCGGTGCGGGCAAAGGCCTTGGCCGCCAGCTTCTTGCGGAAATCCAGCGAAAGCGAGCCGATGTTCATCTCCAGCGCATTCAGCACCGAGGCGTAATCGCCGGGGTCGGTGACGATGGCGACATAGGCGTGGTTCTTGGCCGAGGCGCGGATCATCGCCGGCCCGCCAATGTCGATGTTTTCGACGATCGACGCGTAGTCGGCGCCGGAGCGGCGGACCTCCTCGAACGGATAGAGATTGGAGACGACGAGATCGATCGGCTCGATGCCGTATTTGCGCATTGCCGCGGAATGCTCCGGATCGTCGCGCACGCCAAGCAGCGCGCCATGCACCCCAGGATGCAAGGTCTTGACGCGGCCGTCCATGATCTCGGGGAAACCGGTGAGCTCGGAGACGTCGCGCACCGGAAGGCCCGCGTCAGCGATCGCCTTTGCCGTGCCGCCGGTCGAGACCAGCTCTACGCCTGCGGCTGCCAGCGCTTTGGCGAAATCGATGAGGCCGGTCTTGTCGAAAACGGAGAGCAGGGCGCGACGCACGGGAACAAGGTCTGGTGCGGGAATGTTCTTGGCGGCGACGGCCATGGGCTGGCAGCCTTTCACGACTGGTGTGATGGATGCCCGCGCCCGTAGCACATGCCGTCCGGAAATCAAACCGGCGGTCAGGTGGGGCAAGGCAACGAATCCGTATTAAAACGAAAAACCCGCCTGTGTGGCGGGTCACTGGCGCAAATCAGCACCATGGGCGAATTTATACCATAGCTGAGGTCACCGAGTCAAGAAAAAATTCCTATCGCTGCCGACGCAAGCTGCCGATGCCGCCGAACTGGTTGTCGTCAGGCCTTCTGTTAACCTGCGTTGGAAGCCCTGCCAGGAGGATCAGTTGTTTTCCGGATGACCGGCGATGCTGGTGCGCGTCAGCTGCCAGTGGACTTCGGCGATTTCCGAGGCCTTGAAGGCAAGCACGATCTGGCGGCTGCGGCGCGGGCCGCCAAGACCGGCGAAATAGATCGATTCCTCGACTTCCGGCACCACTTCGGCTGCTGTGAACACCCAGGTATCGGCCTGATCGGCGGCCAGCACCAGGCGGTCATGCTCGTCCTGCAAAAGGTTGATGTCGGGGTGGACATGGAAGCGGACGGTGACGAAGTCGCGGCCATTGTTGCGGATCGCTGCATTGCCGGGCCGCTGGAAGCGGTCGCGGCCGGCCAGCACATTGCCGTTCGACGACAGCTTCAGCTCGCGCTCATGCAGGAAGCCGAAGCGAGGGACATAGCCGTCATGGCGGGCGATGAAGCCCTGGATGCCCTTCTGGTCGGTGCGCTTGCACTGCACATGCTGCGGGCCGCCGATCAGCGGCGAACCGAGCAGGTCGTTGACACGCAGCGAATGGCTGAAGCGCGCCGACGAGGTGTCGTTGATGGTGGCGGTCGAGTGCGCGGCGGTGGCGCGCGCCAGCGGCCGGAATTCAGCCGCGCCATAGGTGTCGATGCCGGCATTGACGATGTAGTGCTGGCGGCCGGACGACAGTTCGAAGGCAAGGCAGCTGGCGTGTGCGGCGTTGGACACATCGACCGGCGGCGGCGGGCCGGTGTCGGCGATGACCGTGGTGCCGCCCATCGACAGGCGCTCATAGCCGGAATGCGGCGCATGCAGCAGCGGCGCGCCAGCGGTGTCGTCGTGGCGCAGAATGGTGGCGATGCGGTCGTGGATGGTGGCGCCCATGCCGTTGAAGCGAGCGAGGCTGCCATCCTGATGGCGAAAGAAGCGCAGCGCCGGCAGCATGCGGTCGATGGCGCCGATCAGCGCCTGCGGCGGCGTTTCCGCCTGGTTGGCATAGGTCTGGCGCAGCGGCAGAAGGTCGGCGAGAATTTCCAGGACGACCATCGGATTGCGCGAAATATGCCCGCCATCGGCGAGGATCTGGCGGTCGAGTTCCTCGGCAAGATTGCGGGTCGCGCCACGCAGCGCCGATGCCGGCGCCGGCAGGGACAAGGCAGCGAAGGCGAGCGCGATGCGGGCCCGCAGCCTGTCCTTGCCGTCGGGCATTTCGCGCGCCATCGACCTGAGGTAGCGGATCTGGATGGCTACCGATTTCAGGAAGGCGCGGTAGAAAGGGAACTCGGCGCCCTGCAATACGACCGAGGAGTGCTGCAACCAGGCGATGATGCGCTTGGCCGTCGTGCCGGGCTCCCAGGCGATGCCGGAAATATGGCTGCCATGCATGGTGATCCAATCGGAGACCAGGGCGCGGGCATTGGCGGCGGCAAGCTCGGTGCCGGCGGCGCGCATATGGCGCAGCCAGCGAAAGCCGTGCAGCGTCTTCTGCCAGCCGTGATTGGGCACGCTGATCTGGAAAGGCGACTTGCCGCCGGTCTCGACGAGATGCCCCGACAGGGGATAGCGGCCGTAATAGATCTCGAGTGCGATCTGCGGGTCGGCGAGGCGCAGGTCCGGCGGCGCGATCAGCACACGTTCCGGCGTGCGGCCGGAATAGCGCCAGCGATAGATAGGCCCGGCGCGCAGGCGCCGGCGCGTTTTGCGCCAGAACTCCTTCGCGACAAGCGTCCACAGACGCGTCGTGCTGCTGGCAGCAAGTGCCAAAACCCCTCCTGATCGTCCTCTACCCCGGCGCCGAGTCTACATGATTGCACGATTCGTGCGAAGGCGAATTCCACGACCCCACGCCGGTTCACCTGGCTTTGCCCCCGATCCTACCCCTAAAAGTCAGTAAATCCGGGCAATTCAATCGCTAGCCGGCTCGCCGCATGCGAGCGGCGAAGAAACCATCGAGGCCCGAGCGTTCCGGCGCGCCGAGCTCCAGGTCGGCGGGCGTGGTGCGCAGCGTGCCTTGCGGCGTCAGGAACGGATCGATGCCGGCGATCTCGCCTTGCCGCAACGGATCGTTGGTGACTTCAGGCGTGCCGGCCAGAAAGGCGCGATAGAGATCCTCGCCTTCGAGCGGATCGAGCGAACAGTTGGAAAAGACGATCCTGCCGCCGGGCTTCACCAGCGTGACGGCGCGGGCGAGCAGCCTGCGTTGCAGGTCGGCCAGTTTTTCGACATCGGCCGAAGTCTTGGTCCATGGCACGTCTGGATGCCGCCGCACCGTGCCGGTCGATGAGCAGGGCGCGTCGAGGAGCACGGCGTCGAACAAGTCCTTCGGCTCGTATTTGAGCAGGTCGGCCTGGACGATTTCGGCGGACAGGCCAAGACGGTCGAGATTCTGCGTCAGCCGCACGAGCCGGTTTTTCGAGGTGTCGACGGCGGTGACCTTCGCGCCGGCAACGATCAGCTGCGCGGTCTTGCCGCCGGGCGCGGCGCAGAGATCGGCAACCCGCAATCCCGTGACATCGCCGAACAGCCGGGCGGGCAGGCTGGCCGCGGCGTCCTGGACCCACCAGGCGCCCTCGGCAAAGCCAGGCAATTCAGTGACAGGACCGACAAGATTCTCGACTCGCACCGTGCCTGTCGGCAGGACGATACCGCCAAGTTTTTCGGCCCAGAGACCGGGATCGGCCTTGACCGAGAAGTCGACCGGCGCCTCAACGCGATGCGCGTCGAGGATCTGTCCGGCCTTCTCGTTGCCGTACGTGGTCTTCAGCCGATCGGAAAACCACTTTGGCGCTTCGTCGGTGGCGGCAAGGGCGGCAGGCAATTCCGTTTCCTTGGCACGTGCCAGTGTGCGCAGCACGCCATTGACGAGGCCGGAGAAGCGCACCGTGCGCGGATCGGACTTGGCATGGGTCACCGCAATGTCGACGGCGGCGCTGTCGGGAATATCGAGGAACAGGATCTGTGCCGCCGCCACATGCAATATGTGCGACAAAGCGGTGGCATTAGGCGGCAGCGGCTTTTCCAGGCGCCGCGCCAGCAGCCCTGATATGGTCATGCGATAGCGCAGCGCGGTCACCAGGATGGCGCGGACAAGGCCGCGATCGCGCAAGTCGAGCGCCTTGTATTGCGGGTGGCCGTTTTCGTGATCGGTCAGCCCATCAAGCGGGGTCCTGGCATCGATGACGGCGGCAAGCAGGCGCGCCGCCGCCTTGCGTGCGGCGAGCCCGGCAACGAAGTCGCCGCCGTCCCTGTGTTCCTGATCACCTGAAACCGTGCGTCGTGGTCCTCTGTCCGCCACGCTCACGACCACCGACCCTTGGGCCCGGTCGGATTGCGACCCCATGGGTTGGATTTGGGCTTGGCGGGCTCCGCCGGCTGCTCGGGCTGCGCTGCCTCGCCCCACGGGCCGGATGGCCGCGGTTGATCTGCCTGCCGTGGCGTCGACGCCTGGCGCGGGGCGGCCTGGGTTTCGCCTTGCATCTGCTGCGCCATCGCCTGCAAGGCTGCGATGCGGTTCTCAGTGGCGGGGTGGGTAGAGAACAGGCTGTCCATGCGCTCGCCGTGAAGGGGATTGATGATGAAGAGATGCGCGGTCGCGGGATTGCGCTCGGCATCGGGGTTGCGGATGCGTTCGGCGCCGCGGGCGATCTTGTCAAGCGCCGATGCCAGCCAGAGTGGGTGTCCACAGATTTCAGCGCCACGCCGGTCGGCCTCGTATTCGCGGGTGCGGCTGACCGCCATCTGCACGACCATCGCTGCAAAGGGCGCTACGATCATCGCCGCCAGCACGCCGACAAAGCCGAATGGATTGTTGTCGCGATTGCCACTGAAAAAGAAGGCGAAATTGCCGAGCATCGAGATGGCACCGGCAAAGGTGGCGACGATCGTCATGGTGAGCGTGTCGCGGTGCTGCACATGGGCGAGCTCGTGCGCCATGACGGCTGCGACCTCTTCAGGCGTCAGCGCCTGCAACAGGCCGGTGGAGGCAGCAACCGCCGCGTTCTGCGGGTTGCGGCCGGTGGCAAAGGCGTTCGGCTGCGGGTTGTCGATCAGATAGGTCTTCGGCATCGGCAGGCCGGCCTGTTTGGCCATTGCCTGGACGATGGCGTAATATTCGGGCGCGTTCCTTTCGTCGACCTCGACGGCACGGTTCATCGACAGCACCATCTTGTCGGCATTCCAGTAGCTGAACAGATTGGTGCCGGCCGCGAACAGGAAGGCGATCATCATGCCGCCGGTTCCGCCGATCAAAAAGCCGACGCCCATGAACAGCGCCGTCATCGCGGCAAGAAGCATGGCGGTGCGGATGGTGTTCATCGTCTGCTCCTGTCGAAATGGCACCGAAAAGGGGTCGATCGTCGTGCGTTCATGGCTATATGATGGGAAACGCCAGTTCCTGTTTCAATTGACCGGGCTCAATCTGCCGAGATTATCGCATGACCGACGAAATCAGTAAAACAGGCGCCGCTTCTGCCGAAGCGGCATCGCAGAGAGAGCTAACGCCGGCCGCACGCCGTGCGTTGGCCGAGGCCGCAGCGCGGCGGGAAGACTACCGCGAAAAGGAGGCCGTGCTGCCGAAGGAGATCGGCGGCCGCGGCGGCAAGGAGCCAGGGCGCTACGGCGACTGGGAGGTAAAGGGCCTCACCAGCGATTTCTAGATGCCGCCTAGGCGGCGTTGCGCTGCGGCTCGAGCGCGATCCAGCCACGCTCGTCGACGGTGATGCCGACCATGTCGTAGCCTGCGATCGCGGCATGTTGCGTTGGCAAGGGGTGCTTGTGCGTGGCGCTGATGACCATGACCGCCGCGCCCGCCGCTTCGGCTGCCGCGATGCCAGCTGGAGCATCCTCGAAGACGAGGCAATCGCGCGCGTCGAAGCCGAGCCGTTCCGCGCCAAGCCGGAAGCAATCGGGCGCCGGCTTGCCGCGGGAGACATCTTCCGCCGCGACGATGACGGCCGGGACGGGGATGCCGGCGGCCTTCATGCGCAACAGCGCCAGCTCACGTGGGGCGGAGGTGACGATCGCCCAGCGTTCGGGCGGCAGCGAATCGAGAAATGCCACGGCGCCTGATATCTGGATAATGCCATCGAGATCGGCCGCCTCGGCCTTCAGCAGCAGATCAGCCTCGTATGCCGGGTCGACGCCCGGCAGTGCCAGGCCGGTGATGGTCTCGATCGCGCGCACGCCATGGATCGTCGGCAGGAAGGCGGCGACGTCGAGCCCCTGGCGGAGAGCCCAATTGCTCCACACCCGTTCCGCCGAGGCGATGGAATTGATGAGCGTGCCGTCCATGTCGAAGAGGAAGGCCGCGAATTTTCTGCCTGAATACATGATTTTCCTTGAGTCCGGGGAGGCGCTTGGTCGGGTGGCCGAACCTAACGTCTCGACTGCGGCAGGGGAAGACACGGGGGCGTGCTTTTCGATCGGCCCAGGGAACCACGGTATCCTCCGGGCGTTTGGGAAGGACTGCTTCTCACAACAACGATCGAAGGGGGACCAACGGTGCTGATCCGGCTCGGCTACGAAATCGCCATCGAATGCGTAGCCGCCACGCCGGTGATTTCAGTGCTCGAGATCCATCGGGACAGGCAGGGCGACATCAAGCGGCAGACGCGGGTGCTGACCTCGCCCGCGGTGCCGACAAGGCTGTACCACGATCTGCATGGCAATGCCTGCCGGCGTTTCACAGCACCCGCCGGTGGTTTTCGCATCCTGTACGACGCGGTCGTAGAGGACAGCGGCGAGACGGACGAGGTAAACACACTGGCCAGGGAAGTGCCGGTGGCGGACCTGCCCGACGAAGTTCTCGGTTATCTCCTCGGCAGCCGCTATTGCGAGACGGATCATCTGAGCAGCCTGGCCTGGCAGCTCTTCGGTGACATCCCGTCTGGCTGGGCGCGCGTGCAGGCGATCGTCGACTATGTCCACAACCGGCTGTCGTTCGGCTATGGCTATGCGCGCTCGACCCGCACCGCGGCTCAGGCGCATGAGGAGCGCGTCGGGGTTTGCCGCGACTTCGCCCATCTGGCGATCACGCTTTGCCGCTGCATGAATATTCCGGCACGCTATGTGAACGGCTATCTCGGCGATATCGGCGTGCCAGCCGATCCGGCGCCGATGGACTTCTCGGCGTGGCTGGAAGTGTTCCTCGATGGCAAATGGTACACGTTCGATCCTCGCCACAACACGCCCAGAATCGGCCGTATCGTCATCGCCCGCGGCCGCGACGCCACCGACGTGCCGCTGCTGCACAGTTTCGGCCCCCACCGGCTCAGCCTGTTCAAGGTGTGGACCTATGAACAGGAAGGCAATCTGTTCAACCCGCCCTACCACGGCATCGACAGGACCGTCAGCGCACAGATGCTGGCGTAATCGCGACGCCTACCGATGCGACAGGGTGGCAGCGAGGTTCTTTCTAGGCGCAACTTTCGGGACACATGGTCCGCTTCGGCACAGTGAGCTTGTGCCGCAACAGGACGCCGTCGATGGCGTCGCGATGCCTTGGGCCAGATCATGGTAAGCGGCCGGTAAACGCGAGCGCCACGGCGCATTCCCGTTTACCAACCGTTCACCTTTGTGGGTTCCAAAACTTAACAAAAACAACGACTTGCTGTTGGAAGGCGAGCTCTCCGCCAGGCCAAGGCGTCATCCGGCGGGAATCCTGCATTGCCCTTTCCGCGGCGACGAGGCCGAGGCGAGTGGAGGCTGTAGGATGCGGAATTACGGGGGTCTTGTTCACGCGGTCGGCGGCTTCGCCAGGGATCGCGGTGGAAATTTCGCGGTCCTGTTCGGCCTTAGCGCCTCGGTCTTGGCGCTGGCAGCGGGCTTCTCGGTCAACGTATCGCAGCTCTACAATGCCAGATCGAGCCTCCAGAGCGTGGTCGACGCCGCGGTCACGTCGACGGCACGCGACCTGACGACCGGCGCCACCAACGAAGCCGATGCCGACACATCGGTGCAGGCCTTTCTCGACGCCAACAGCCAGGCAGGCATTCTGCAGGCCGACCAGATCGTGCTCGACAGGCTGATCGTCAACAGGACTGCCAAGACGGTTCAGGCCGACGCCCATATCGATGTCGCGCTGTACTTTCCGATTTTCGGCACGGGCGACATGAAACGCGTCACCGCTTCCACAACGGCGCTCTATTCGGACAAGACCGTGGAAGTGGCGATGATGCTCGACATAACGGGATCGATGGCCAAGCGCGGCAAGGTCGACAAGATCGGCGATCTGAAAGCTGCTGCAAAAAATGCTGTTCTGACGATGCTGCAGAAGCAGGATCCGCAGAACCCCCGCATCCGCGTAGCGATTGTGCCTTATGCATCTGGCGTCAACGCCGGCAAGCTGGCGGAAAACATCTATGCCGAGAAGCAAGGCAGCTCTGAGCTCCCACCCGTCGCCGGCAGTCCGCTTCTCGTCGCCAAGACAGGCAAAAATCTGCTGCCGTCCTTCAGCGACTACATCTCCATTGTCGGCGCGGCGATGCCACGCCCCGACAATTGCGCCACCGAGCGCAAGGGCAAGAACGGCAACGCGGATATGAGTGCCGACGGCCCAGACACTGTTCGCACCGACAGGAACGGCAAGAAATACTATGCCCTGGTCAACCGGGACGATCATCTCGGCGGAGGTATGAACAGGTGCCCTGATGCGGAGGTGATCCCGCTGACCGCCGACTCCGATGCATTGCTTGAATCGATCGAGGACTTCCAGGCCGATGGCTACACGGCCGGCGCGATCGCCATTCAGTGGACCTATTATATGCTGTCGCCGCAATGGCGCACTGCAATCAGGAACGCCGGTCTCGGCAAAGGCGCCTCGGATGCCGATCCGAAGAAGATCGCCAAGGTCGCGATCCTGATGACCGATGGCCAGTTCAATACCGCCTTCGCCGGGGCTGGGGACAGGTACAACAGCCAGGGCAACCTTGCGCGCGGCAACGCCGAAACGTTGTGCGACAACATGAAAAATGATGGCATCGAGATTTTCACCATCGGCTTCGATCTGGACGACAAGGACATGTCGGCAACCGAGCGGGATCAGGCAAAGGCGGTGCTGAAGGACTGTTCGTCGAAGGATACCTCCGCCGCCAAGAGGCATTTCTTCGACGTGTCCACCGGAGCCGAATTGGACGACGCCTTTCAGGAGATCATTCGCAACACCGAAAAGGTCGCATTGACCCAGTAGTCCGCAAACGGAAAAGGCCGCCGCTTCTTTCGAAGCCGGCGGCCTTCCGTGTTTCCGTCCGTGGCGCGGCCTTGGCGGCGACCTATCGGGTCACCCGCCGCGCATTTCGCGCCTTAACGGGAAGACTGCTTCCCGAAAGTGCAATCCGCTGAGGCCACGTTCTGGAAAACGAAATCACTCGACATCGGATCACCTCCTTTCGATTTGTTGAACACATACTCATGATGGGGTGCATTGCAGCAAAAGACAAGGTGCGGGTCTGAAATTAGCCTACGGGCGGGCCTGGTGCGAGCCGGCTTGCGGTTGCCAGGCCGGCCGGGCAAACTTCTGCCTGGGGCCAGCATTCGGAGGAATCGCATGGAGGCAGCCGAAAAGGCCGCTCGCATCGTTCGAACGGTGATCGAAACATTGAAACCGGGGTTTGCCGTCAGGCTATGGACCGGAGAGCGGATCGGCCCCGCCACGGGTCCGGTGCTCACCATCAACGACCAGGACATCGTCTGGCAGGTGGTGAAGCGACCGTCCTTGTCGACGCTGATCGAGATGTGGATTTCCAAGACGATCAATATCGAAGACGGGACGATTTTCGACTTCTACGCCCTGCCATCGCAAGGCAAGCTCAGAACCAAGCTCAAATCGCTGCCGAAAATGGCGATCCTGCGCGACCTGCCTTCCGTGCTTTTGGCGCGCAAGCAGATGACGGCGCGGACCGATCTGTCGGGGCGCAATCCCTATGTCAGCGGTTCGAGCCAGGAGGCGATCCTGCATCACTACGACATTTCGAACGCCTTCTACCGGCTCTTCCTCGACGAGCGCATGGTCTACAGCTGCGGATACTTCAAGGATTTCGCCAATGGCATCGACCAGGCGCAGATCGACAAGCTCGACCATATCTGTCGCAAGCTCCGGCTGAAGCCTGGCGAACGACTCCTCGACATCGGCTGTGGCTGGGGAGCGATGCTCATCCATGCCGCGAAGAACTATGGTGTTATCGGCCACGGTGTCTCGCTGTCGCAGGCGCAGACCGATCTTGCCCGCGAACGCATCCGCGCCGAAGGGCTGGAGGACCGCATCACCATCGAGATCAAATCCTATGCCGAACTCACCGGCTCGTTCGACAAGATCTCGTCGATCGGCATGTTCGAACATCTCGGGCTCGCCAACCACGCCACCTATTTCAAGACCATTCATCGCCTGCTGAAGCCGGGCGGCATCTATCTGCACCACGCCATCACCCGGCGCAGCAAGGGCGACATGAAGAAGACCCTGCGCAAGGGGCCGGAGTACAAGGCGCTGCTCAAATACATTTTCCCCGGCGGCGAACTCGACACGATCGGCATGACAACAGGCAATCTCGAGGCGCATGGTTTTCTCGTCTACGATGTCGAGAACCTGCGCGAGCACTATGCCCGCACCTGCAGACTGTGGGCGGAGCGGCTGCACGAAAGGTTCGACGAGGCAATCGCCGAGGTGGGCGAAGCCAAGGCACGGCTATGGCTGCTTTACCTGACGGGCTGTTCGATCACCTTCGAACGCGCCTCGGCGCAGATTTTCCAGACCGTCGTGACCAAGCGCGCGCGTGGTCCAAGCGGCCTGCCGCCGACGCGGGCGGATCTGTATCGATAGCTTACAGGAAGCGCATCGCGTCGCCGGTTTCGATGCGCGCCGGCCGGTCGACCGTGCAATAGACCCCGAGATTGTGGGCGTTATGGCGGACCAGGTTGCGCAGGATCGCCGGATCGTGGTCGAAGCCATCCTGGGCGATGATGGTGAAACCGCAGCGGCGGCAGGGTTCCGAGATGGTCAGCAACAGGTCGCCGATGGCAAGCTTGCGGCCGATCCATTCCGTTTCGGGAAACGAGCCTTCGATGGCCGCCATGTCGACGACGATGTTGGGGCGGAAGCGGCGTGGGTCGGTGGCGCCCTCTGGATGCAACGCCTTCAGGCGTGCCAGCGAGGCGGTGGTCAACAGATGGATCGGCGCCTTGCGATAACGCTCCGCCGTCAGCGGGCCGGAATAACCAGGCGCGGCATTCTCGCGACGAAACGGCCGGATCGAGGCCTCGAAGCCGAGATAGGCCGATACCGCGCGGTCGCTCTCGATACTTGGCGCAGCCAGCCAGTCGCTATCGGGAACGGCAATCTCGAGTTCCAGGGCAGGCGACAGCCGGGTGCGGATGCGCGGCACCTTGTGCCATTTCGGGTCGCGGTCCGGTCGCGCGATCTCATTGTCGGACGCGTCGACAAGGCCGAACATGCGGTCGCCCTTAATGCTCTCGATGTCGACCGAGATTGTCTCCCGGCGCTCGCCGGCAAGCGAACTCGCCGGATAGCGCCAAAGCTCACTGACAGTGCCAAGCGCTGCCTGCATCAGCTCTTCTTGTTTTGCCGGTTGGCGACCAAATCATCGACGACGGCCGGATCGGCGAGCGTCGAGGTATCGCCGAGCGCTGAAAAATCGTCCTCGGCAATCTTACGCAGGATGCGGCGCATGATCTTGCCGGAACGCGTCTTCGGCAGGCCGGGCGCGAACTGGAGCTTGTCGGGCGAAGCGATGGCGCCGATCTCCTTGCGGACATGGGCGACCAGCTCCTTGCGCAGCTCCTCGCTCGGCTGCTCGCCGGCCATCAGCGTGACGTAGCAGTAGATGCCCTGTCCCTTGATGTCGTGCGGATAGCCGACGACGGCGGCTTCCGAAACCTTGTCGTGGCTGACCAGTGCGGATTCGACCTCGGCCGTGCCCATGCGATGGCCGGAGACGTTGATGACGTCGTCGACGCGGCCGGTGATCCAGTAATAGCCGTCGGCGTCACGGCGGCAGCCGTCACCGGTGAAATACTTGCCCTTATAGGTCGAAAAATAGGTCTGCACGAAGCGGTCGTGGTCGCCATAGACGGTGCGCATCTGGCCCGGCCAGGAATCGGTGATGCACAGATTGCCGTCGGCCGCCCCTTCCAGCACCTTGCCCTCGCCATCGACCAGCTGCGGCTTGACGCCGAAGAAGGGTCGCGTTGCCGATCCTGCCTTGAGGTCGGTGGCGCCGGGCAGCGGTGTGATCAGGATGCCGCCGGTCTCGGTCTGCCACCAGGTGTCGACGATCGGCACCTTGCCGTTGCCGACGATGTTGAAATACCACTCCCAGGCTTCCGGATTGATCGGCTCGCCGACCGAACCCAGTACGCGCAGCGACTTGCGCGATGTCTTGGCGACATGCGCGTCGCCGGCGCCCATCAGCGCGCGCAGCGCCGTCGGCGCGGTGTAGAAGATGTTGACCTTGTGCTTGTCGATGACTTCCCAGAAGCGCGACTGCGACGGATAATTCGGCACGCCTTCGAACATCAGCGTGGTGGCGCCGTTGGCGAGCGGGCCGTAGACGATGTAGCTGTGGCCGGTGACCCAGCCGACATCGGCGGTGCACCAGTAGATGTCGCCGTCATGGTAATCGAAGACATATTGGTGGGTCATCGAGACGTAGACGAGATAGCCGGCGGTGGTGTGCAGCACGCCCTTCGGCTTGCCGGTCGAACCCGACGTGTAGAGGATGAACAGCGGGTCCTCGGCCTTCATCTTCTCGGGCTTGCATTCGGCTTTCACCGTCGCGACCTCGTCGTGGTACCAGACGTCGCGGCCAGGAACCCAGCCGGTCTTGCCGCCGGTGCGGCGCACGACCACTACCTTTTCGACTTTCGTTCCGGCTTTCGCGGCGATCTCGATCGCCTTGTCGGTGTTTTCCTTCAAAGGGATGGGCTTGCCGCCGCGCAGGCCTTCATCAGCCGTGATGACGAAGGTCGACTTGCAGTCGTCGATGCGGCCGGCCAGCGCATCCGGCGAGAAACCGCCGAAGACGATCGAATGGACGGCGCCGATACGCGTGCAGGCCAGCATCGCATAGGCGGCTTCCGGGATCATCGGCATGTAGATGGTGACGCGGTCGCCTTTCTTGACGCCGTGTTTCTTCATCACATTGGCGAGCCGGCAGACATGCTCGTAGAGCTCGTTATAGGTGACCTTCTTGTCGTCGTAGGGATTGTCACCTTCCCAGATGATGGCGGTCTGGTTGCCGCGCTTCTTCAGGTGCCGGTCGATGCAGTTGTAGGAAACGTTGGTCAGTCCGTCCTCGAACCATTTGATCGAGACCTTGCCGTCGAAGGAGGTGTTCTTGACCTTGCTGAAGGGCTTGAACCAGTCGATGCGCTTGCCGTGCTTGCCCCAGAACTTGTCCGGATTCTTGATGCTGTCGGCATACCATTTCAGGTAGGTGTCATTGTCGATCAGCGCGTTTTTCTTCCACGCCGGCTGGACGCGATGGACATGAACCTCGGACATTCCTGACTTTCCTCCCGAACCAATCGCCGGCTTGAAATGCCGGCGGGATCGCGGCGGCACGGCCGCGAATTCGGCGGCATTATTACCAGTTCCGCCGTTACGGCAACATTAGACGTTGGATTCGCGCGGCGGGATGCCGCAGGGGGCTTCTCCAAGGCTGTCAGCACTCGAAGAGGTGCGCTGCTAACTGCACGTTTTCGCATGCTAAAGCCGGTTCAGATGAAGAAAAAATCAATAGACGGTTAATCAGCGGCGCGCACAATCAGCCGTGGGAGGACAGGCGAATCAACCTGGGGACCGTCATGCGCGACCATGCCGAAATGGACCTGATGCTCAAAGGCTATGGCTTGACCACGGCCAAGATTCTTTATCACTTTCCCGATCACCCGCATCTGCTGCAGAGCTTCATCTGGCAGGACTACGATCTGGCGCCGAAGTTTCCGGTGCTGATCAAGTTCATCGAATTCTGGAAGGCCAAGCTGGACGGGCCGCTGCATTCGATCAGCTACACCCACCAGAAGCTGATCGCGCCGAATGAATGGCGCAAGGTGGATGGTGAGTTCGTGCTGCATTAGGGACGGTCCACGGCCGTTGAGGTTGGCGCTCTACGGCGCCCCCCTCTGTCCTGCCGGACATCTCCCCCTCAAGGGGGGAGATCGGATGTTGTGACGGCTTTCGCCAATATCGAGCGTAAAGAGATGGCGCGGTGGGTGAAACTGCCAATCTCCCCCCTTGAGGGGGAGATGCCCGGCAGGGCAGAGGGGGGCGCTGTCCCGCGAATCTCTCGCTAATTGCAGGAGCTCAAACAGCCGGCGGGTTCAACCGGGCAAAGCCTTCCTGCCGCCGATACGGGAAGTACGGGTAGGGCGCGGTGACTTCGCTTGCGGCGTCGAGTTTCCCGATCTGCTCCGGCGTCAAGGTCCAGCCGACGGCGCCGAGGTTCTGGCGAAGCTGTTCCTCGTTGCGGGCGCCAATGATGACCGACGACACGGTCGGGCGCTGCAGCAGCCAGTTGATGGCGATCTGCGGCACGGTTTTGCCGGTCTCCTGCGCCACCGCATCGAGCGCATCCATCACCCGGTAGAGATGCTCGTCCTCGACCGGCGGGCCGAAATCAGCTGTGTCGTGCAGCCGGCTCTGTTCCGGCAAGGGCTGGCCACGGCGGATCTTGCCGGTCAGGCGGCCCCAGCCAAGCGGGCTCCACACCAGCGCGCCGACGCCCTGGTCGAGACCAAGCGGCATCAGCTCCCATTCATAGTCGCGGCCGACCAGCGAGTAGTAGACCTGATGGGCGACATAGCGCGGATAGCCTTGGCTGTCGGCTTGCGCCAACGACTTCATCACTTGCCAGCCGGAGAAATTGGAGACGCCGACATAGCGCAGCTTGCCGGCGCGCACGAGTTCGTCCAGCGTCGACAGAACCTCCTCGATCGGCGTGCCGGCGTCGAAGGCATGCAGTTGCAACAGGTCGATATAGTCAGTGCCGAGGCGCTTCAGCGCGGCGTCCACCGACTTGATCAACCGCGACCGGGAAGAGCCATAGTCAGCCGGTCCGTCGCCCATCGGCAGCGCGGTCTTGGTCGATATCAGGACGGCATCGCGGCGGCCTTTTATCGCTTCGCCAAGCACCTCTTCCGAGGCGCCGTTCGAATAGACGTCGGCGGTGTCGAACAAATTGACGCCGGCCTCCAGGCAGATGTCGATCAGCCGCCGCGCTTCCCTGGCGTCGCTGTTGCCCCAGGCGCCGAACAGCGGGCCGGAACCGCCAAAGGTTCCCGCGCCGAATGAGAGTGCGGGCACTTTCAGGCCCGATGCACCGAGACGTCGATAATCCATCTTTTTACTCCTGGGGGTGTGGAAAGCGGGTTTGCAGAGGACGGTCACGACCGGATGGGGGCAGGCTCGCCGAGCGTGGCGGTGCGATCGAGACGCAGCGCCAGCCCCGCCACGCCGAGTGCCGCGAGCGGCAGCAGGGCGGCGACCCAGGTGAGTGAGCCCAGGCCAAGGCCATGGGCAATCACCGCACCGCCAAGCCAGGCACCTGCCGCATTGCCGAGATTGAAGGCGGCGATGTTGAAGGACGAGGCGAGGCTCTGGCCGGCACCTTGCGCCTTGTCCAGCACCCACATCTGCAGCGGCGCCACGGTGGCAAAGGCGGCGGCCCCGAGCAGGCCGACATGGATGACGGCCATGACCTGGCTGTGGATGGCAAAGCTCATGGTTGCAAGCACCAGGGCCAGCACCACGAGACTGCCCAGCACGGCCGGCACCAGCCAGCGGTCGGCGACCTTGCCGCCAAGCAAATTGCCGGCGATGAGACCGCCGCCGAAGACGAGCAGGATCGGCGATACGGCCGCTTCCTTGAAGCCGCTGATCTCGGTCAGCAACGGAGCGATATAGGTGAAGACGGCGAAGACACCGGCATAGCCGAGCACGGTGGTGGCGAGGCCGAGCAGGACGGGGGTGCGGCGCAAAACGGCGAGATCGGCGCGCAGATCGCTCTTTTCGGGCGCCGTCCGGCTGCGTGGCACCAGAGCCAGGATGACGGCGAAGGCCGCCACGCCGACCAATGTCACCGCCCAGAAGGTCGCCCGCCAGCCGAAGGCCTGGCCGAGCCAGGTGCCGAAGGGCACGCCGAGGATGTTGGCGATGGTCAGACCGGTGAACATCAGCGCGATCGCCGAGGCTTGTCTGTTGGGTGCGACCAGCCCGGTGGCGACGACAGAGCCGACGCCAAAGAATGTGCCGTGGGCGAAGGCGGTGATAATGCGGGCGCCCATCAGCGTCCAGTAATCGGGGGCCAGCGCACAGGCGAGATTGCCAAGCGTGAAGATCGCCATCAGTGCCAGAAGCACGGTCTTGCGTGGCCAGTTGCCGGTGGCGATGGTCAGCAGGGGCGCGCCGATGACGACGCCGAGCGCATAGCCCGAAATGAGCTGGCCGGCGGCCGTGATCGAAACGCCGAGATCCTTGCTGACATCGAGCAGCAGACCCATGATGACGAATTCGGTGACGCCGATGCCGAAGGCACCGGCGGCAAGGGCGTAAAGAGCAAGAGGCATGGCGGTTTCCACTTCGATGGCGAAGAGCGCCGTCCCGCGCCCCGACCCTGAGATCGTGCTTCCCTGGATTGTGAACCAGACTTGCCTTGGGCACATTTTCTGTGAAATAGATTCACAAATGGCCAGGCCCGATATCAATCGCTCCGGCGAGATCGAAGTGTTCGTGCGCGTCGTCGAGGACGGCAGTTTCTCCTCCGCCGCACGCGCGTTGCGCATGACGCCTTCGGCGGTGAGCAAGCTGATCGCGCGGCTGGAGGCCCGGCTTGGCGCGCGGCTGGTCAGCCGCTCGACGCGAAAGCTGCAACTGACGCCGGAAGGCACCGCGTTCTACGAGAGCGGCCTGCGCATCCTCGCCGACATGGCGGCGGCCGAGCAGGAGGCGGCGGCGGGTGCTTCACCGCGCGGACGGCTGCGCGTCAACAGCTACGTGCCCTTCGGGGTACACCGGCTGATCCCGCTTCTGCCACGCTTCCTCGAACGCTACCCCGAGATTTCAGTCGATCTGGTGCTGACCGACAGCGTCATCGACCTGATGGCGGAACGCGCCGATGTCGCTATCCGTGCCGGGCCGCTGAGTGAGTCACGGCTGGTGGCGCGCAAGCTGGGGCAAAGCCCTGTGGTGGTCGTTGCAGCACCTTCCTACCTCGAAACGCAGGGCACGCCGCTGACGCCAGCCGATCTCGACAGGCATAACCGCATGGGCTTCGGGTTCGTCAGGCATGTCGATGGCTGGCCGTTCCTCGACGCGGACGGCCGCGCCATCATGGTTCCCATCACCGGCAACACGCTGGTCAGCGACGGCGAGGCGATGCGGCTGATGGCGCTGGCGGGCGCGGGCATCGCCCGGCTGGCCCGCTGGCATGTGGCGGAAGACATCGCGGCCGGCCGGCTGGTGCCGCTGCTGGAGGCATTCAATCCCGGCGACGAGGAGCCCACCCACGCCGTCTATGTCGGCCAGGGCCGGCATCTGCCGGCGCGGGTGCGTGCCTTTCTCGATTTTCTGGGAGAGAGCGTCCGGCTGAGCTGACATCTCCGGAGCCACGGCTCCCGGGATGTCAGCGTGGGCCGTATTTATGCTTTCGGCGTGAACGGCGCCGGGCGGCGGCCCACTGCCTGGCGCTCCAGCATCCAGCCGGGATATTCGGACGGCAGGGCGCTGACCTCGTCGAGACGAAGCAGATCGTCTGTGTCGAGCTTCACATCAGTGGCGGCAAGGTTCTGCTCCAGCTGCTCCATGCGGCTGGCGCCGATGATGACGCTCATCACGAAGGGCTTGGCCAGGACATAGCCGAGCGCCACCGTGGCGACGCTGACATCATGCTTTTTGGCGATTTCGCGCATGACGGCAACGGCCGCCCAGGCACGGTCCTCATTGACCGGCGGGAAGTTGAAGGACGCGCGGCGGCCTTCGCCATTGCCGGGCGCGCCGGGGCCGTATTTGCCGGAGAGCAGGCCACCGGCCATCGGCGACCACACCATCAGGCCGAGCTTCTCTTCGTTGAGCAGCGGCACGATCTCGCGCTCGAGATCGCGGCCGGCGATCGAATAGTAGGACTGGACGGTCTCGAAACGGGCAAAGCCCTTGCGCTCGGCGATACCGAGCGCCTTGGCGATGCGCCATGCCGCCCAGTTGGAGACGCCGACATAGCGAACCTTGCCGCTGGCAACGAGATCGTCGAGCGCCCGCAGCGTTTCGTCGATCGGCGTCACGGTGTCGGTGCCGTGCAGCTGATAGAGATCGATATGGTCGAGCTGCAGCCGCTCCAAGCTGGCATCGACCGAGTCCATGATGTGGCCGCGTGACGAGCCGCGCTGGTTGGGGCCTTCGCCCATGGCGCCATGCGCCTTGGTGGCGATGACCACGTTCTGCCTGTTCACACCGAGATCCCTGAGCGACTGGCCGAGCAGCCGTTCGGATTCGCCAAAGGAGTAGACGTCGGCCGTATCGAAGAAATTGACGCCGGCGGCGAGCGAATGGGCAACGATCTCGTTGACCCCCTTCTGGTCGAGGCTGGCGATCAGGCCCCATTGGGCATTCTGGCCGGCGGCGCCGAAGGTCATGGTGCCGAGGCACAGTTCGGAGACGAACATCCCCGTATTTCCAAGCTGGTTGTAGCGCATGATGGCGGCTCCAGAGAGTTTGTGATGACGCAAAGCAAATAGGAACGGTACGTTTCGTTTCCAGTCCTGGAGCAACGAGCCCGCTGAGTTGGCCTATAACCCCTCACCGCATCTAATGCCGCCATCAGAAAAGCGCCCGCTGCATTCACCGAACGAGGTTCGCATGAGTATGCGGATTATAAGTCTATAAATCGGATCTTCGTCTTCGGGCGGCGATTGACCTCCTCGACGAAGTCGTCATCCCACACGGGACCTGAGAGAAGATATTCCGCAAGCGAAGGTGTTGCGCCGACCAGTCGGTCGTAGTCCTCGGGGGAGAGTACGACAGCAGTTGGCTTTCCGCGCACCGTGATGGTTTGTGGCCCTTGTTCCCGCACCTGCCGTACGAGTTTCGACAGATTGTTCTTCGCGTCCTTAAGATGCCAGTTCAAGGGCACTACTCGCTAGATGGCTTCGCTAGTCATATACCAGATGCCGTTGAAGCATGGCAGGGTTTCCGCTCGAACAGATGTGTTCGCTAGTTCCTCGACATGGGTTGGAAGCTATTGGCAGCGAGAATCTATAGCCTCTTTCGGCGGCAGATCGCAAACCTCGGGGATTGGCCTAAACATCTCTCTCGTCGTCATCCACGGGCGGAGCAAGGAGCGCAGCGACGCAGCGCAGACCCGAGGATCCATGCCGCGACATCTGCCGAAGAATGCAGCGGAACAGAATTCTGCACCGCTGCATTTTCCTTTTCGTCACGGCACGGATCCTAGGGTCTGCGCTCCGCTTCGCGTCGCTCCGCCCTAGGATGACGAAGGTGTGGTGGCCTGCAGCCAATCGAATATGTTGGAATTTAGCGACTAGAGACCGGTCTGTGCATCGGACTATCGGCTGCCGAAGATCGCCGAACCGACGCGGACGCTGGTGGCGCCGAAGGCGATCGCGGTCTCATAATCGCCGGACATGCCCATCGAGAGTTTGGCGACGTTGGCTTCCTTGCCGAGCTTTTCCAACAGCGCGAAGTGCGGGCCGGGATTCTCGTCGGCCGGCGGGATGCACATCAGGCCCTCGATGGCGAGGCCATGCACGTCGCGGCAGCGGGTGACGAAAGCCACGGCCTCGCGCGGCTCGATGCCGGCCTTCTGCGGCTCGGAGCCGGTGTTGACCTGGACATAGAGTTTTGGCGCGCGGCCCTGTTTGGCGATCTCCTTGGCGAGTTCGGCGGCGATCTTCTCGCGATCGACCGTCTCGATGACGTCGAACAGCGCCACCGCTTCCCGAGCCTTGTTGGATTGCAGCGGGCCGATCAGATGCAGTTCGATTCCAGGAAAAGCTTCCTTCAGATCAGGCCATTTGCCTTGCGCCTCCTGCACACGGTTCTCGCCGAAGACGCGCTGGCCGGCCTCGATGACCGGGCCGATGTCGGCAGCGTCGAAGGTCTTTGAGACCGCGACCAGCGTCACGGCGCCGGCTTCGCGGCCGGCCTCGCGCTCGGCGGCGGCGATCTTCGCCCTGACCGCGAAAAATTGCTGAACGGCGTCACCCATATGCAAATCCTGCTGTTTTGGCCGGCGTTTTTGTCAGACGCGATACCCATATGGTTGACGGGTTTGCCAAACCATGGTGAACACCCGGACCACATTTCCTGAACTGCCGAGCCGTCGCCCGCAGTTCGCGCATGCTTTTAAGTGAAAAACGCCCCATGGCAACCGAACGATACAATCCGCGCGCGTCAGAGCCCAAATGGCAGAAGGCCTGGGACGCCAAGAAGCTGTTCGAAGCGCACAATGACGATCCGCGCCCGAAATACTATGTGCTGGAGATGTTCCCCTATCCGTCGGGGCGCATCCATATCGGTCATACCCGCAATTACACGATGGGCGACGTGGTGGCGCGCTACAAGCGGGCCAAGGGTTTCAACGTGCTGCACCCGATGGGCTGGGACGCCTTCGGCATGCCGGCCGAAAACGCGGCGATGCAGAACAAGGTCCATCCCAAGGAGTGGACCTACCAGAACATCGCCACCATGCGCGAGCAGCTCAAGGTCATGGGGCTGTCGCTGGACTGGGCGCGCGAATTCGCCACCTGTGACGTCGACTATTACCACCGCCAGCAGATGCTGTTCCTCGATTTTGTCGAGAAGGGGCTGGTGACGCGCAAATCCTCCAAGGTCAACTGGGATCCGGAGGACATGACGGTGCTCGCCAACGAGCAGGTCATCGACGGGCGCGGCTGGCGCTCGGGCGCGCTGGTCGAACAGCGCGAACTGACGCAGTGGTTCTTCAAGATCACCGATTTCGCGCAGGATCTGCTGGATTCGCTCGACGGCCTCGACGAATGGCCGGAAAAAGTGAAGCTGATGCAGCAGAACTGGATCGGCCGCTCGGAAGGCCTGCTGATCCGTTGGCCTCTGGCCGACGCCTCTGGTGGCGAGCATGAGCTGGAAGTCTATACGACAAGGCCCGACACCATCTTCGGCGCTTCCTTCATGGCTGTCGCCGCCGATCATCCGTTGGCCAAGAAGGCCGCTGCGCACAATCCGGCGCTGGCGAAGTTCATCGAGGATATCGGCCATATGGGCACCTCGGTGGCGGCGCTGGAGACAGCTGAGAAGAAGGGTTTCGACACCGGCCTCCGCGTCGTCCATCCGTTTGACGACAACTGGACGCTGCCGGTCTATGTCGCCAATTTCGTGCTGATGGAATACGGCACCGGCGCCATTTTCGGCTGTCCGTCCGGCGACCAGCGCGACCTCGACTTCGCCAACAAATACGGCCTGCCGGTGATTCCGGTGGTGATGCCGGAAGGCGAGAATCCGGCGACGTTCCAGATCATCGACGAAGCCTATGTCGATGACGGCGTGATGATCAATTCGCGCTTTCTCGACGGCATGAAGCCGGATCAGGCTTTCGACGAAGTCGCCAAACTGCTGGAGCAGAAGACCATCGGCAACCGGCCGATGGCCGAGCGCAAGGTGAATTTCCGCCTGCGCGACTGGGGCATTTCGCGCCAGCGCTACTGGGGCTGCCCGATCCCGATGATCCATTGCGAGGCTTGCGGCGTGGTGCCGGTGCCGAAGGTGGACCTGCCGGTGAAGCTGCCCGACGATGTCGATTTCGATCGCCCGGGCAATCCGCTCGACCGGCATCCGACATGGCGCCATGTGAAATGTCCGCAATGCGGCAGGGATGCGCGGCGCGAAACCGACACGATGGACACGTTCGTCGATTCGTCGTGGTACTTTGCCCGCTTCACCGCGCCGTGGGCGCATGAACCGACCGATCCCAAGGCGGCCAACGAATGGCTGCCGGTCGACCAGTATATTGGCGGGATCGAGCACGCGATCCTGCATCTGCTCTATTCGCGCTTCTTCACCCGCGCGATGCGCGAGGCCGGCCATGTCGATCTGGCCGAGCCGTTCAAGGGCCTGTTCACGCAAGGCATGGTGGTGCACGAAACCTATCGCGCCGGCTCGGCATCGAATGGCCGCTGGCTGGCGCCCACCGAAGTTCGGCTGGAGGACGTCGACGGCAAGCGCAGCGCCATCGACATCGCCACCGGCGAGGCCGTCACCATCGGCCCGCTGGAAAAGATGTCGAAATCGAAAAAGAACACGGTGAGCCCGGAAGACATCACCGATGGCTACGGCGCCGATACGGCGCGCTGGTTCATGCTGTCCGATTCTCCTCCCGAGCGCGATGTCGAGTGGACCGACGATGGCGCTGCCGGTGCGCATCGCTTCATCCAGCGCATCTGGCGCCTGGTGTCGACGGCCGCCGAAACACTGGCCGGCATCAAGCCCGTGGCGGCCAGCAGCGGTGAGGCCGCGGTGGTTTCAAAGGCCGCGCACAAGATCCTCAAGGCGGTCGGAGAGGATATCGAGAAGCTCGCTTTCAACCGCGCCATCGCCCGCATCTACGAACTGGCCAACGCGCTGACCACGCCGCTCAACGAAGTGGCCGAAGGCAAGGCCGACGCAGCGCTGAAAGGCGCCTGTCGGCAGGCGGTGGAGATTCTCGTGCATCTGATCGCGCCGATCATGCCGCATCTGGCCGAGGAGTGCTGGGCAACGCTTGGCGGCACCGATCTCGTTGCCGAACGGCCCTGGCCGGTCTTCGATCCGGCGCTGGTCGTCGACAACGAAGTCACCTATCCGGTACAGGTCAACGGCAAGAAGCGGGGGGATTTGACAATTGCCCGCGACGCGGACCAAGGTGCGGTCGAAAAAGCGGTATTGGCTCTCGACTTCGTGCAGAAAGCACTTGAAGGTAAGGCTCCGCGCAAGGTGATCATCGTGCCGCAGAGGATCGTCAATGTCGTTGCCTGATCGGGAAAAGACAGAGTTGAACCATTTGCTGCGCCGCATTGCGCTTGCCGGCCTGATAGGTTCGCTCGCGCTTGTCTCGGCCTGCACGGTGCGGCCGCTCTATTCGAGCGCGCCACTGTCGGGTTCGCAGGCCAGTGCCAGTGCCGAACTGGCGTTGATCGGCATCAAGCCGGTCAATACGCGTTACGGCCAACATGTGCGCAACAATCTGATTTTCGGGTTTGGACGAGGCGCCGGCGAGCCGGCCTCGCCGGTCTATTCGCTCAATCTCGGCGTGACCGAAGCGGTCGAGTCCGCGGCACTCGTGCAGGTCGGAACGGATGAAGACGAACCGACCGCCGGTTCCGTGACGCTGACCGGCAGCTATACGCTGGCCGATGCGAAGACCGGCGTGGTGATCGCATCCGGCAAGCGTTCGATCACCTCGTCCTTCGACAGGCCGCGTCAGGAATTCGCCGCATACCGGGCGCAGATCGACGCCGAGAATCGCGCTGCGCGAGAGTTGGCGGAAGCGCTGCAGCTGTCCATTGCCCAGGACCTTGTCCGGCACGGCAAGACCGGCTAGCGCACCTCATCGCTTCACGGAAACGGTCCGGCGCCCCAGGCATGATGGGGTGATCGCGGGATCATGACCAGATTCTCGAACAGAGCCAGATTCCGAACAGGGATTGTCCGAAGATACCCATCGAGCTGCTGCGGCACGGCGAGTAGATCGCGCCACCGGCGTGGATGCGGCGAGACGACGATCGTGCCGTGTCGCTCGCCGATTACCACGAAGATTTTGGTGCCCAGGATGGTCGGCGATCCATCCGGGAAGCAACTGTTAACCACTCGCTCCCTATTGCTCGGCAGACATTTCAGAGTGAGTCTTGAGAATGGAAGCCAAGCGTTTTTCCCGGGTCAATTTATCGACGGCCGCATCGCCTGATGATCCCGAGGGGAAGCGCTCCGAGAGCATCGGCGACAGGGGTGGTCAGCGAGGTTCTTCTGCGGCAGGCGACCTTGATCGTCCGGCTCGCAAGGAGCCGGGCGGCCGGCAGCCCGCCACACGCCAGGCCGGCTATTCAGCGCCGGTGGTCGATCTCGGTGGCAACAAGCGGCCCTATATGGAGCCGCGGGGTGGCTCGGACGACACGCTTTCGAAAATCGGCGATATCGAGAGCCCTGCCTGGCAGGAATATTTCTTCCTTGCACCCAACGTGCGTTTTACACGCACGCCGGACTATGAGGCCAGGAAGCATCGTCCGCAGCACGAGCGTGTTGTCGAACACGCCGCGACGCGCCCAGCAGAGCAAGCCGTTGCGCAATCCATGATCAAAGGGGCGTCCTCCGCGCCTTCGCTCCTGGCATTGCCGGCTTCGGTGAAAAGCCCTGCTTCCCAGCCGCTGGCCGGCCACGCCACGCAAGGGCCACTGCCGCCGGCTGCTGCTTTTGTTGCCGCGGGACGCGCCAGGGAGAAGGTGCCAGCCGTTGCGCCGATGCCGCCGAGGACGGCCGCGACGGGGCAGGCATCCGCGCGTGCGTCCGTTGCTCCGGGCGGCCCGATCAAAACGACCACTTCCGAAAGGCTGCGCTGGCCGTATCTTTCGGATCATGCCTTCTTCGAGGCCATGGCCCCCTATCTGGTCGACGTTTCGTCGCCGGCCCGGCAGACCGGTCCAGCGTCGCCTGCATCGCTCGCCGTGGCGCCAGTCACCGCTACGCCGATCGATATTCGCCCAGGGACCGATGCCACCGCATTGTTTCGTGTCATCGACTGCCTTCCGGGCCAGGCCTTGAAGCCGTTGCCGGATGCTTGGCCGGCCAATTCGAACCAGGCCGTCGCCCAACCCGGCGTGCCGGCGAGCGATGCGCCGTCGCCGGTCCAGCCTGTCGCAATCCCAGCCGCCAAAAGCGACGCCGTTTCCGCGTCGGCCGCGCCAAGTGTGAACGTCCCTGCCAGGGCCGTTGCCGCCCGCTCCGCGCGCTTGCCTGGGGCTGGAAAGGTCGTGCTGTCAACCGCGGGCGATCCCTATGAGCTTCCCTCGGAAGAGCTGTTGCAGCAGCCACCGGAGGGACAAGGCTTCTACATGTCGCAGGAGCGGCTCGAGCAGAACGCCGATCTGCTGGAAAGCGTGCTCGAGGACTTCGGCGTGCGTGGCGAGATCATTCATGTTCGCCCAGGCCCGGTGGTCACGCTTTATGAGTTCGAGCCGGCGCCGGGCGTCAAATCTTCTCGCGTCATCGGGCTTGCCGACGATATCGCCCGCTCCATGTCGGCGATTTCGGCGCGCGTCGCAGTCGTGCCTGGCCGCAACGTCATCGGCATCGAGCTCCCGAACGAGACGCGCGAAACCGTCTATTTCCGGGAGCTGATCGAATCGGAAGGCTTCCGCAAGACCAGCTGCAAGCTGGCGCTTTGCTTGGGCAAGACGATCGGCGGCGAGCCTGTTATCGCCGAGCTGGCGAAGATGCCGCATTTGCTCGTGGCCGGAACCACCGGCTCCGGCAAGTCGGTCGCCATCAACACCATGATCCTGTCGTTGCTCTACCGGCTGAAGCCGGAAGAATGCCGGCTGATCATGGTCGATCCCAAGATGCTCGAACTTTCCGTCTATGACGGCATCCCGCATCTTCTGACGCCCGTCGTCACGGATCCCAAGAAAGCCGTCACGGCGCTCAAATGGGCCGTGCGCGAAATGGAGGACCGGTATCGCAAGATGGCGCGGCTCGGTGTGCGCAACATCGACGGCTACAACGAGCGTGCCGCTCAAGCCCGCGACAAGGGCGAAACCGTCGTCATGACCGTGCAGACCGGCTTCGAAAAGGGCACCGGCGAACCGCTTTTCGAACAGCAGGAAATCGACCTCGCGCCGATGCCCTACATCGTCGTCATCGTCGACGAGATGGCCGACCTGATGATGGTCGCCGGCAAGGAGATCGAAGGCGCGATCCAGCGACTGGCGCAGATGGCGCGCGCTGCCGGCATTCACCTGATCATGGCAACGCAGCGCCCCTCGGTCGACGTCATCACCGGCACGATCAAGGCCAACTTCCCGACCCGGATTTCCTTCCAGGTGACATCGAAGATCGACAGCCGCACCATCCTGGGCGAGCAAGGCGCCGAGCAGTTGCTTGGCCAGGGCGACATGCTGCACATGATGGGCGGCGGGCGCATTTCGCGCGTGCACGGGCCGTTTGTTTCCGACGCCGAGGTCGAGCATGTGGTCGCGCATCTCAAGGCGCAAGGGCGCCCTGAATATCTGGAAACCGTGACGGCCGACGAGGACGAGGAAGAAATCGAAGAAGACCAGGGCGCGGTCTTCGACAAGGGATCCGTCGCAGCCGAAGACAGTGATGCGATCTACGACGAGGCGGTGAAGGTGGTGGTGCGCGACAAGAAGTGCTCGACGTCCTACATCCAGCGCCGCCTCGGCATCGGCTACAACCGCGCCGCGTCCCTGGTCGAGCGTATGGAAAAGGAAGGCCTGGTCGGCGCACCCAACCATGTCGGCAAACGCGAAATCATCATGGGCCGGCGCCAGCCGGCAAGCGCGCCCGAGGACGATGGCACGGACTGATCGGCAGCCCGCTTGAAGCGCACATCAAAAAGGCCGGTTGCCCGGCCTTTTTGATTACAAGCGATTGGTCTCAGCCGATCGCCATTCTCAGCCGATCGATTGGCCGGTCTTTGCCCAGTCGGCGAGGAACTGTTCCAGGCCCTTGTCGGTCAGGGGGTGCTTGACCAGCGCCTTCAGGGTCGCCGGCGGGGCGGTCACGACATCGGCGCCGATGAGGGCCGCCTGCTTGACGTGGTTCACGGTGCGCACCGAAGCGACGAGGATCTCGGTCTGGAAATCGTAATTGTCGTAGATCTGCCTGATCTCCTGGATCAGCTCCATGCCGTCGATGCCGATGTCGTCGACGCGGCCGACGAAGGGCGAGATGAACGAGGCACCGGCCTTGGCCGCCAGCAGCGCCTGGTTGGCCGAAAAGCACAGCGTGACGTTGACCAGGCGGTTCATCTCGGTGCGGATCGTCTTGCAGGCCTTGAGACCGTCCAGCGTCAGCGGCACCTTGATGCAGACATTGTCGGCGATCTTGGCCAGAACCTTGGCCTGCTGCATCATCTCGGAATATTCAGTGGCGGTGACTTCAGCCGAGACCGGACCCTTGACGATGTCGCAAATCTCTTTGGTGACGTCGGCGATCTTGCCGCCGGATTTGAGGATCAGCGACGGATTGGTGGTGACGCCGTCGAGCAGCCCCAGATCGTTCAGCTCACGGATATCCTTGACGTCGGCGGTGTCGACAAAAAATTTCATGGCGGGTCTCCTGAAGATTTTCATGTGCATGTCATGCACATTCGGGGTCGGCCTTTGATCTAGACCAAAGTCAGGGCAAGGTCACGCCTCATGATCGAAGATTCGCCCTTTGTCGCAGCCGCACCGGTGCTGGTGCCGATGCCCGCCGAACGCCCCTATACCTATGCCGTGCCGGCCGGCATGCGCGTGGTGCCGGGCTCGATCGTGCGCGTGCCGCTCGGGCCGCGGCAGGTCGCCGGCATCGTCTGGGATGGCGCGGTCGAGAAGGTCGACGCGAAAAAACTGCGCCCCATCGAACAGGTCTTCGACTGCCCGCCGATCGACCGCGCGATGCGCCGTTTCGTCGACTGGGTGGCGCAGTACACGCTGTCGCCTCCGGGCATGGTGGCGCGCATGCTGCTCAGGGCGCCGGAGGCTTTCGATCCCGAACCGTGGCTCGAAGGGCTGCAGCGCACGCTTCTCGCACCCGACCGGATGACGGGCGCCAGGCAGCGCGTGCTGGAGACGGCCGAAGGCGGCCTTGCCTGGACGCGATCCGGCCTCGCGCACGCGGCCGGCGTGTCGTCGACGGTGATCGACGGCCTGAGGGCGCAAGGCGTGTTCGAGACGGTGATGATCCCGCCGCGCCCGGTGGTGGCCGCGCCCGATCCCGGCTATGCCATACCGGAACTGATGCCGGACCAGAGCGCCGCGGCGCAGATGCTGCGCGCCAATGTCGCAGCCGGCGTGTTCAACGTCGCGCTGCTCGACGGCGTCACCGGATCCGGTAAGACCGAGGTCTATTTCGAGGCGGTGGCGGCTGCGCTCGACCAGGGCAGGCAGGTGCTGATCCTGCTGCCGGAAATCGCGCTGACGCATGCCTTTCTCGAGCGCTTCCAGCAGCGCTTCGGCGCCAAGCCGGGCGAATGGCATTCCGACCTGCCGCCGCGGATGCGCGAGCGGGTTTGGCGGCAAGTGGCGGAGGGCGGTGTGCGGGTCGTCGCCGGCGCGCGCTCGGCGCTGTTCCTGCCGTTCAAGGAGCTCGGACTGATCGTCGTCGACGAGGAGCACGACCCTGCCTACAAGCAGGAGGACCGCGTCTTCTACAATGCGCGCGACATGGCCGTGGTGCGCGGCCATATCGGCAGCTTTCCGGTGGTGCTGGCGTCGGCGACGCCGTCGGTCGAAAGCCGGGTCAACGCCAGCCAGGGCCGCTACAACAGGGCCGTGCTCTCAGCTCGCTTCGCCGAGGCGGCACTTCCGCATCTGAAGGCGGTCGACATGCGGCGCGCACCGCCGGCGCGCGGTGGCTTCCTGTCGCCGGTGCTGCTCGACCAGATGCGCCAGACGCTGGAGAGGCAGGAGCAGTCGCTGCTGTTCCTCAACCGGCGCGGCTATGCGCCGCTGACGCTGTGCCGGGTCTGCGGCCACCGCTTCGGCTGCCCGGTCTGCTCGGCCTGGCTGGTCGAGCATCGCTTTCGCGGCCAGCTCGTCTGCCATCATTGCGGGCACAATGAGCGCCGCCCCGAAGCCTGCCCGGAATGCGGCACGTTCGACCATCTGGTCGCCTGCGGACCGGGTGTCGAGCGCATCGCCGAAGAGGTCGTGACGCATTTTCCCGACGCGCGTACCATCGTCTTGTCGTCGGACCTGATGGGCGGCGTGCGGCGGCTGCGGCTGGAGCTGGAGGCGATCGCCGATGGCGAGGCCGACATCGTCATCGGCACGCAGCTCGTCGCCAAGGGCCACAACTTTCCCAACATGACCCTGGTCGGCGTCGTCGATGCCGATCTCGGCCTTGCCAATGGCGATCCGCGCGCCGCCGAGCGCACATTCCAGCTGCTCAGCCAGGTCACCGGCCGCGCCGGCCGCACCGGCAAGAAGAGCCTTGGCCTGCTGCAGACTTTTCAGCCCGAGCATCCGGTGATGCGGGCGATCGTCTCCGGCGACGCCGAGGCGTTTTACGAACGTGAGATCGCCGAGCGCGAACGGGCCGCACTGCCGCCCTTCGGTCGGCTCGCCGGCGTCATCGTCAGTGCGGTGACGCGGGCGGAAGCCGAGGGCCATGCACGCGGCCTGCGCCGCGCCGCGCCCGAGGCGACCGATCTGTTCGTGCTGGGGCCGGCGGAGGCGCCGCTGTCCCTGCTCGGCGGCCGCCACCGCTTCCGCCTGCTGATCCAGGGCGAACGGCGCGCCGACATGCAAGGTTTTATCAGGGCCATGCTGGCCAACGGACCGAAGCAGCGCGGTTCGGTCAGGGTGCAGGTGGATATCGATCCGCAGAGTTTTTTGTAGCTGCCGGGCGCTTGGTAGGTGGATTTAAATAGGTACGTCGGGCGGCTCAAAACTCGACATCTCGTGACGGCGATTCGTTTCGCTCAAATTCGATGCCGCCGGGATACCGAAGTAACCAATCAGCCAAATTTCTCCGACTGTCTTGCGGATAGAGCTTTCGCCCTTCATCGACCGGGACGATCATGGCAGCCGGCCTGCCGTTTTCTGTGATGATGGTTGGCTCGCCATTTCCCGCGGCCTCCACAATTGCCGAGAGTGTCGCCTTGGCCTGCTGAAGCTGAACGGTTTTCACTGCGACCTCCTTGTGGTCTCATGTGTTTATAGTATCGAGGATCGCCTAGGAAAAGGAACAGCTCGCGCAATGAAAACCCTTGGCCTTCTGGGCGGCATGAGCTGGGAATCGACGGCCATCTACTATCGGCTGCTCAACGAGATCGTGCGCGAGCGGCTGGGCGGCTTGCATTCGGCCAGGCTTCTGCTCTGGTCATTCGACTTCGCCGAAATCGCCGAGCGGCAGCATCACGGCGACTGGGACGGCGCCGGCGTGCTTCTCGTCGAAGCGGCGCGCAAACTCGAGGCCGGCGGCGCGGAAGGTCTGCTTTTGTGCACCAACACCATGCACAAACTGGCCGACCAAGTGCAGGCGTCGGTGTCGATCCCGCTGATCCACATCGCCGATGCCACCGCGGTGGCGGTCAAGCGCGCCGGCATGCAGCGTCCGGCGCTGCTGGCGACGCGCTTCACCATGGAGCAGGATTTCTACAAGGGTCGGCTCGCCGACAGATTTGGCTTGAACCCTGTCGTGCCCGATGGCGCCGGGCGCGACATGGTCCATCGCGTCATCTACGACGAGTTGTGCCAGGGCATCGTCAAGGAGACTTCAAAGGCGGCCTATATCGCCGAGACCGAGCGCCTGCGCCGCGACGAGGCGGCCGACAGCGTCATCATGGGCTGCACCGAGATCACCATGCTCATAGGCCAGCTGGATTTCGACATCCCGGTCTTCGACACGACGCGCATCCATGCCGAAGCGGCTGTGGCATTCGCGCTCGGTTGATGCGCGCCGCCTAAAGTGCGTGGATCCATCTGGCGCGCCTCTTTTCCTCCGCTAGAATGCCCGGAATTTCAAAACAGGCATTTCGAGGGGACAAGATGGATTTTGCGCTTCCATGGCCGACGAGCCAGGGCGAATGGCTGGCCTGGTCGAGCGCCGTCGTCACCGTGCTGCTCGGTCTTTTGTTTTTTCTGGCCCCTGGCCTCGCCTTCCGTGCCCTGCGCTTGCAGGTCAAACCAGAGAAGGCTGCGGCGATCGCCGAGGGGCGCGGCAGGATGTCGGGCTTCTATCTCGGCGTCGGCCTGTGCTGTATCCTGCTGGCGCAGCCGCTGATCTACATGGCGCTTGGCTTCTCCTGGCTGTTCACCGCCTTCGGCCGGCTGCTGTCGATGATGTCGGATGGCGCCAACACGCCTTTCAATTGGGTTTCCATTGTGGTGGAATTGGTGCTGGCGGCGTTGCCGCTCGCCTTTGCCTTCGGCTTTCTGCCTTGAATCGTTGGGTATTCCGCGATGGAAGACGGGTGACTTTTGCCGGATGCGACAATAGTGCCTGAAAACCATGCGGAACGACGCATTGCGGTCTTAAAATGCCTGTGCTAGACGGCAATCGACTTTCGGCCGGGGATAGCGGAAGCCGCGTCTCCGTGCTTGAAAAAATGCAGTAAGGTCAAAGATTTAGCCAGAGTTTTTGCTCGCGCCAACAATCTACGGCCTGTCAGACAAGAGAAAAGACGGTCCGTGGCTCAATCGTCATCGCCAATCTCAGGTGTCGCAGAACGCTATGCGGGTTCGCTGTTCGAACTCGCCCTGCAGGCAAATTCCGTGGCCAAGGTCGAAGCTGACCTCAACAGCTTCGAAGCCATGCTCGCGGGCAGCGCTGATCTCACCCGGCTGATCAACAGCCCGGTGTTCTCCAGCGAGGACCAGGCGAAGGCCATCGCGGCAATCGCCGACAAGGCCGGGATTGCCGGCCTCACCGGCAATTTCCTGCGCGTCGTCGCCCGTAACCGCCGGCTGTTCGCCATTCCCGGCATGATCAGGGCGTTCCGCCAGATATCAGCCGAACATCGTGGCGAGACCGCTGCTGAAGTGACGTCGGCTCACGAACTGACGGCTGCCCAGCAGACCGAACTCAAGGCGGCGCTGAAGAGCGTTGCCGGCAAGGACGTGGCTATCTCCGTCACCGTCGATCCGTCGCTGCTCGGCGGGCTGGTGGTCAAGATGGGCTCGCGCCAGATCGATACGTCGCTCAAAACCAAACTCAATTCGCTCAAGCTTGCACTGAAAGAGGTCGGCTGATGGACATCCGCGCCGCGGAAATTTCCGCAATTCTGAAAGACCAGATCAAGAATTTCGGCAAGGAGGCCGAGGTCTCCGAAGTCGGACAGGTGTTGTCCGTCGGTGACGGTATCGCCCGCGTCTACGGCCTCGACAATGTCCAGGCCGGCGAAATGGTCGAATTCCCCGGCGGCATCCGCGGCATGGCGCTCAACCTCGAAGCCGACAATGTCGGCGTCGTCATCTTCGGCGCCGACCGCGACATCAAGGAAGGCGACATCGTCAAGCGCACTGGCGCCATCGTCGACGTCCCCGTCGGCCCAGGCCTGCTCGGCCGCGTCGTCGACGCGCTCGGTAATCCGATCGACGGCAAGGGTCCGATCAAGGCGGTCGAGCGCAAGCGCGTCGACGTCAAGGCGCCCGGCATCATTCCGCGCAAGTCGGTGAACGAGCCGATGTCGACCGGCCTCAAGGCCATCGATGCGCTGATCCCGGTCGGCCGCGGCCAGCGCGAGCTGGTCATCGGCGATCGCCAGACCGGCAAGACCGCCATCATCCTCGACACGATGCTCAACCAGAAGTCGGTGCACGACAACGGCCCCGAGAAGGAAAAGCTCTACTGCGTCTACGTCGCCGTCGGCCAGAAGCGCTCGACCGTCGCGCAGTTCGTCAAGGTGCTGGAAGAGCGCGGCGCGCTCGAATATTCGATCATCGTCGCCGCCACCGCTTCCGATCCGGCACCGATGCAGTTCCTGGCGCCGTTCGCCGGCGCCACCATGGGCGAATATTTCCGCGACAATGGCATGCACGCGCTGATCAGCTACGACGATCTGTCGAAGCAGGCCGTCGCCTATCGCCAGATGTCGCTGCTGCTGCGTCGCCCGCCGGGCCGCGAAGCCTATCCGGGCGACGTCTTCTACCTGCACTCGCGCCTGCTCGAGCGCGCCGCCAAGCTCAACGACGATCTGGGCGGTGGTTCGCTGACCGCGCTGCCGATCATCGAAACGCAGGCCAACGACGTGTCGGCCTATATCCCGACCAACGTGATCTCGATCACCGACGGCCAGATCTTCCTCGAGACCAACCTGTTCTTCCAGGGCATTCGTCCTGCGGTGAACGTCGGTCTGTCGGTCAGCCGCGTCGGTTCGGCCGCGCAGATCAAGGCGATGAAGCAGGTTGCCGGTTCGATCAAGGGCGAGCTTGCGCAGTACCGCGAAATGGCGGCCTTCGCGCAGTTCGGCTCGGATCTCGATGCCGCCACGCAGCGCCTGCTCAACCGCGGATCGCGCCTGACCGAACTCCTGAAGCAGCCGCAGTTCTCGCCGCTGAAGACGGAAGAGCAGGTCGCGGTGATCTTCGCCGGCGTCAACGGCTATCTCGACAAGCTGCCGGTCAACCAGGTCGGCAAGTTCGAGCATGGCCTGCTCAGCCACATGCGTTCGGCCGGCAAGGACGTACTTGATGCCATCCGCAAGGAAAAGGCGCTGTCGGACGATCTGCGCGCCAAGCTGAAGGCCGAGATCGACGCTTTCGCCAAGACCTTCGCCTGAGCGAATTGCCAGTCGGGATGAGACAAGACGGGATCAGGTTTGAAGCATGCCTTCATTAAAAGACCTTCGTAACCGTATCGCCTCGGTCAAGGCGACGCAGAAGATCACCAAGGCGATGCAGATGGTCGCCGCGGCGAAGCTGCGCCGTGCGCAAGAGGCTGCGGAAGCGGCGCGCCCCTATTCGGAGCGCATGGGTTCCGTGCTGGCCAACATCACCCAGGCAATCGGCGGCGGCGGCGATGCCCCGGCGCTGATGACCGGCACCGGCAAGGATGACGTGCATCTGCTCGTCGTCTGCACCGCCGAGCGCGGCCTGTGCGGCGGCTTCAATTCGCAGATCGCCCGCCTTGCCCGCGACCATATCCGCAAGCTTTTGGCGGAGGGCAAGCAGGTCAAGATCATCTGCGTCGGCAAGAAGGGTTTCGACATCCTGCGCCGCGACTATGCATCGATGATCATCGACCGAGTCGACCTGCGCGAGGTCAAGACACTCGGCTTCGTCAATGCCGATGCCATCGCCAAGAAGGTCATCCACCTCTTCAACGAAGGCGGCTTCGACATCTGCACGCTGTTCTATTCGCAGTTCAAGTCGGTGATCAGCCAGATCCCGACCGCGCAGCAGATCATTCCGGCCGGCGTTGCTTCGGCTCCGGCCGAGGCGATCGATGGCGGCAACGCCGTCTACGAATATGAGCCGGAGCCGGGCGAAATCCTCTCCGACCTCATTCCGCGCAACATCTCCGTGCAGGTTTTCCGGGCGCTGCTCGAAAATGTGGCCGGCGAAATGGGCGCCAAGATGAGCGCCATGGACAATGCGACGCGCAACGCCGGCGACATGATCAACAAGCTGTCGATCACCTACAATCGCCAGCGGCAGGCGCAGATCACCAAGGAACTGATCGAGATCATTTCGGGCGCCGAGGCGCTCTAGGCGCGGTTCGCGGGTCATCGACCCGCGATCGGACCGCGTGAGAAACAAAGGACGAAAAAGGGTAAAGACGATGGCGAAAGCAGCGACCCCCCAGAAGGCAGCCCCCAAGGCCGCAGCCGCGAAAACCGCAGCCCCCGCGAAGGCGGCAAAGGCTCCAGCAGCAGCCGCGAAGGCGGCCCCGGCCAAGTCGGCAGCACCGGTGAAGGCCGCTGCTGCCAAGACATCGGCAGTGGCCACCAAGGCAACGGGCGTTGCCGGCAAGGTCCGCCAGGTCATCGGCGCCGTTGTCGACGTCCAGTTCGGCGATCACCTGCCGGCGATCCTGAACGCGCTCGAGACGACCAATGTCGGCAACCGCCTGGTGCTCGAAGTTGCCCAGCATCTGGGTGAAAACACCGTGCGCTGCATCGCCATGGACTCGACCGAAGGTCTGGTTCGCGGCCAGGAAGTGCGTGACACCGGCGCGCCGATCACCGTGCCGGTCGGCCCGGGCATGCTCGGCCGCATCATCAATGTCATCGGCGAGCCGGTCGACGAAGAAGGCCCGGTCGACGCGACCGAAATGCGCTCCATCCACCAGCCGGCTCCGACCTATGTCGAGCAGTCGACGGAAGCGCAGATCCTGATCACCGGCATCAAGGTGCTCGACCTGCTGGCTCCCTACGCCAAGGGCGGCAAGATCGGCCTGTTCGGCGGCGCCGGCGTCGGCAAGACCGTGCTGATCCAGGAACTGATCAACAACATCGCCAAGGCGCATGGCGGCTATTCGGTGTTCGCCGGCGTCGGCGAGCGCACCCGCGAAGGCAACGATCTGTATCACGAGTTCATCGAATCCGGCGTCAACAAGAAGGGCGGCGGCGAAGGCTCCAAGGCCGCACTCGTCTATGGCCAGATGAACGAGCCGCCGGGCGCGCGCGCCCGCGTCGGCCTGACCGGCCTGACGGTTGCGGAATACTTCCGCGACCAGGGCCAGGACGTGCTGTTCTTCGTCGACAACATCTTCCGCTTCACGCAGGCTGGTTCGGAAGTGTCGGCTCTGCTCGGCCGTATTCCTTCGGCCGTGGGCTATCAGCCGACGCTCGCCACCGACATGGGCGCGCTGCAGGAACGTATCACCACCACCACCAAGGGCTCGATCACGTCCGTGCAGGCCATCTACGTGCCCGCCGACGACTTGACCGATCCGGCGCCGGCGACCTCGTTCGCCCACCTTGACGCGACGACGACGCTCAACCGCGCCATCGCCGAAAAGGGCATCTATCCGGCCGTCGATCCGCTGGATTCGACCTCGCGCATGCTCGACCCGCTGGTCGTCGGCGACGAGCATTATGGCGTCGCGCGCCAGGTGCAGTCGATACTCCAGCGCTACAAGTCGCTGCAGGACATCATCGCCATCCTGGGCATGGACGAGCTGTCGGAAGAGGACAAGCAGACCGTTGCCCGCGCCCGCAAGATCGAGCGCTTCCTGTCGCAGCCATTCTTCGTCGCCGAAGTGTTCACCGGCGCGCCGGGCAAGCTGGTCGACCTCGCCGACACCATCAAGGGCTTCAAGGGCCTCTGCAACGGCGACTACGATCACCTTCCCGAAGCAGCCTTCTACATGGTCGGCGGCATCGAGGAAGCAGTCGAGAAGGCACAGCGCCTCGCGGCTGAAGCGGCGTAATCAAGCGAATAGCGAATAGGGAGTAGCGAATTGGGAATATGGGCCGGCGAATTCTTCTTCTGACTAATTCGCTACTCGTTATTCGCTATTCGCTAAATTGATCATGGCTGAAGCTTTCCAATTCGAACTGGTTTCCCCGGAACGCCTGCTTGTTTCCGAACAGGTCGAATCCGTCGTCATTCCGGGCGCCGAAGGCGAGATGACCGTCATGGCGCATCACGCGCCGGTCATGACCACGATCAAGCCGGGCGTCGTCACCGTGAAGACCGCGGCGGGCGGCGAAGAACGCTATGTGGTGTTCGGCGGCTTCGCCGACATCGTTCCGGCCGGCTGCACGCTGCTGGCGGAATCGGCTGTCGCGGTGAAGGATGTCGACCGCGCCGATCTCGCGCGCCGCATCCAGGAAGCCAAAGAAGACGCCACTGATGCCAAGGACGACGAGGCTCGCAGCAAGGCGGAGCAGTTCCTTAGCCAGCTCACCACGCTGGAAGGCGCTATTCTTCCGGCTTGAAATTAGGTTCCGATGAAAGAGTAAAAAGCGGGGCCTTGCCTCGCTTTTTTGTTTGTTGGACAGTCGCGCTGCCTTGGGATGGGGGTGGGCCGGTGACGGAAGAAACAGCGCAACGAGAAACAGCCTCACGCTCCTGGTGGTCGACGGCCCTGGTGTCGGCCTTTGGCGGTCCATTCGGCGGATTTCTGTGGATCGGCAGCGGCAAGCCGGCGGTTGCCAGCCTGGTGGTGATCAGCGCCATCGTTTTCGCACTCGCCTACACCGGATTTCCGGTGCTGCCGGGAACCGATCTTGCCTGGCTGGCCAATTTTTCAGGTATCGGTTCGATGATTCTGGGGGCAGCGCTCGTTGTGCCCTTCGCCCATCGGTTCAAGCCGGTGAGATGGTATGCGCACGGGTTTTGGGTGCTGGTGCTTGTCTTTCTGACTACCTATCCGGCTGCATTTGCGATCCGTTCGTTTCTGTTCCAGCCGTTTTCGATACCATCCAGCAGTATGGTGCCGACATTGCAAGGCGGCGACTATCTCTTCGTCTCCAAATTCGCATATGGCTACAGCCGCTACAGCGTGCCGTTCAATCTGTTGCCGATAGAAGGCCGCATGTTCGGCGCGGAGCCCAAGCGAGGGGATGTGGTGGTGTTCAAATTCCCGCCCGACCCCAGCGTGGATTACATCCAGCGGATCGTCGGTCTACCCGGGGACAAGATCCAGATGGTCAATGGCGTGCTGCACATCAACGATGTGGCCGTCGGCCTCAAGGATGCAGGCACTTTCTCCTACGAGGAACGCGAGCAACCTGCCAGGCTTGAACGGGAGACCCTGCCGGGTGGTGTCACCCATTTCGTTCTCGACCTGACGGACAGTTCCATCGGCGACAACACGCGGGAATTTGAGGTGCCCGAAGGCCACTATTTCATGCTGGGCGACAATCGCGACAATGCCTCCGACAGCCGATTCATGGTCGGCTTCGTTCCCTACGAAAACCTCGTCGGCAAGGCCGTGCGATTGTTCTGGAATTCAAAAGGCACGGAGTATTCTTCCCGGCAAACGCTGGACGGTTCGGTCGGCAAATAAGCCTGAATCGAGTTGGTTCGGACCCGCACCAAGTCTGGTTGATGACTACTTCATATCTATGCCGAGCGCGGCGAAGGCCAAGGTCGGACCGTCGCGTCGCAGGTGGACGAGATGCACAGCCACAAGTTCGATCAACGTCTGGCGTTCGGCGTGATCCCCAGCGAAGCCGGCCAGGTCGAACACCGCGGTCACGGTTTCATTCGCCGGCAGTTGCTCACTCAAAAGTTCCGTCAACGCCGCGTCGAGCGGATCGGTGAAATGGCCCTCCGGCAAGGTTTTCCCTCGCGCGGCGCAGGCGGCGATCCAGGCAGCCACCACCAGGGTCAGATGGACCAGTTCGGTACCGGCTTCCAGGCATTCGATGGCGGAAGCGATGATGCGCTGCGGCAGTTTCTGGCTGCCGTCATTGGCGATCTGCGCCGTGCGATGGGCAAGTGCAGTGTTGGAAAAACGCTCCGCGAGCTCCGCAATATAGGCGCTCGTGTCCAATCCGGCATCCTCGGGCAGGGTCGGGATGGCTTCGGCCCACAAGGCATCGACGAATTGGCGGATCGCCGGGTCGGCGAAGGCGCGGTCGACGGTGGCATGACCGCTGAGCAGGCCAAGATAGGCGATGGCCGAATGCGAGCCGTTGAGCAGCCTGAGCTTCATGTCCTCGAACGGGCCGACGTCGCGAACCATGGTGACGCCGAATTGTTCCCACGCGGGCCGGCCAGTCGGGAACTTATCTTCGACCACCCACTGACAAAACGGCTCGGTCATCACGGGCCAGGCGTCCTCGACGCCGAGTTCTTCAGCGATCCGCGCCCGATCGGCGTCGGTGGTTGCCGGCACGATGCGATCGACCATGCTGGAGGGAAACGCGACCTGGTGTGCGATGTGGTCGGCAATTCCGACATCACTCGATTGAGCGAGCCCGGCATCTCGCAACTGGGCGAATTCGACCAACAGCCGGTGCAGCGTGGCTCCGTTGGCCGGCAAATTGTCGCAACACAGGACAGTGAAGGGCGGCGTGCCGGCGGCGCGTCGCAGGGCAAGCGCCTCGGTCAGGAAACCATGCGCTGTCTTCGGCATCCGGGGATTGGCCAGATCATGGACGATATCGGGATGGGCGGCATCCAATCCCCCGCCTGCCGCCCTCAGATAGGCTTTTTCGGTGATCGTCAGCGTGACGATGCGGGTGTGCGGATCGGTCAGCGTGGCCAGCACCGCGCCCGGATTCTCCGGCGCCACCAGCATCGCACCGATCGAGCCGATGACCTGAAGCTTTTCGGTTCCACTGCTTCTGATCGCCAGCGTGTAGAGCCCGTCCTGCGGCGTGAGAGCGTCGCGCGTGTCGGTGCTGCGCAGCGAAACGCCTGTTATGCCCCAATCCGCCTCGCCTGCCGCCAGGCAATCGTCGACATAGGCTGCCTGATGGGCGCGGTGGAAGGCGCCGACACCAAGGTGCACGATGCCCGGGACGACGCGGCTGCGATCATACGCAGGTGTCGCGATCGAAGCCGGCAGTGCGCGCACGGTCTTCGTGGAAAGGCGTTCGGTCGTCGTGGTGCGACTGGTCTGGTCGGATGACATGAGTGGCCTCGGCAGGGATCGGCAAAGCGGCGTAACATTCGATTTCCTGCCACACAATGGGTCGAAAAGTCATCATACAACAATCGCAATTTTGTATGTTGACATTATTTCTTGCCGCCCCTACCGATAGTGGCTTGGGAGGATGATCGTGGCACTGACCCATGCGGATTTGCTGTTTCCCGCCGAGGCGCATTCGCGCGCGATTGCCCGTGATCTCTATGCCGGGATCAAGGACCTGCCCCTTGTCAGCCCGCATGGTCACACCGATCCGCGCTGGTATGCGCTGAACGAGCCATTCCCGGATCCGGCGCAACTGCTCATCGTCCCGGATCACTACATCTTCCGCATGCTGTTCAGCCAAGGCGTCCGCCTTGAGGATCTCGGCGTGGCGACGCTCGACGGCGCGCCGGTCGAGACCGACGGCAGGGCGATCTGGCGGCTTTTTGCCGAGCACTATCATCTGTTTCGCGGCACGCCGACCCGGCTGTGGTTCGATCATGTGCTCGCCGATCTGTTCGGCATCGACGAACCGCTGACCGCGGCGACTGCCGACCGCCACTACGACACCATCGCGACGCTGCTGCAGTGGGAGAATTTTCGCCCGCGCGCGCTGTTCGAGCGTTTCAACATCGAGGTCATCGCGACCACGGAAGGCGCGCTCGACGATCTCCAATGGCACCAGATGATTCGCGACAGCGGCTGGCAGGGCCGCGTTATCACCGCCTATCGGCCGGACGCGGTCGTCGACCCAGATTTCGAAGGGTTTTCAACCAATCTCGACCGGCTCGGTGAGATCACCGGCTGCGACACCGGCAATTGGGCCGGCTATCTCGATGCGCATCGCCAGCGGCGTGCCTTCTTCAAAAGCTTCGGCGCGACTTCGTCGGATCATGGCCATCCGACGGCCGAGACCGCCAATCTTTCGGATGCGGCGGCGAAAGAGCTGTTCAATCGGATTCGCCGTGGTTCCGACGATGAGCGCGAGCGAAAACTGTTCCGCGCCCAGATGCTGACCGAGATGGCCAAGATGAGCCTCGACGATGGACTGGTCCTGCAGATCCATCCCGGCTCCTGGCGCAATCATTCGCCCGCGATCTTCCAGAAATTCGGCCGCGACAAGGGTTTCGATATCCCGACCAGGACCGACTATGTGACGGCGCTGAAGCCGCTGCTCGACTGCGTCGGGCTGGCGCGCGACCTCACCGTCATCCTGTTCACGCTCGACGAGACCAGTTATGCGCGCGAGCTGGCGCCGCTGGCCGGTGTCTACCCGGCGCTGAAGCTCGGGCCGGCATGGTGGTTCCACGACAGCCCGGAAGGCATGCGGCGCTTCCGCGAGATGACCACCGAGACGGCCGGCTTCTACAACACCGTCGGTTTCAACGACGACACCCGTGCCTTTCCATCGATCCCGGCGCGTCACGATGTGGCGCGGCGAGTCGACTGCGCGTTCCTGGCGCGTCTCGTCGCCGAGCATCGGCTGCGCGAGGACGAGGCGCATGAGCTGGCGCGGGAACTGACCTATACGCTGGCGAAAAAGGCGTATCGGCTCTGAAGGGGCAACTCGCCCGCAATGCAAAGGGAGGAAACCATGTTGCATTTTTCAAGACTGACGGGAGCTGCGCTACTCGCCGCCGCACTGATGGCCGGAACGGCAAGCGCCCAGACGGTTCTGCGCTCGTCCGACACCCACCCGGACGGCTATCCGACGGTCGAGGCGGTCAAATATTTCGGCGAGCTTGTAAAGGAGCGTACGGCCGGCCGCTATGCGGTCGAGCTCTATCATTCCGCGCAGCTCGGCGAAGAAAAGGACACGATCGAGCAGGTTCGCACCGGCGTGATCGACCTCAACCGCATCTCGATGGCGCCGTTCAACGGGCTCATTCCCGAAACCACTGTGCCCTCGCTGCCCTACATCTTCCGCTCGGAAGACCATATGCACAAGGTCATGGACGGGGCGGTCGGCCACCAGATCGCGGCGGCGTTCGAACAGGTCGGGCTGGTGCTGCTCGCCTTTTACGACAGCGGCGCGCGCTCCTTCTACAATTCGAAGAAACCGATCAACTCATTAGCCGATCTGTCCGGCATGAAGTTCCGCGTCATCCAGTCCGACATCTTCGTCGACATGGTGGCGGCACTCGGCGCCAACGCGACGCCGATGCCGTATGGCGAGGTGTATTCGGCGATCGAGACCGGGGTCATCGACGGCGCGGAAAACAATTTTCCGAGCTACGACACCGCCAAGCATGCGGAAGTCGCCAAGTTCTATTCGCTCGACGAGCACACTATGGTGCCGGAAGCCTTCGTCATGGCGAAGTCGAGCTGGGACAAGCTGACGCCGGAGGATCAGGCGATCTTCAAGGCGGCCGCCAAGGAGAGCGTCGCCAGGCAGCGCGAGCTGTGGACCGCCAAGGTCAAGGAATCGCGCGCCAAGGTCGAGGCGGCCGGTTCGCAGATCACGACGCCGGACAAGCAGCCCTTCATCGACGCCATGGGTCCGGTCTACGAGAAGCACGTCAAGGACGACAAGCTGAAGGCCATGGTCGAAGCCATCAAGGCCGTGCAGTGATCAAGCGGCGTCGCGGGCATTCCGCGCCGCCATCCTCTTGCGGAGAGAACCGGTGACCTCCAGCCCAGAACACAGACCGCCCCTGTGCGGCGTCGCGCGCATGATGTCGCGCGTCAGCACAGCGGCGCTATGGGTCGCAGGCATCGGGCTGGTGCTGATGACCGCCTTCGTCGCCTGGCAGGTGTTCGGTCGTTATGTCCTGAACCGCTCGCCAAGCTGGACCGAGCAGGGCTCGGTGATGCTGATGAGCTGGTTCATTTTCCTCGGCGCTGCCGTCGGGGTGCGCGAGAACTATCACCTCGGCTTCGACGTCCTGCTCTACGTGCTGCCCAAAGGCGGCAAGCGTTGGCTGCGGATGATCTCGGACCTCGTCGCGCTCGCCTTCGGCATCGGTATGATCTGGTATGGCAGCCAACTGGTCGCATTGACCTGGGGCGCTACCTTGCCGTCGCTCGGCATATCCGGGGGCTGGGACTACGTCCCGCTGGTCGCGGGAGGCGTGCTCGTCGTGCTCTTCACGCTGGAGCGCATCGTGCTTCGTCTCTCCGGTGCGCCGATCGACGATGTGCTCGATGAACTGCCGCCGGCGGAAGTCGCAACCGAACTCGACACGGCGAACGTGAAGGTTTGACGGCATGGAACTCTGGATCCTCTTTGGCGTCTTCACCCTTCTGATGCTTATCGGCACGCCGATCGCTTTCTGCCTCGGCGTCGCAAGCTTTGCCACCGTCCTCTATATGGGCCTGCCGCCGCTCATCGTGTTCCAGCGCCTGAATTCCGGCATGAGCGTCTTTTCGCTGCTGGCCATTCCCTTCTTCATCTATGCCGGCGACTTGATGGTGCGCGGCGGCATCGCCAGCAAGATCGTTGCCTTCGCCGGCTCGCTCGTTGGCCATTTGCGCGGCGGCCTCGGGCAGGTCAACATTGCGACCGCTACACTGTTCGGCGGCATTTCCGGCTCCGCGGTGGCCGAGGCGGCGGCGGTCGGCGGCTTGATGATTCCGCAGATGAAAGCGCGTGGATATGGAGCGGATTACGCCGTCAACGTCACGTCGATGGCGGCGCTGATCGCGCTGCTCCTGCCGCCGTCGCACAACATGATCATCTACTCGATCTCGGCAGGTGGAAAGATCTCCATCGCCGACCTGTTCACGGCCGGCATCATTCCGGGCCTGCTGTTGGCCCTGTCGCTGATGATCACTGCCTATTTCGTGGCGCGCTCCCGCGGCTATCCGACCGAGCCGTTTCCGGGCTTCACCGCCGTCGCGCATCTCTTCGCTGTCGCGGTGCCCGGCCTGCTGCTGATCGCGATCATCTTCGGTGGCGTACGATCGGGCGTTTTCACGGCGACCGAGAGTTCCTGTGTCGCGGTCATCTATGCGTTGCTCGTCACTGTCTTCGTTTACCGGCAGATGACTTGGGAAGGTTTCGTTCATGCCACCCATGGTGCCGTGCGTACCACGGCCATGGTGCTGCTCATCATCGGCATGGCGGCGGCGTTCTCGTGGTTGATGGCCTTCCTGAAAGTGCCGGCAGCGCTCATAGCCTCCATGAACGCAATCTCGGACGATCCGCTGGTCGTGCTTCTCCTGCTCAACGTCTTGATGCTGTTCCTCGGCACCTTCATGGACATGGGGCCGACGATCATCATCTGCACGCCGATCTTCCTGCCCGTGGCGCAAGCCTACGGCGTCGACCCGGTACATTTTGGCGTTATCATGATCCTCAACTTCGGCATCGGGCTGAATACGCCGCCGGTGGGCGCTGTGCAGTTCGTGGCGTGCGCAGTGGGCAAGATATCCGTCTGGGAGGCGATGCGCTCGATCTGGCCGTTCTATGGGGCCGGGCTCGTGGTACTGGGGCTCGTCACTTACATTCCGGCCATTTCGCTCTGGCTACCGAGCATCTTCAAATAGGGGCGACATGGCATCGGACACCGCGACCGACCTCAGGGTCGAGAGAAAACCCAAATTGTCGGAGACAGTGGTCACGACGATCCGCAAGCAGTTGCAGGCGGGTGAGATCCTGCCCGGCCATAAATTACCGACCGAAGGCCAACTGACCGAAACCTTCGGCGTCAGCCGCACCGTCATCCGCGAGGCGCTGGCCAAGCTTGCCGCCGACGGGCTGGTCGAACCGCGCCAGGGCGCCGGCGTCTTCGTCACAGAGCACATCTCGACAATGTTCGGCGCGCTTGCCGCCGACATGGGCAGCAAGGATTCGATCGCGCTCAACGTGCTCGAAGTGCGGCTGGCGATCGAGATTGAATCGGCCGGGATCGCCGCCGTCCGCCGCAATGCCGCGCAGGAGGCGGCGATCCAGGAAGCCTTCTTCGAATTCGAGCGGCTGCTGCTTGCCAGCGAGCCGACCGGTCCGGCCGACCTCGCCTTCCATCGCGCGATCGCCAGCGCCACCAACAACCCATTCTATGTCGAGATGCTCGACGTGCTCGGCCGGCGCGCCATCCCGTGCGACGTGACTTCGCCCTGGTCGACCGAATTGGCGCAATCCGATAGCTACCAGCGCGGACTGCAGCGCGAGCACCTGGTGATCCTCAACGCCATTACCTCTGGCGATGCCGAGGCCGCGCGAGAGGCGATGCGCGCGCACCTCACCGCCAGCCAGCAGCGTTACCGCGAACGCCTGCATGCGCGTCAGGCTTTTTATTCCAGTTCGGTCAAGGCCGCCGCCGGCGAATGACCCATCTCAAGTCAGGATTGAAATGAACCAGAGCCACACCGACTATACATCCCGCTTTGCCATCGACCCGGTCGCCGCCGCGGCGATGGGAACCGATGAGCTGCGCCACAACTTTCACATTGACGGCCTGTTCCAGCCCGGCCGCATCAGCCTGACCTACACACATTACGACCGCATGATCGTCGGCGGCGCCGTGCCGACGGACGCCGCGCTTCAACTGGAAACGATCAAGCCGACCGGCACCAAGAACTTTCTCGACCGTCGCGAGCTGATCGCCGTCAACATCGCCGGTGCAGGCGTCATCAAGGCCGGCGGCCAGTCCTTCGAATTGCAGGCGCGCGACATGCTCTATCTCGGCATGGGCATCGCTGATGTGTCGTTCGCGTCGGCCGATGCAGATGCGCCGGCCAAATTCTATCTGCTCAGCGCGCCGGCGCATCAGGCCTGGCCCAGCCGGCTGATCCGCATCGGCGACGCCAAGCGCCTCGATCTCGGCAGCAAGGACACCTGCAACGAGCGTTCGATCTTCCAGTTCATCCATGCCGACGGCGTGAAGACCTGCCAGCTGGTGGTCGGCATGACTCAGCTGGCGCCGGGCTCGGTGTGGAACACCATGCCGTGCCATGTGCATGACCGGCGCATGGAGGCCTATCTCTATTTCGACCTGGCGGAGACGGCACGCGTCTTCCACTTCATGGGCGAGCCGGACGAGACGCGCCATATCGTCATGGGCAACGAGGAAGCGGTGCTGTCGCCGGGCTGGTCGATCCATTCGGGCGCCGGCACTTCCAATTATGCTTTCATCTGGGCGATGGCCGGCGACAATGTCGACTATACCGATGTCGACCCGGTGGCGTTGAGCGATCTGCGGTGAGCGACCCCTTCAGCCTTGCCGGAAAACGTTTCCTGGTCACCGGCGCCAACACCGGCATCGGCCAGGGCATCGCCGTATCGATCGTACGCGCCGGGGGCGCGGTGGTCGGCGTCGGCCGCTCGTCGATGGACGATACGGCAGACAAGGTCGCCGCGCTGGGAGGGCAATTCGAGGCGGTCAGCGCCGACCTTGCCGACATTTCGGCCGCCGGCCCGTTGCACGACCGGATCTGGGACGAAAGCGGTCCGCTCGACGGGTTGGTCAACAATGCCGGCATCATCCGCCGCGCCGATGCCGTCGATCTCGGCGAGGCCGATTGGGACGACGTCATGGACGTCAATCTGAAAACGGTTTTTTTGCTCTGCCAAAGCTTTGCAAGGCGTGCCTTGGCCGCTGAGCGGAAAGGCAAGATCGTCAACATTGCCTCCGTGCTGAGTTTCCAGGGTGGCATCCGCGTTGCGTCCTACACTGCCTCGAAGCACGGTGTGCTCGGCATCACGCGTCTGCTCGCCTGCGAATGGGCGCAAAAAGGCATCAACGTCAACGCCATCGCGCCGGGCTATATCGAGACCAACAACACGCAGGCGCTGCGCGCCGATCCCGACCGCAGCGCCGCCATCCTGGCGCGTATCCCGGCCGGCCGCTGGGGCGAGGCGGGCGACATTGGCGACGCCGCCGTCTTCCTGCTGGCGCCGGCATCGGACTATATGCATGGAGCGGTGGTGCCGGTGGATGGCGGCTGGCTGGCGCGCTAGCGAGGTTCATCGTTTAGCGGAAACGCTGAACCGCGCTATCTCATTGTTTTAACGCAATTCCGGACGGAAAACCGTTTCACACTTTTCCTGGAATTGCTCTGAGGAGACAACGATGACCGCAAAGATTTTCGCGCAAGCCGGCGAGGGCGCCTGGACGAAGACGCCGGACGGCAACAGGCGGCGCGTCCTCCTGCACACCGACGAGTTGATGCTGGTCGAATTCGGCTTCGACAAGGGTGGCGTCGGCGCCCTGCATTCGCACCCGCATGTCCAGGCAAGCTATGTCGCCGAAGGCCGCTTCGAGGTGACCATCGACGGTAGGACCGAAACCATCGAGACCGGCGGCAGCTTCATTGTGCCGTCCGGTCTGGTGCACGGCGTCAAGGCGCTGGAAGCAGGGCGGCTGGTCGACAGCTTCACGCCGCACCGGGCCGATTTCCTCGGCTAGCCAAGGGTAAGAGATCGAGCGGGAATGACCCGCACCCCGAAAGAGGCGCGGGTCTGTTGCCTGGGCGCTTGTGGCGCCGCGGTACTCAAGACATCACCGCAGGATGAGGACCCTGCCGCACCGTGGTGAAGATAGTCTTAATGCGCCGGCGCTGCATGGCACGACGAACCGGAGGCTGCGCTCGCTCGATCAGGTGATGTGACGCAGGAGGCTGAAGAGCCGCTCGAACGTCTTGCCGTAGGGCGGGCGCAACAAGGCTCCGGCGCTCAGCCGCGACTGTGCGAAAACCGGCTTCTCCTTGCTGAACGTCCGAAATCCCCACTCGCCGTGATAGGCGCCCATGCCGCTGGCGCCGACCCCGCCGAAAGGCTGGTTTTCCTGTACCAGATGCAGCATGCAGTCGTTGATGGTGACACCGCCGGCAATAGTCTCGTGCAGGATGCGTTGACGATTGCCGCTGTCGCGGCCGAACCAGTAGAGCGCCAGCGGTCGGGCTGCCCCGTTCACATGCGCGATCGCTTCGTCGATCCCGGTGTATTCTACGATGGGCAGCACCGGCCCAAAAATCTCCTCGCGCATCAGCCGCAGGTTTGCGCCGGCGTTGCGGACCAGGGTCGGCAGCAGCTTCCGGCTTTTGCCACCCAGCTCTTCGCCGGCCGGGTTGATTTCGGTGACATCGGCGCCGGCGTCACGCGCTTCAGTGATCATGTCGCGCAGGCGCTGGTGGTGCCGGTCGCTGATGATGGCGGTATAATCGGGGTTGTCGCGCAAGGTCGGGTAGAGCTTCGCGATCACCGTTGCGAGCTTGACAGCGACCGTGCCTGCCTGTCCCTTCGGCACCAGCAGATAATCCGGCGCGATGCAGGTCTGCCCGGCATTCAAGAGCTTGCCATAGGCAATGCTGGATACCGCCGCGTCAAGATCGCAGGACGGATCGAAGATTGCCGGCGACTTGCCGCCGAGTTCGAGCGTGACCGGGGTCAGATTGGCGGCCGCGGCGATCGCGACCTGGCGTCCGACCGCGGTCGAGCCGGTGAACAGCAAATGATCGAAAGGCATCGACACGAAGGCCTTTCCCATCTCGGCATCGCCGGTGATGACGCTGAGCTCATCGGGTGCGAAATGCTCGGCAACGAGTTTGGCCAGCAGCACTGAGAATGCCGGCGTCAATTCGGAAGGTTTTATAAGCACGCGATTGCCGGCCGCGAGTGCCGCCGTGACCGGCGCGACAGCGAGTTGGAAAGGATAATTCCAGGGCGACACGATGCCGACGACGCCGAGCGGCTGCGGGACGAGGCGATTTCGGCCGGGCAGGAACGGCATGGTGGTGACAACGCGGCGTTCGCGCATCCAGCCCCTGACATGCGACAGCGCGTGGCGGATGCCGGCGCGCACGACGAACAGTTCCGCAAGGCGCGTCTCATGCGCGGAACGGCCGCCGAAGTCGGTGTCGATGGCGGTGCAGATGTCGGCTTCATGCCGCTCGGTCAGCGCCAGCAGGCGTTTCAGGCGATCCTTGCGGATGCCAAAGTTGGGGAAAGGCTGCGCCTCGAAGGCGGCGCGCTGCAGGTGGAACCGCTCGCCGAGAACATCCTGTCTGGTCTGCAGCATCGCATCCTCCCTGGCTAGCGGAGCCGAGCTTACATTGCTGGGTGAAGGAATCCAGCGAGGTAAAGGTGTTGCAAGGGAAGGCGCAGGCTGCAGGCGACCTGTTCCTGTTGTGGCACGATGACAGCTGCGCTAAGGCATGGTGCCCATGCAGAGAGTCGTTTTGACCGATTTCCCATCCTCTCCCATCCAGGAATTCCAGTCCGGTGTCTGCCTGATGCTGATATCGGCGACGAGTATCTTGGCCATGGACCCCAAGCGGCGCGTTTCGTGCCGGGCGGCCCTGCGGAATTGCGGATGAAGGGCGCTCACAGGCTTGAGGCTGCGTTTGGAGCGGCTGCGCGAAGGGTTGTGCGGGAGTTTCTGCGGTTCGTGCCGCTGTCTCTGAAACAGCGCATGCAAAAACGCACATACGCACGCGCGGCGCCCGCCAACAGAATTTTCATTTCGGGTTGCGCGCGCAGCGGCACGACGCTGACACAGCGGCTGATGAGGTGTTTCGAGGACATTTTCGTCCATCCGCCCGAAGCGCGATACACAATGCTGGACATGTTGGACCGGCCGGAATCGAACCTCGTCGTCAAGCGCGATGCGCGCGGTTTTGCGCATCTGGCGAAGCTCCCTCCCTCCATCGGCTTGATCTATTGCGTGCGCCATCCGTTCGACACGCTGACAAGTTCGCATCCGCAAACACGCAACGAGCGTCGGTTCCACGTCACGCCGCATCGCTGGCTGGCCGAATACGACGCGCTGACCCGGCTGAAGAAGGCACAACCGCACCGGCAGATACTCTTTGTCCGCTACGAAGACATGATCGGCGCGCCCGATGCGCAGCAGGACAGAATCGCGCAATCGTTCGGACTGACACCGCGCATTCGTTTCAGCGAGGATCCGAACAATCCGATCCGGGTGGCTTCGTTGAGAAAATGGGAACGGAATGAAGAATTCAGGACCTATCTCGGCGGTCTGCCCCCGGCATTTCTCGTCGGCGTCCGGCGTTTCTGCGCCGAGTTCGGCTATGACATGCCAATAAGCACGCCGACCGTGGACGCGCGGTAATGCGGGCACCGGCGGCCGTCGCGACAGAAGAGCGAGATCCCAAGCGGCGCGTGCTGAAGGACGTGTTCGGCTTCGATGATTTTCGCCCCGGCCAGGCCGATGTCATGGACGCGCTGCTGGCCGGGCGGCATGTCCTGGCCGTCATGCCGACGGGTGCGGGCAAATCGCTCTGCTACCAGGTCCCGGCACTTGTCCTGGGCGGGCTCACCATTGTCGTTTCGCCGTTGGTGGCGCTGATGCAGGATCAGGTCGCCGCCTTGCGGCTTGCCGGCGTGGCTGCCGATACGATCAATTCCTCGATCGACCGCGATGCCAATATCGCCGCATGGCGTCGCGTCGCCTCGGGCCAGACGCGCCTGCTCTATCTCGCGCCGGAGCGGCTGATGACCGAGCGGATGCTCGAGGCGCTGGCCAGGCTCGATGTCAGCCTGATCGCCGTCGACGAGGCGCATTGCATCTCGCAATGGGGGCCGGCGTTCCGGCGCGAATACGAGGACCTGTCGCGGCTGCGCGGCATCTTCCCCAACGTGCCGATCATCGCGCTGACGGCAACGGCGGACGAAGGCACGCGCACCGATATCGAAGCCCGGCTATTTGCCGAGCGCGTCGAGACCCTGGTGCTGGGCTTCGACCGGCCGAACATCAAGCTTGCCATCGAGGCCAAGCAGGACAGCAAGCGGCAATTGCTGCGCTTCGTCGAGCGCCATCCCGGCCGCAGCGGCATCGTCTACTGCCTGTCGCGCAAGAAGACGGAGGAGATGGCGGCCTTCCTCGAGAAGAACGGCGTCACCGCGCTCGCTTATCATGCCGGCATGAGCAAGGAGGCGCGCGACGCCAACCAGAACAGCTTCATGACCCTGTCCGGCGTCGTCATGGTGGCGACCATCGCCTTCGGCATGGGCATCGACAAGCCTGACGTCGCCTATGTCTTCCACACCGACATGCCGGGCAGCCTGGAGGCCTACTACCAGGAGATCGGCCGCGCCGGCCGCGATGGGCGGGACGCCGAGGCACATATGCTGTTCGGCCTTGGCGATATCCGCATGCGCCGGATGTTCATCGACGACGAGGATGCGCCGGCCGAGCACAAGAGGCGCTCACATGGCCGGCTCGACACGCTGATCGGCTATTGCGAGACGGCGCAGTGCCGTCGCCAGGTGCTGCTCGGCTATTTCGGCGAAGAAGCGCAGCCTTGCGGCAATTGCGACACCTGCCTCGACCAGGCGCCGCGCGCCGATGGCGGAGCGGAGGCGCGGATAATCCTGGCAGCCATCGCCCAGAGTGGCGAACGCTTCGGTGCCGGCCATGTCATCGACATCCTGCTCGGCCATGAAACCGAGAAGGTGCTTGCCAGGAACCACCAGAGGCTCACGAGTTTCGGCAGCGGTCTGGCGCACAAGAAGGATTTCTGGCTGTCGCTGATCCGGCAGCTCGTCGCCGGCGGGTTTCTGATGTCGGATCCGGCCGGTCATGGCGGCCTCGCCATCGCCGAAAAGGGCCATGCGCTTGGCCGTGGCGAGATGCCGTTCCATTATCGTGTCGAGGTGCGCAGCCGCGCCTTGCGCGGCAAGACGCGCTCCGGGCAGGATTTCGGGCAATCGGATGTGGACACCGGGCTGCTGGCCGCGCTGAAGACCTTGCGACTGCGGCTCGCCAAGGAGCGTCAGGTGCCGGCCTATGTGGTGTTTTCCGATCGCACCCTGATCGACATGGCTGAGCGCCGCCCGCACGACCTCGACGCCTTCGCTGAAGTGAATGGGGTTGGGGCGGCAAAGCTGAAGGAGTTCGGCCAGGTTTTTCTGAGTGCGATTGCCGAGCATCAATCCGATGGCTCGGCCTGAGGTCAGATCAACGACTGGTCACGCGCTCTGAAGCATAGGGATCTTCGGAGAAGGCATCCGTTCCGAGAGCTTCTGTTCCGTCGCCGCCCATTCCTACATCGCCTATGCCGCCCTTGGACGTCTCGTTTCCGCAGTGGGTCTTGCTGCGCGCGCCGGAAGCCGACGGTCTGGCCGGACCTTGTTGCGGGATCGTGAGATTGGGCGGGGTCGGCGCAAGGTCGAGGGCCTCGCGGATGAAGTTGCGCAGCGAAACGAGATCGTACGTGTGCGCGGGATGCCCAGCCACCATCTCCCGGATGGCGTGTCGACCAGCCGGACCTGCTCTTCGGTGCCAAGCAGGAGGATGTCTGACAGGCATGCCCGGGTGATGGTTCTCAGTCGCGGCCCAGAAGCTTGCTGCTGGCCAACCAGAAAGGCGGCAGGCAGAGCGGGATGGCGGATAGCAGCAGGATATCCTCCTTCACCGTGACGCCGATCCGTTCGGTGACGAACCGCCGGCGTGCCTCGAACCGCTGCGAAAGTGCTGGATGACGGCGCGCGATTTCGGCACGCAGGCCGGCATCGGCGAAGGTCACCGCATCCTCGGAGTTGAGCGTCCATCCATCGGGCATCGGCACGGGTATGATGTCGACCTGGAATGGCATGCCGGAGACGATGCGTTCGGTCGAACCGGGACGAATCGGCGAGTTCATCCACTCGTCGAGGCCGACGAGATGACCCGGATTTAGGGCCGGGCGCAGCTTGCCTTCCGCCAGCGTCGAGATCACGGCCTCATGGATCGCACCGCCCTCGGCGCCAATGCCGGCCGCCTCGTACCAGGCGATCAGACCGCGGAAATAGGCTTTGGCCACCTCCAGAAACGTGTCGTCATGTTCTGCGATCAGGCCGGCTCGGGCTGTCAGTCCGCCCCAGTAGCCGACCGCCGTGGTGGCGCCGTCGCCGCGCTTCGGCACGCGAGCCGTGGGACTGCGCAGGCCTATCACCGGGCCGGATGCATCGTTGGTTGCGAACATCGGATGACAGTTCATCGGCTCGCCGGCATAACCCATGCGCGAGGCCGCCGTCAGCTCGGTGTCGCCGAGCGTGAAGCCGCTCAGGATACGCCACACCGCCATCGAAGAGCGGGCGGCACCCCATTCGGCCTCGGCGATCTGGTCGGCATCGACGACAGCGCGCAGCCCATTCGTCTGGTGCATCAGCACCGGCGTTGCATCGGTGATCGAAGACGCGGACACGATCGAAGCGATTGCATCGACGATAAAGGCCGGCACCACGAAGGTCGGACGCTGCGCGGCCCATTCTTCCTTCTCGAGATATTTCCAGCCCACCAGGCCGACACTGTCGCCCGACGCGATGCCGGCCTCGCGCAGTACGGCCACGAGGTCCGGCTTCTGCGTGCGGTCCTGCGCCATCAGGCTCAGGGACTGCGCCAGCATGGTGACGATGCCGGGCAGTCCGGCGATAGGCGTGTAGCCGAGATTCTCGTTGCCGGTGACGACGATGCGCTGGCCCGATTTGCCGAGCAGCAGGATTGCCTCCTCGAAACGCGGCTCGAATCCGGTCAGGAAGGCGATGTTGGCGGCATGCTCGCGATCGGCATAGACGGCAAGCCAGTCCGTGCCGGCGCGCTCTAGCGCCTTGGCGCAACGTGCCGCATAGGTCGTGGCCGGAATGGCGGGACGCTCGACAGGGATGCCGAAATCGGGAATGTCGACGGTGCGAAGGCTGATGGTCATCATGTCTCTCAATCTGTCAGGAAAGGCGGGCTGTCAGGAAAGGCGGGCTGTCAGGGAAGGCGGGCTGTCGGGGAATACGGATTTCGGCTGAGGCCGATCGTCAGTCGGATGCGCCGGCGAATTATTCATCGGCAAGAAAGCCGATGCTGGAGGGCAGAACGCTGCAGGTGACCTTGTCGCCGGCAGCGATGTCGCGAGCCGCCGCCGATGATGCCATGACCAGGATTTCCCAGCCGTCCGGGGTGGATACTGTCACGCGCTCGGACGAGCCGACGAAGGAAACGTCGGCGACGACAGCGCGAAAGGCGATGGCTCCAGGCCGCGGCTCGCCGATGGCGACGTCTTCCGGCCGCATCCAGACCGTGAGCACCGATCGGCCATGCCGCGACGCATCATAGCCCCCGGGCATCGGCGCCCGGCCCCCGAACAGCTCGATCCCGCCATCGACGGCGCGTGCCGAAACGATGTTGTTGCCGCCCAGGAAGCCGGCGACGAAGCGCGAGGCGGGAGCGCGGTATATGTCGCGTGGGGTGCCGACCTGGACGATTGCGCCATTATGGAAGACGGCTATGCGGTCCGACATGGCATAGGCTTCCTCCTGGTCGTGAGTAACGTAGACGAAGGTCACGCCGGTTTGCCGATGCAGCCGTTTGAGCTCGCGTTGCATGGTGTCGCGCAATGTGCGGTCGAGCGCCGACAACGGTTCGTCGAGCAGCAGTATCTTCGGCCCGAAGGCCAGCGCACGGCCGATCGCCACGCGCTGCTGCTGGCCGCCCGACAGTTCGCGCGGCTTGCGCGCTGCCAACCTGTCGAGACCGACGAGGTTCAGGACCTCCTCCACCCTCGCGGCGATCCTGGCCTTGTCCCATTTGCGGACCCGCAAAGGGAAGGCGATGTTGTCGGCGACGTTCAGGTGGGGAAACAGCGCATAGCCCTGAAAGACCAGTCCGAAATTCCGGTCCTCCGGATCGACGCGCGTGATATCGGCGCCATCCAGCAGGATGGCGCCTTCGTCCGGCTTGGTGAACCCGGCGACCGACATCAGCAGCGTGGTCTTGCCCGACCCCGAAGGGCCGAGCAAGGTTACGAACTCCCCCGCCTCGATCGACAGGTCGATCCCGTCGAGCGCGACGGCGGAACCGTACGTCTTGCGAAGGTTTCGGACGTCGAGAAAGGACATTCAGATCGGATCCCTGGCGAGCGGACCCGTCGAGCAATGAATGCCGCCCCCGTTCAGTTCAATGCATTCATAGTCCAGCGTCAGGATCTCGATGCCGGCGGCGTCGAGCCGATCGGCCAGACGTGGTGTACGGGTGGCGTGCATGACGACCCGGCCGGGCGCGATCGCCAGGCAGTTCAGCGAGAAGGCGTTGTCTTCCGGCGGCAGCTCGATCAGCTTCATGCCACGCTTGTTCAGATACTCGATGAAGACATAGGGCAGCTCGTTGATGTTGATGATCGCCGTCTCCTTGTCGATCATCATGAAGCTGCCGTCGATGTGGATGCGATAGCCGGGCATCGGCACCTTGATCAGCTCGACGCCGAGGCTGTTGAGGATCATCTCGACCTGCCGCACGCCCTCGGCATTGCAGGCGACGGAGACGGAGCAGACGGCCGTCTTGTCGTCGAGGAGCGCGAAGCCGCCGCCTTCGAACACCGCCTCGCCATGCAGTGTGCCGAGGATCGGGCAGCCGGCCCTGGCGAGCGCCTGGGTGACCATCAGTTCTTCGCCGCGGCGTGCCCTGCGGGCAAGGCGGGTGACGATCGCGCCCCCCTTCACGCCGATGACGCTGTCGCGGCAGAAGGTCGACTTGAGCGCGCCGGGCGCGGCCTTTTCGGTGAGGATGACGTCGACGCCCTGCGACCGCAACAGCTCGGTGAAAGCGTCATGGGCGGCCTGCATGGCCGCAAGATCCGGCGGCGTCTTGCCCATGAAGTACCAGCCCTTTTCCGGATCGCCGAAGCCGCCGATCTCGGGCATAGGCTTGTTCTTGTCGACGACATTGATCTCCTCGCCCGGCCGGTGCATCAGCACGGCGCGCAGCTTGCCGACATCGTTGGTGCAACCCCAGGGCCGGCCCCAGACGCGGGTCTGCTCTTCCGGGTCGTGGAAAGCCGGGGTCGGGACGGAGCCGAAGGTCTGAAAGAACTTGGCCTCGCGGTATTCGTGCTCGCTCATTGCGGCGCTGTGGGCAGTCATGTCTTCGATTTCCTTTCTGAAACAAGCGAAGCTGTTGAAGGCCGTGTCATGATCGGCGCTGGGCAATCCGGTCCCAAACGGTCATGCGCAGTATGAGGCCGACGATGGTGACCGCCAGCATGACGGTAGCGATCGCGGCCAGCGCGGGGTCGACGGCATCTGCGATGCTCGTCCAGATCTTGCGTGGCAGGGTGACGATGCCTCGGCTGGTGATGAACAGCGTCACCGTGATCTCGTCCCAGGAGACGATGAAGGCGAGGACCGCCCCTGCGACCGTGCCCGGCACGATATTGGGCAAGATGACGTGGCCGAAGATCGTCGCCGGGCGTGCGCCGAGCGAGCGGGCCGCCTGCACCAGCCTCGGATCAAGGTTTGAAAGCGATGCGCCTATCGCCAGCACGGCGAGCGGCATTGCAAGGATCACGTGGACGATCGTGACGCCAAGCCATGTGTCGAGCAGGCCCAGCTTCGACCACAGGCGCACCATGCCGACCGCATAGATGATCGGCGGTACAATCAGCGGTGAAAGCAGAATAACGCGCAGGATCGACGGCCAGCGTCCGACATAGACCCAGGCGCCTATGGCGAAGGCCACCGAAACGGCCGTCGCTATGACGCTCGAGGCCACGGCGATGCCGAGGCTCGTGAGTATGCTCGCCAACCAACCCGCGCGCCAATTGGCCAGCGCCGCGAAATGGTCGAACGAAATGCCGTTGTTGGGCAGCGACAGGTAGTCCCGATCGGTCAACGCCACCGGAATGACCACGAGCACCGGAACGAACAGGAAGGCGAGCAGCAGCCAGGCCAAAAGCTTGGGCAGCGCGCGTTCGAGCAGACGGCAGCTGCGTGGCGTCATTTGCGGCCACCTTCGAAGGCGGCACGCAACGCCGGGCTGCGCATGGCCAGCGCGACAAGGATGCCGACGACCAGCAGGAGCATGGTCGACAGCGCCGTCGCCACGCCCCAGCGCAGCGTCGAGGATATCTGTACGGAAATGTATTCGGCGACCATCAGCACCCTGCCGGCGCCCAGGATCGCCGGGGTGACGAGGAAGCCGAGCGAGAAGATGACGATGAACAGGCCGGCGATCGCCAGGCCGGGCATGCTGAGCGGCACCCAGACACGAAAGAAGATGGTGACCGGGCGCGCGCCAAGCGATCGTGCCGCCTGGATGATCCTGAGGTCGATCTCCGACAGGTTCGCGTAGAGCAGCATGATGGCGAAGGGCATCATGTAATGCACCATGCCGACGATGACGCCGAACTGGTTGTAGACCAGTTCGAGAGGCTCGCGGACGGCTCCGCTGCCCACCAGAGCCGAGTTGAGCACGCCGTTGCGGCGCAGGATGGTGATCCAAGCAAAGGCGCGCACCAGCACCGATATCCAGAACGGCACCATGACCATGAACAGCGCAACCCGTCGCGTCGCCGGCGGCATATGGACCAGCGCGAAGGCAACCGCATAGCTCATGACGATCGTGAGCACGGTCGTGACCGCCGAGACGAAGACGGTCGTGCGCACGACGCGGCCGATCGCGGCGTTCTGAAACAGAGCCACATAATTGCCGAAGCCGAGGGTCGGCTCGGTGAAACTGAGCGCCAGCACCTGAAGGATGGGCAGCACGTAGAGACACAGGGTCAAAAGCGCAGCCGGCACCGTCAGGCAGAAGGCCCAACGCTGGAATGACGTCATGATCTTTCGAACCACCACCGGCCGATGGCCGGTGGTGGTCTCCGATGGTTAGCGTGAGATGAAGTCGAGGAACTTGTTCTGCAGCTCGGCCTCGTTGTCGGCATAGTATTGCGCCGAGATCGCCAGACCTGTCTTGGCGTTCTCGGGGGCCAGCGAATAGACCGCCTTGTCCTCGTCGGTCATCAGCGCCAGCGCCTTCGGGTTCGACGGGCCATTGCCCATGACGCGCAACAGCGTCACCTGGCCTTCCGGGTCCATCGACGAATTGATGAAGTCGAAGACCTTCTTGCCGGCGGGATTGCCCTTCGGCACCGACCAGGCGCTGGCAAACATCAGGTTCTGGTTCCAGGTCCAGGTGTAGTCCGGGTTTTCCTTGCGCAGCAGGTTGGCGCGCGTATGCCAGATATTGCCCATGACCACCTCTCCGTCGCGGAAGAGCTGCTGGCTCTGCGCGCCCGACTCCCAGAAAATCAGATTGGGCAGCAACGGTTCGAGCTTCTTGAAGGCGCGGTCGACGTCGAGCGGGTACATCTCTTCCGGCTTGACGCCATCGGCGAGCAGCACGGCTTCGAGCTGCCCCTGGATCCACTTGCACATGGTGCGCTTGCCGGGAAACTTCTCGAGGTCGAAGAAGTCGTTCCAGCTTGAAGGAGCGGTGGCGCCGACCTTCTTGGCGTCATAGGCCAGCACGTTGGAGTAGGTGTAGTTGCAGATGCCGAACTCGGCCGCGAGGCCTTCGCCGACAAGGGACTTGTCGACGATGGAATAGTCGATCGGCACGACATAGCCGCCCTTGCCGAGCACGACGGCGTCCGTCATGCCGCCATCCGTGGCATCCCAGGTGACATTCTTGGAATCGACCATGGCGCGGATCGCACCGGTCGCCGGGCCGGTGCCGTCGATGACGACTTCAATGCCTGACTTGGCCTTGAACGGCTCGCCATAGGCCTTCTGAAAGGCTTCGAGGGCAGCCCCGCCCCAGTTGCAGACGACGATTTCCGACGCCTCGGCGGAGGCTCGCCCGGGCTTGAACGCGACTGCCATGCCGAGCCCGGCCATAGCGGTCATGAATCTTCGGCGATCGATCTTCCCAGTTTTGAATTTATCAAGCGCAATCAACGCTGCGTCTTGACCAAAGCGATTTATGGACATGTGTGTTCCCCTTTCACGTCCGCGGAAGCGGCTAACTTTCTTGCTCTTCCTCCCTGGCCGACACCGGGAGCCCATCGGGGCTTCCAGCGCCGGTATGCACTATCGAACGTCCTGACGGACGGCCGTGTGGCGGCGCCACCGAACTGCGTATGACGAGTTCGACGCCGACCCGTTCGGTCACCGTTTCGGATTTCCTGCCGGCGATGAAATCGAGCAGCATTTTGACGCCGCGCGTGCCGAACTCGGCTGCCGACTGACGCACGGTGGTCAGCGCCGGCGCGAGCAGATCCGCATTGTGGATATCGTCGAAGCTGACGAGCGAAATATCGTCCGGAATGCGGATTCCGGCCTGCCGAGCGGCCCGGATTGCGCCAGTGGCCAGCATGTCGCCGAACGTGAAGATCGCGGTAGGCGGCTCGTTCTGTTCCAGAAGGTCGAGAAACGCGATCGAGGCCGGCGCCTCCTCATATTCGCAGAACCTCAGCAGTGCGGGATCGGCGTGAAGACCGACCTCCGCCAGCGCCCGCGTGAAGCCGTCGAGACGTTCGGTGGTGCTGAGAAGTCCCCTCGGCCCCGCGATAGCGGCGATGCGGGTATGGCCACACGATATCAGGTGGCGTGTCGCCAGGAGGCCGCCATGGACGTTATCGGCGAACAGGCGCGGCGCCTTCGCGCCCGGCACGTCCTCGTCGAGGAGCACGATTTTTCCGGTCTCGTTGATCCGCCGCAAAAGCCGCCCGTCATCATGGTGGTTGGTGAGAAGCAGGATGCCGTCGACCTGTCGGTCATCGATGCGCGACAGGAAAGAGACTTCCTTCTCCACCAGGTTCCGGCTGTTGAACATCAGCAGATTGTAGCCATGCCTGGCGGCCTCGGCCTCCGACGCGCTGGCGATCTCGGCGAACAGCGGATAGGCGATGTCGGCGGTGATGAGGCCGAGTGTCTCGCTCTTGCCGCTGCTGAGCCTGCGGGCGATCGCGTTGGGATGATAGCCGAGGCGCTCAGCCGCCTGCCGGATGCGGCTCGCCGTCGGCTCCGGCAGGCTGATCTGCCCGTTGAGATGGCGGGAAACGGACGTGACGGACACCCCGGCTGCCCGGGCGACGTCGCGAATGGTGATTTTCGATCTTCCCGACAAGCGGCCCCACTCCCGCGAGATATGTGCGGATAAACGCTTCAGTAAACCGGTTTCATAGACGGTCCAAAAAAAATCGCGCGCGCTTTCCGCAACCGAACAGGAGCGAATGCCGGCGGCGATCATGACAGGTCTCCGGTTCGGAAGAATTCCTGATGTTCGCGCTTCAAGCCCAGCTGATCAAAGTCCACATTTCGGATGTGCGCCGCCATGAGCCGTGCGGCCTCGTCCATATTGCCGGCCCGGACCTCGTCGAAAATGGCACGGTGCTCGGCGATGATCGAACGGATATGATCCGGCTTCATGCCGATCAGGAACTGAACGCGCATCATGTCGGCCGAAACGTGCTGACACGCAGTCCAGGCCCGAGCATGCCCGAAAGCACCAAGCAGGCCTGCATGGAAGTCCATGTCGGCGCGGTGCAGGGCGCCCCTGTCGTCGCCCTGGACGAGGCGCTCCTGTGCCCGAAGCAATAGCTCGACCTCGTCCAGCAAGCCCGCATCGGGTCTGATGCCGCTGTTGGCGATGACCGCACTTTCAAGCGTGGAGCGGATGAACACCGCCTCACGGACACGCGCCATGTCGATCAGCGAGACACGGGTGCCGGTTTGGGGTGAAATTTCGATCAGGCCTTCGTCGAAAAGCCGCGTGAAAGCCTCATGCACCGGGGTGCGGCTGATGCCGAGCGACTGGGCGACGTCTGTTTCCGAAAAACTGGCACCGGGCGCGACACGTGCGGTGATGATCGCCTCACGCAACTCGACATAGGCCTTCGACGAGATCCTGTTTCGACGCTCGTTCTGATCCGCAAGGAGTGAGGTGCTCAGGTTCAGCATGGCGGTATGCTGGCATTCAGGCTCATTTCGAGTCAAGCATATTCTTTGTGCAACTGCGAAATTCGGCTCAATTTTCGGTCAGTCTTGCTTCGATCATGCTCGGACCGTGCCGGGCAGGCTGCGGCCTTGTTCGAGTGCCGTCGCTACGGCGGCGATGGATGCCGCTGCGCCCTGTGGCGTCGGCAGGCCGGCACGATGAGGCGTCAGCCGAATTCGTTCGTGCCGCCAGAACCAGTGCTCGGGCGGCAAAGGTTCGACGGCAAAGACGTCCAGCCATGCAGCGCCGAGCCAACCCCGGTCGAGCGCGGCGTGCAGCGCCTCTTCATCGAGGTGATCGCCGCGGCCGAGATTGACGACATAAGCGCCGGCTGCGAGGCGGGAAAACAGCCGGTCCGACAATATGCCCTTCGTTTCGGGGCTGGAGGGCAGGAGATTGACCACGACATCGGCATCGTCGACGCAGGCGCCGAGCCCATCATCGCCGAATAGACAGGCGACGCCGTCGATCCGGCGGGGCGTTCTCGACCAGGCGGACACCGGGAAGCCGGCTGCCGACAGCCCTTGCGCGACATGCAGGCCGAGCGGACCCAGTCCAAGGACAGCCGCCCGCAGCGATCCGCGTGTCCGGTTCCGACGATCAGCCGGGCGCCACAGGCGGGCATGCTGGTCTGCCCTAACGGCTGTATCGTCATGCAGGCGTGCGAAGGCCGCATGCATCGCATAGTCCAGCAGTTGCTCGGCCTGGCCTTGATCCTGCAGGCGCACGATCGGGAGATCGGCCGGGACGCGGGGATCATGGAGGAGCTGATCCGTTCCCGCGCCAAAACAGAAGAGGGCACGCAGCGAGCGCGGCAACTCGACCATCTCCTCGGGCAGATGCCAGGCAACCAGAAGATCGTATTCGGCGCCGTCCGCCAGGTCAGGCCAGCGGACGAAGTCCGCCGAGGGGAGCGCGGTGCGCAGCGCGCGCTCGAAAATGTCGCTGTAGGCAAGCGGATCGGCGATGACGATCCGCACGGATCAATGCCTGTCGATGGGCATTCCGGCAAGCCGGCGCAGCGCCAGCCATTCCAGTTCCGCGGCGCCGTCCGGATCCGCCTCATACTGCCTGGCGGTGCGCTCGCACACCTCCTTGCTGGGCAGGTGGATGGGCCGCCCGCTGGCCAACGCGGAAAGCTGGATGCGGCACGCCTGCTCGAGGTTGTACATCAGGGCGAAAGCCTCCCCGACCGATCGCCCGACGGTCAACAGGCCATGGTTTCTCAGGATCATGGCACGATTGGCGCCGAGATCGGCGACCAGGCGCTCCTGCTCGCCCGGGTCGAGCGCGATGCCCTCGAACTCATGATATCCAACCTGCCCATAGAAGAGCAGCGACGTCTGGTTGAGCGGCAGAAGTCCCTCCTCCAGGCAACTGACCGCAACCCCCGCGGCGGTATGCGTATGCATGACGCAGACCGCATCCGGGCGCGCCGCGTGGACCGCCGTGTGAATGACGATGCCCGCCGTGTTGATCGGCACCTGCTGGCCGCGCATCTGCCGGCCATGGTGATCGATCACCGCCAGCGATTCCGGCGTCACTTCCCGAAAGAGATCGCCGTAGCGGTTGATCAGCAGGAGTTCCGGTTCCTCGGGCAGGCGCGCGGATATGTGCGTGTGGATGATGTCGTCCATCCCGAACCGGGCGATCAGCCGATAAGCCGCCGCCAGATCCTCGCGAATGGCCATTTCGGCGGTCGACATCATCGCGGATCGTCCTTCCTGTTGATGACGGCCGAATACTTGAATTCCTGTATGCAGTCAATCAACCGGGGGGATCGGCAGTTGACCCACGCGGCCGATCCGCGGCCGCCACGCCACGGGCGGCCGGTCGCCTCGGGCCGTCAAAGCGGCTCTTCGGCAGCACCAGATCGCCAACCGTGTAGGTGTGAAACTCGCTGGGCGCGACGGCGTCGAGCCTGCCGAATTGCCGGCGCCTGTCCACCGCAAGCGTCGCAGGCGACCCGCCGGGCGTCAGTCGCGCGATATGGATAGTCCCGTGAGAAGCGGAGCGTAGGCGGCGAGCCTGCGGGATACGAACTCCGTGAAGAGCCGCACGCGCTTGGTCTTGCGTGTCTCCCCCTGGGTGAGAAGCCAGAGCGTTCCGTACATGTGCAGGTCAGTGCCTGGCACCCTCACCAGCAGGGGGTCGGCATCTCCGACGAAGCACGGCAGTGTCGTGATCCCGAGACCTTGCCGTACGGCAACGATCTGCGCCTCGGCGTCCGTGGTCCTGAATGGAACCCCCGTGATGCGAACTTCACCCGCGCCGGCCCACTCTGGAATTCCATGAACGCTTATGACGATCCACCGGATGGGATCAGGCGCGCCCGCCCGCCACGCGGCCAGGCGATCGCGGGACATGTAGACGCCGCCGAACACCTCCGGTCCCTTCAGGCCGTGAAGATTGAGCGGCAGGGTTTTGCGGTCGTAGACGACGCGGATCGCCACGTCGGCCTCTCGGTTGGTCAGATTTGCCAGTTCGCCGGACGACAGGATTTCCATCTCGATGTCGCGATGCAGACTCGCGAAATCGGCGAAGTCCGGCATGAGCAGGTGTGTCGCGAGGGGGGGTGCCAGCGTCACCCGCAGAAGCCCGCGCACGCTCTGGTCGCGCCCGAAGACGCGCGTCTCCAGCTGGTGAGACGACGCTTCCATCTGGTTCGCGAGCTCGAGGACCTCCTCGCCCGCAGCCATCAGGCGGTAGCCCGAAGGCAGCTTTTCGAACATTTGCGCCCCGAGGCGTTCCTCAAGCTGTGCGATGCGTCGCAGCACGGTCGAGTGATTCACCCCGAGCTGCGCGCCGGCAGCCCGCACCGAGCCTCCGCGTGCGACGGCTAGAAAGTAGCGAATGTCATCCCAGTCGATCATGGTGCAATCCGGCACCGCGCGGTGCGCCTTCCAAAGCCCGTATCTAGCACATCCTACAGCGGTAGGGGCGGGACATCATAGCTTATGTCGACAGGGGCGGCGCAATTCCGAATGGCGGACACGGATCGTCGCGGCGGGCGTCAGCCCTGAAAGCGGATCGATTTTGCACCACCGATGTGCGCGCTTCCGCACTCACCACCTGACCCCGACGGGCCCATCTAGAGGTCCTCGGGGCGTACCCCGAACGAGCAAAGACAGAAGCTGGAAGGATTGAGTCATGGGAAAACTGGACGGTAAGGTTGCGGTTATTACGGGTGGCGCCACCGGCATCGGCCGCGCCGCAGCGAAGCGCTTCATCGAGGAGGGCGCCTTCGTCTTCATCTTCGGCCGCCGGCAGGACGCGCTAGACGCCGCTGTGGCCGAACTCGGGCCCAATGCCCGCGCGGTGAAGGGCTCGGTCTCGGATGAGGCCGACCTCGATCGGCTCTATGCGGCGGTGAAGGCCGAGCGCGGAACCCTCGACATCATCTTCGCCAACGCCGGGGTGGGAAGCCTGCTTCCGCTCGGCAAGCTCACCGCCGAGCACATTGACGAAACCTTCAACACCAATGTGAAGGGTACGATTTTCACGGTCCAGAAGGCGCTACCGCTGATGGGCGAGGGCGGTTCGATTATCCTGACCGGATCGAGCGCCGGCACCACGGGCGCGCCCGCATTCAGCGTCTATAGCGCGAGCAAGGCGGCCGTGCGCAACCTCGCGCGGACCTGGGCGGAAGACTTGAAAGGCACCGGCATCCGGGTAAACGTGCTGTCGCCCGGGCCGACGGCGACCGAACTCGCGAAGGCAGCGATAGGCGAGGAGGGCTTGAAGGCCTTCGCCTCGATGAATCCGCTTCAGCGGATGGCCGATCCAGCGGAGATCGGGGCGGCGGCTGCGTTTCTCGCGTCGCCCGACAGCAGCTTCATGACCGCCAGCGAGGTCGCCGTCGACGGGGGCTTGGCGCAAATCTGACCCGCTACGCCCCGCCGTTCATCCATTCGATATCCCGAGCCCGCAGGGCCTGGTAAACTGAAGGAGAATATACATGAGCTATGCAATTATCGGCTTCGGCAAGATCGGCCAGGCTCTTGCCAAGGCGTTTGCCCGCAACGGCATCGAAGTGTCCGTGGCAACCACGCGCGACCCGGAAAGCTTTGCATCAGCCGCGGCCGCGATCGGACCCACGATCATCCCGAAAACGCTGGCGGACGCGGTCAAGGCGGACATCATCTTTTTGGCTGTCCGCTTCGAATCGCACCCAGATGTCGCGAAGGCGCTGTCAAGCTGGGAAGGCAAGACGATCATCGACGCGACGAACGTGTTTCCAGTCCCCGAAGAACTGGACGGTCTGCCGTCCTCGGCCTTCGTCGCAAAGGCGTTCACCGGCGCCAAGCTCGTCAAAGGCTTCAATCACCTGATTGCGGCCACCCTGGCTGCCGATCCGATCGTCGAGGGCGGCCACCGGGTCGTCTTTCTGTCTGGTGACGACGAGGACGCGATCGCTCCCGTGGCGGCCTTGGCCAAACAACTCGGGTTCGCACCGGTCAAGCTGGGGAAGCTCAACGAGGGCGGCGCACTGGTGCACGCACGCGGCCGCACTTGGGGCCAGCTGATCTTCCAGGATCTGTTCAAGAAGGAGCAATAACGGATTTACCGTGCGCTGTCAGAGTGGCCGGTGTTCGACGCCGGCCACATCGTCAGCCGAGCGCGCAAAGTGACGCGCTTGAAAGCGGCTTACATCTGCCTGGGATCCTTCGGCCGGCAGGTGCCTGCCACCCACGAATCGTAGTTGCAATAGCTGATGTCCCAGCCGGCATCGCGTCTTTTGGAAGCTACCTCACGACCGCCCGCGCGGAGGGGTCCGAAGCCACCCCAACTGCCATCCGAGCCCTTGTAATTTCCCATGACGCGATAATTGCAGTTGTTTACGACGAAGTTGCCGTCCATCGACACGCATGCCGATGCGACAGTGGAAAGACTGAAGAAGGCCGTGCCGGCGACTGTGACGGCGAGAGAGGCTTTGCGCATAGTGGTCTCCTAACTGGCTGGGCGAACCAACCATTACGAGATCTTGGGCCGGGCCTCTTCCCCCATTTGGGCTAAACCGGCTGGCAAATTCACAGCGGCATGGCTGCGCTTGCGGACAGAAAGCCATGTGCGGAGATGCCGAATGGGTCTGCCCATCGCCGAAGCCTACGGCCTCCGCGAAGGCCAGAGTGTCCCGGCTCGGGCGGCTTTGTCCTGTTGGCTGCGCGATATGCGGCAGGCGGCTAGCAGCCCAGGAGATGTCAGGTTTTTGGACTAAATGGCGGAGAGGGAGGGATTCGAACCCCCGATGGGCTTGCACCCATGCCGCATTTCGAGTGCGGTGCATTCGACCACTCTGCCACCTCTCCGCGGTCATGGTCGGCCGTTGCCGGCGCGGCGCACTAGATAACGGCTGAACGGGCAGGTTACAAGGCCAATCCGTCAGTTATTTGGCTTGCTTGGCAAGCGGCGGATTCACGGGCTGGTGGGTACAGCGAGGCCCGAGGCAGATTGCCGACCAGTCACCCATCCTCAGCCCAGGCGGGGGCAACGCCGTGGGCATGTCGGCACAGCCGGTCCGTGCCCGCCAATGACGGTCTCGAAACGGCGCGGCTGGTTTGCCTTGACTCGCCCCCAACCTTCGGTTAGGGACAGCGCGCAATCGGCGTGGAGGGTTCTTCCGCGCCGCTTGTTTTTTGAACCCGCAGACTGACAAAAAGACGGCTGAACTGCCTCAGGCGGTTCATCAAGGCCGACCGAACAGCGAAAGGCAAAAAATGTTCGCAGTCATTAAAACGGGTGGCAAGCAGTATCGCGTTGCCGCCAACGATCTCCTGAAGATCGAAAAAGTCGAAGCCAATGTCGGCGATATGGTCGAGATCGGCCACGTCCTTGCACATGGCGAAGGCGAGAATGTCACGTTCGGCGCGCCGTTCGTCGATGGCGCGGTGGTCACCGCCGAAGTCGTCGAGCAGGGCAAGAACCGCACCGTCATCGCCTTCAAGAAGCGCCGCCGGCAGAATTCGCGCCGCAAGATCGGCCATCGTCAGCTTTTGACCACCGTGCGGATCTCCGAGATCCTGCTGGGTGGCGCCAAGCCGACGAAGACGGCATCGGTCAAGGCGCCGAAGAAGGTGAAGGCCGAGGCCGCCACCGAGGTGCAGGCGGAAGCTGCGCCGAAGAAGGAGCCCAAGGCCAAGGCAGCCGAGACAAAGGCAGCCGAGACCGCGGCAGCGCCGCTGTTCAAGGCGCCGAAGGGTGAGCCGGACGATCTGACCGTGATCAAGGGCATCGGCCCGGTCGCAGCCAAGGATCTCAACGAGCAGGGCATCATCACCTTCGCGCAGCTCGCCAAGCTGACCGACAAGGATGTCGCCAAGATCGACGAGCACATGTCCTTCAGCGCCGACCAGATCAAGGACTGGCGGGAGCAGGCCAAGGAATTGGCTGCGAAGTAATTTTCTGGCGACCTGGTCGCCGGATCGGACTTGAAACGGAACGCGAACGCGTTCATAAGGCCTTTTAGGCGCCTTACGGCGCAACGGAGTTAGTTAGATGGCACACAAGAAAGCTGGCGGCTCGTCGCGCAACGGTCGCGACTCGCATTCCAAGCGTCTGGGCGTGAAGAAGTTCGGCGGCGAAGCCGTCATCCCGGGCAACATCATCATTCGTCAACGCGGCACCACGTGGCATCCCGGCGTCAATGTCGGCATGGGCACGGACCATACGCTTTTTGCGCTCGAGACCGGCGCCGTGACGTTCAACAAAAAAGCCAACGGCCGAACCTACGTATCGGTCAACCCGATTGCCAAAGCCGCGGAGTAGCCGGTTCCGCACTAGAACACCGGCGCCCATCTCGGGAACCGGTGTCTGGCAAAGCCAGGAAAAGGATCAGGGGAGATGGGTTTCCATCTCCCCTTTTTCTTGTGCCTGGAGGACTTTCAAATGGTTGCCGAAGCGGAAGACTCAGAAGACGAAAGTTACGCGATAGATTGTCCGGTGCTGGTAACCGAGCGACTGGTGATGCGGGCGCCTCACGAAGGCGATATCGCGCAACTGGTCGAACTTGCCGACAACCGCCATGTCGCCGAAATGCTGGCCCGCATGCCGCACCCTTATGGCGAGGCCGAGGCGCGCTCTTTCCTGGCCATGACCAAGTCGCGCCGGGCCGGCATCGCTTATGCCCTGACGCTGGCCGGCACCGACACCTTCGTCGGCTGCGCCGGTCTCAACACCACCGATCGCGGGCTGGAGCTCGGTTACTGGATCGGCGAGCCGTACTGGAAGAAGGGCTATGCGACCGAGGCGGCGCACGCGCTGGTCGATCTCGCCTTCCAGAGGACGTCGATCCAGGTTCTGCATGCCTCGACGCGGGTCATCAATCCGGCCTCGCGCCGCGTCATCCACAAATGCGGCTTCCAATATGCCGGCCAGGGCATGCTGAATTCGATCGTCGCCGGCCAGGTTCCTGTCGAGCGCTACCGGCTCGATCGCAAGACCTGGACGAGCCTGCGGAACTGGGTCCACTTTTGATGTGTGCCGATATTCAGGTGAGGCCGGCCTGCGAATGGCGGCTTCCTGTGCTTCCGGTGCTCGCGTACGAAAAGTACGCTCCGCTCCGGTTCTCGGAAGCCACTATTCTCGGCTCGGCCTGACCTGAATCTCGACACACATCGGGTACGGCGCGAAACCAATGGGAGGCAAACCTGGATCAGCCCAGTTCGACCCAGACCGGCAGGTGGTCCGAGCCGACGGCCTTTCGGTCGACCCACAGGCGCTGCAGGGATTTGGCGAGCGACGCGCTGGTGAAGATGTAGTCGATGCGCTTGTGGCGGCTGGGATCGGTGGGTTGCTTGGGATCGACCCAGCTGATGAGATCGTCGCCGGTAACATTGAGGCGCACAGCGGCGTCGACGGCAAAGTCGGCGGTCAGCGGCATGCCGAATTCATGATCCGGCCGGCCGGCGAGTTCGACATATTCGGGCGAGCCGGCCAGCATGTTGAAATCGCCCATGCCGACAAAGGCTTCGGGATGCGGCAGTTCCGGCAGGCCGATCTCGGCGACGCCGGACAGTGCACCGCCTTCGAGCGCATAGTTCAGCATGCGTTGGCGCAGGAACTGGATCTGGCTGGCGCGTTCGAGGGGGCTGCGGTGATCGAGATGGATGGAATAGAAGCGGATGAAACCAAGCGGCGTCTCGATCAGCGCTTCCAGCGCGCCGCGCTGGAAGTTCATCATCTCGAAGCTGCGGCTGCGCGGCAAAAGCAGGTTGCGCGACAGATGAATGGGGGTCTTGGACAGCACCATGTTGCCGAGCTGGAAGGTTTTCGTGACGGCACGGCCGTTGTCGATGTGCGAACCGATATTGGCCTCGAAATTGCTCCCATAGACGGCGAAATAGTCGGGCAGCGCCTCGCCGATCTCGGCGACCATGTCGCGGCCGCCATTCCGGGGATTGTTGCGGGTCACCTCTTGCAAAGCGATCACGTCGGCGCCGCGCACGGCATCAGCGATGCGCCCGACATCGTATTGCCCGTCGAGGCCGATGCCGTACTGGATGTTGTAGGTTACAAGCTTCATTCCGGCATCTCTCCGGCCGATTCCGCGCGGCCATTGTCACAAAACGGCCTCGCCCTTCGCCGCGCCTTGGTTTAGAGCAAGGGCCAAGGTTTAGAGCAATGCCGCAAAGCCACTAGTAGAAACTGTACAATCCCATGAAATTTCTCGATCAAGCCAAGGTCTACATCCGCTCCGGTGACGGTGGCGCCGGTTCTGTGTCGTTCCGGCGCGAAAAATTCATCGAGTTCGGCGGGCCGGATGGCGGTGATGGCGGCCGTGGCGGCGATGTCTGGCTGGAGGCGGTCGACGGGCTGAACACGCTGATAGACTACCGCTACCAGCAGCATTTCAAGGCCAAGACCGGCGTCCACGGCATGGGCCGCAACATGACCGGCGCCAAGGGCGCCGATGTCACGCTGAAAGTGCCGGCGGGAACGCAGGTGTTCGAAGAAGACAACGAGACGCTGATCTGCGATCTGACCGTGGTCGGTCAGCGCTTTCTGCTGGCCAAGGGCGGAAATGGCGGTTTCGGCAACCAGCATTTCAAGACCTCGACCAACCAGGCGCCGCGCCGCGCCAATCCCGGCCTGCCGGGGCAGGAGCTCAACATCTGGCTGCGGCTGAAGCTGATCGCCGATGCCGGGCTGGTCGGGCTGCCCAATGCCGGCAAGTCGACATTCCTGGCGGCGGTCACCGCAGCCAAGCCGAAGATCGCCGACTATCCGTTCACGACGCTGCATCCCGGCCTCGGCGTTGCCCGCATCGACGCGCGCGAATTCGTCATCGCCGATATTCCGGGCCTCATCGAAGGCGCGCATGAGGGTGTCGGCATCGGGGACCGCTTCCTTGGCCATGTCGAGCGCACGCGTGTGCTGTTGCATCTGGTTTCGGCGCAGGAGGAAAATCCGGGCAAGGCCTACAAGACCGTGCGCGCGGAGCTCGAGGCCTATGGCAACGGCCTGACCGACAAGGTCGAGATTGTGGCACTGTCCCAGGTCGACACGCTCGACGCCGATGCGCGCAAGAAAAAAGTCGCCTCGCTGAAGCGTGCCGCCGGCCGCGCACCGATGCTGTTGTCGGCCGTCACCGGCGAAGGCGTCGAGGCGGTGCTGCGGGCGCTGATGTCGGTGGTGGCCGAGGCGCGTGCGCAGATCGCTGCTCCGGTCGAGACGCGCTGGGAAAAGTAGGACGATGCAGTCGCTGGGAAAATATCGGCGCATCACCGTCAAGATCGGCTCGGCGTTGCTCGTCGACCGCGCGACAGGCCTGAAGCGCGACTGGCTGGCCTCGCTCGCCGACGACATTGCGGCGCTGGCCAAGGGCGGCGCTGAAATCCTCGTCGTCTCGTCCGGCGCCATCGCGCTTGGCCGCACGATCCTTGGTCTCGGCAAGCGCGCCTTGAAGCTCGAAGAGAGCCAGGCCGCGGCAGCCGTCGGGCAGATCGCATTGGCCGGCGCGTGGTCGGATGCTCTCGGCAAGGGCAGCCTGAAATCGGGCCAGATCCTGCTGACGCTCGGCGACACCGAGGAGCGCCGCCGCTATCTCAATGCGCGGGCAACGATCTCGACGCTGCTCAAGATGAAGGCGGTGCCGGTCATCAACGAAAACGACACGGTGGCGACGTCCGAAATCCGCTATGGCGACAATGACCGGCTGGCGGCTCGCGTCGCCACCATGATGGGCGCCGACCTCCTGGTACTGCTCTCCGACATCGATGGCCTCTATACGGCGCCGCCGGCGCGTGACCCCCAAGCTAAATTCATTCCGGTGGTCGACCGCATCACGCCCGATATCGAGGCGATGGCGGGTGCGGCCGCTTCCGAGCTGTCGCGCGGCGGCATGCGCACGAAGCTCGATGCCGGCAAGATCGCCACCGCCGCCGGCACCGCGATGATCATCACCTCAGGCACGCGGTTGTCGCCGCTGATGGCGATCGAACGCGGCGAGCGCGCTACTTTCTTTCGGCCGAGCAGCAACCCGGTCAAGGGCTACAAGACCTGGATCGCCGGCCAGCTCGAACCGGCCGGCCGGCTTACGGTCGATGCCGGCGCCATCGGTGCGCTGCTGTCGGGCAAGTCGTTGCTGCCGGCCGGCGTCAAGCTGGTCAGCGGCAATTTCTCGCGCGGCGACACGGTGGCGATCCTGTCGCCCGAGGGCCGCGAGATCGCGCGCGGGCTGGTTGCCTACGATGCGGCCGATGCCGTAAGGATCGCGGGCCTGAAGACGACCGAGATCGAAACCGTGCTCGGCTACGAGGCGCGTTCGGCGATGATCCACCGCGACGACCTTGTGGTGAGCCATTCGGGTGACCAAGTACGGGCCGGCGACCAAGTACTGGCCAGTGACCAGGTAACCAGCGGAGGATGAGCCATGCTGAAGCTGCATGAAAAATCCGGGGATGACACCGTAGCAACGATGGCCGATATCGGCCGTCGTGCCCGCGCTGCCGCCCGACCGCTGGCCATTGCCACGACCGCCGCCAAGAACGCCGCACTCCTCGCCATGGCAGAGGCGATCGTCGCTCGGGAGCAGGACATTCTCGACGCCAACGCCATCGATGTCTCGAACGGCCAGGAATCCGGGCTTTCCGCCTCCTTCATGGACCGGCTGAAGCTCGATCCGGCGCGCGTTCGCGCCATGGCCGACGGCATCCGGGAAATCGCCGCGCTACGGGATCCGGTTGGCGATGTGATGGCGCAATGGGACCGGCCGAACGGCCTGCATATCGAGCGCGTGCGCACGCCGCTCGGCGTCGTCGGCGTCATCTATGAGAGCCGCCCGAACGTCACCGCCGATGCCGGTGCGCTGTGCCTCAAGGCCGGCAATCCGGTGATCCTGCGTGGCGGCTCGGATTCGCTCAATTCGTCGGCCGCCATCCATGCCTGTCTGGTCGAAGGGCTGAAGGAAGCCGGCCTGCCGGAAGACGCCATCCAGCTGGTGCCGACCACCGATCGCGCCGCCGTTGGCGAGATGCTGAAGGGCCTCGGCGGCACGCTGGATGTCATCATCCCGCGCGGCGGCAAAAGCCTCGTCGGGCGCGTGCAGGCTGAGGCACGGGTGCCGGTTTTCGCGCATCTCGAAGGCATCTGCCATCTCTACATCGACCGCTCGGCCGATCTCGACATGGCGGTGCGGATAGCCGTCAACGCCAAGATGCGGCGCACCGGCGTCTGCGGTGCCGCCGAGACGCTGCTGGTCGACCAGGCGGTCGCCTCCACCCATCTGGTGCCGATCCTCGACGCACTGCGCGCGGCGGGTTGCGAAATCCATGCCGATGCCGACGTGCTGAAAGTGTTTTTCGATGCCAAGCCGGCGATCGATGCCGACTGGGTGACCGAATATCTCGACGCCATCATCGCGGTGAAGCTGGTCGACGGCGTTGCCGGTGCCATTGAGCATATCGAGACGTTTTCCTCGCATCACACCGAGGCGATCGTCGCCGAGGACGCGCAAGCCGTCGAAAGATTCTTCAACGAGATCGATTCGGCGATCCTGCTGCACAACGCATCGACGCAGTTCGCCGATGGCGGTGAGTTCGGCATGGGCGCCGAGATCGGCATAGCCACCGGCAAGATGCATGCGCGCGGACCGGTCGGCGTCGAGCAACTGACCTCATTCAAATACCGCGTGCGCGGGTCGGGACAGGTGAGGCCTTGAATCTTTTCGTTGTCAGAGCCTGAGGCAATGCTGGCATCTTCCGAACCGGCGGTACCCTCCCGTTACCTGAAGATGCCGCATGCCGAGAAAGGCCTCGCCGTCGGCCTGTTCGGCGGCTCGTTCAATCCGCCGCATGCCGGCCATGCGCTGGTCGCCGAGATCGCGCTCAGACGCCTGGCGCTCGACCAATTGTGGTGGATGGTCACGCCGGGCAATCCGCTGAAGAACACCAGGGAACTGGCGCCGCTCGGCGAACGGCTGCAGCTGTCGGAGCAGATCGCCAAGAACCCGAAGATCAAGGTCACCGCGTTCGAAGCCGCCCATCACGTCCGCTACACCGCCGACACGCTGGCGCTGGTCAAGGCGCGCAATCCCGGGGTCGACTACGTCTGGATTATGGGGGCGGATAGTTTGCGCGATTTCCACCGCTGGCAGCGCTGGCGCGAGATCGTCATGACCTTCCCGATCGCCGTCATCGACCGCCCGGGCGCGACGCTGTCGTTCCTGTCCTCCGTCGTCGCCAAGACCTTCGACTATGCCCGCATCGACGAGGGCGATGCGCCGCGGCTTGCCCGCATGAAAGCACCGGCCTGGACCTTTATCCACGGCCCGCGCTCGTCGCTGTCATCAAGTGCGATCCGCAAGCTGGCGAAGGGGTGAGCCCGACCGCCCGCCCATGTCGCTTTTATCGCTCCCTTTGCCCGTTTCATGGGCAATCCTGAGCTGGCATGTCGATTCCCAGGAAAACCCGTAGCGAAGCCGAGCAGGGCGCCGAGCCCACACCGCTGATCGCGATTGCCAGCGTCATCGTGTCGATGGCACTGATAGCCGTCGGCAACGGGCTGATGTTTGCCTATATCCCGGTTCGGCTCGGCGCCGAGGGTTTCGATCCGACCTGGGCCGGGCTGATCATCACCGGACTTTCGGCCGGCGGGCTGGCGGGCTGCATCCTGACCGGACCGCTGGTGCGAAGGGTCGGCCATGCCCGTGCCTTCATGGTGTTGTCGGCGCTGATCGCACTCGCCAACGCCGCCGTCGGCGCCGGGGTCCATCCGCTGCTGTGGATAGCCGCCCGCGCGCTCTACGGCTTTGCCATCTGCGGCCTGTTCATCGTCGCGCAGAGCTGGCTCAACGATGCCGTTGCCAACGCCATCCGCGGCCGGGTGATGGCTTTCTTTTACGTTGCCTATGTCGCCGGGCTCGGCGTCGGCTACGCGACGCTGGCGCTGGTCGATATCAGGACAGCGGATGCGCCGCTGATCGGCATCGCCTTCACGGCGCTATCGATCCTTCCCGTCGGGATGACCCGACTTGCCCAGCCGCCGGCACCGCAGGCGGCCTCGGTGGCGCTGCGCCGTGCCTGGCGGGTTTCACCGGTCGGCGTCGCCGGCATGCTTGCGGTTGGCGGCCTGTCGATGTCGATTGCGGGCTTCGCACCGATCCACGCCACGGCCAAGGGCTACAGCCAGGCCGATGTGGCGCTGCTGCTTTCGGCGATGCCTCTCGGCACTCTGATCCTGCAGATCCCGCTTGGCTGGATTTCCGACCGAACCGACCGCCGCTATGTGCTGATCGCCGCATCCGCGCTCGCCATGGTTGCCGGCCTGTTTGCGCTCGGGTTCGATGGCGGCGCGTTGGCCGCGTTGGTTGTGATCTATATCGTGTGGGACGGCGCCTCGGAATCGATCTATTCGCTGGCCAGCGCACATGCCGCCGACCGCGCCGGCAAGGACGACATGGTGGCGCTGTCCAGTTCGCTTCTGTTTGCCTGGTCGCTGTCGGGTTTCGTCGTGCCCGGCATTGTGACGGCGCTGTCGGCCGTCTTCGGCACGCAGGCTTTCATCTATGTGGCTGTTCTCATCGCCGCAGCCTTCTGCCTGTTCGTGCTTTTGCGCGTGTTCACGACGCGTGCGGTCCCGGTCGGTGAAACCGGCAGTTTCGCACCGATGACGGCGCAGGCGCCTTTGCCGGTCGAACTTGCCTTCGCACCGGACGATGAGGGCCGGCACTGAGCCAACCGATTATTGCCGGCGGGCTTCGGGTTGGGGCGCTTCCGGCGGCGGCAGCGGGATCGATATGCCTTCGCTATCGAATTCCTGTTTGGCGCGCTTGGTGAGATCGGTCTGGGTGGCGAAGAAGTCCGCCGACGATGTCCAATAGCGCAAGGCAATCGAAACAGTGCTGTCACCCAATGTCGAGACGAAAGCGATCGGCGCCGGCTCACGTTTCACTCGCCGTTCGGCCGCGGCAGTGGCAAGCAAGGTTTTCTGCGCCCTGTCGATGTCGTTCCAGGAGCCGATGGAGAGTGTGATGTCGCTGCGGCGTACGCCGTTGCGCGAGAAGTTGCGCACCGGCTGGTTCCACAACGTCGAGTTGGGCGCCAGGATGTAGACGCCGTCGGCGGTCCTGAGCTTGGTCGCGAACAGACCGATTTCCTCGATCGTGCCGGCGATCGAACCAACCTCGACGGATTCGCCGATGCGGAACGGCCGCAGCGCCAGAAGCATGATGCCGGCGGCGATGTTCTGCAGCGTGCCCTGCAACGCCAGACCGATGGCGAGGCCAATGGCACCGATCGCGGCAATGATCGAGGCCGTCTGCACGCCGAACTGGCCGAGCACCATGATGGTGACGAGGATCAGGATGGCGTAGCGGACGATCTTGGAGAAGAAATGCCGCAACGTCGCATCGAAACCATGGATATGGCCGAGACCGGCGAAGATCGAACGTTCGGCAAGACCGGCGACGATGTAGCCGACAATCAAGAGGATGACGGCACCGATGGCCGAGAAGGAGTACGAAACAATCAGCGTGCTCAGTTGGGCGAGGCCAGCCTGGACGCTGAGAAAGGCGTTTTGCGGGTCGATCGGCATGGGGGGAATCCGGTTGGTCGGTGAGCCGATAACCCATGCGGGCGGTGAGGGTTCCGATCTTTTCCGGCGTGCAGCGGAACCACAAGAGCGACAATACGTTCGTGCGAGGCAGGGTCCCGTCTTGAAACTGTCAGGGAACTCTGCCTATCTAAGTGGTGTCACCTGCTTCAAGGGGTGATTTGGTTGTTCTTGCTGCGAAAGGAAATACACTGAGAACAGCACTGCGGAAGAAGGCCGATATCATGCCTTCGCCGGCCAGGATCAGCGTAGACGACGCCGTGTCCCGCGCCATCAAGACAGTCCTTGCCAGTCTGGAAGACTCCAAGGCCGAAAACATTGTCTCCATCGACATCCAGGGGAAATCGAGCCTCGGCGACTACATGGTCGTCGCTTCGGGCCGATCGCACCGTCATGTCGCGGCTGTCGCCGATCATCTTCTCAAAGCGATCAAGGATGCCGGTCTCGGCACCGCGCGCGTTGAGGGGCTGTCCGGCGCCGACTGGGTCCTGATCGATTCTGGCGACATCATCGTCCATGTCTTCCGCCCCGAAGTCCGCGAATTCTACAATCTCGAAAAGATGTGGCAGGCGCCGGACCTCGAGGAAGAAACGCTCCACTAAGTCGTTCGCGCGGCTTACAAGGCGAGGATGAAGATATCAGTTCATGCCGTGGGCCGGATGAAAGCCGGCCCCGAAAAGCTGCTTGCCGACCGCTATTTCGAGCGCTTCGCCAAGAGCGGCCCGGCCGTGGGGCTTGAATTTGGCGGCATTGCCGAGATTGCCGAGGGGCGCAGCCAGACCGCCAACGAGCGCCGGCGTGAGGAAGGCCAGAAACTGCAGACGCAGTTGCAGCCCGGCACCGCTTTGATCCTGCTGGACGAACGCGGCAAAAGCTTTTCCTCGGAAGATTTCGCCGGGCGCCTCGGCCTGTTGCGTGACGGTGGCCGCAAGGCGCTGGTCATCGCCATCGGCGGCGCCGACGGTCACGACCAGTCGCTGCGCGACCAGGCCGAACTGGTGATGTCGTTCGGATTGTTGACATGGCCGCATCAGCTGGTGCGCGTGATGCTGGGAGAGCAGCTTTATCGGGCGGCCACCATCCTTTCGGGACATCCTTATCATCGCTCGTAAACCGGTGAATTGGTGCAGTACACCCGGATTTCCGCCCCAATGCCGAGGCAAGATTGCATCGAGTGGGCGGTTTCGAACATGGTTGATTGTTCGTTAACGAAGCCACGCATAGAGTCGGGCTTCAATGTCTGAAGACAGAAAATCAAGAACGGGCTCCTGGCGCGCGCGCTGCGGCATCGCGGTGGCGGTGCTTGTGCTGTCGCTGCATGCGGGGCGGGCGGAAAACACGCTCGACATGGCTCCCGATCCGGATCAGAGCCGGGCCGAATATGAACGGGTCTCGAAGGAGATCACGCTGTCGTCGGAACGATTGGCCAAACTCTCCGCCGATATCGCGACGATCAAGAAGGATCACGCCTCGATCACCGCCGCATTGATCCAGTCGGCGATGACCGAGCAGAAGCTCGGCCAGGACATCGAGGACATCGGCGCCCGGCTGGAAGGACTGAAGGGCCAGGAACAGAAGATCCGCGCCTCGCTGATGGCGCGGCGCGACGTTCTGGCCGAAGTGCTGGGCGCGCTGCAGCGCATGGGCCTCAACCCGCCGCCGGCGATCCTGGTCAAGCCCGAGGACGCGCTGTCGTCGGTGCGCAGCGCCATCCTGCTCGGCGCGGTGGTGCCGGAACTGCGCCAGCAGACCGATAGCCTGCTTGCCGATCTCAAGGAACAGACCAGGATCACGGCGTCGATCGAGGCCGAACGGGCGCGGCTGACGGCGGCGGTCGGCGACCAGACGGCGGAAAAGAAGCGGCTCGGCATGCTGCTGGAGGCCAAGCAGAAGCTCGAAGCCGACACGCAGACGCAAATGGCCGCCGAAAAGCAGCGATCCGAAGCGCTGGCGGCCAAGGCCGGCAGCCTGAAGGAGTTGATCGCGTCGCTCGAAGCGCAGGCCGACAAGAGCCGCAAGGCTGCCGATGCTGCCAAGGCCGCCGAGCAGAAGACGGCAAGCGGCGACAACACATCGGCGCCGGCGGAACTGGCGTCGCTGCCCGTTCCGGAAAGCAACCAACTTGCCGCCGCGGTGCCCTTTTCGGCCCTTCAGGGACAGATCGCGCTGCCGGTGACCGGCCGTATCAAGCGGCGATTCGGCGCCGATGACGGTAACGGCGCGGTGATGCTTGGCGACATGGTTGCGACACAATCGGGAGCCATCGTTACCGCGCCGGCGGATGGAAATGTGCTTTATGCGGGGCCGTTTCGCTCTTATGGTCAACTCTTGATCCTGAACGCAGGCGACGGCTATCATGTCGTTTTGGCGGGGATGAGCAGAATCAGCGTCGCGACCGGTCAATCAGTGCTTGCAGGAGAGCCGATCGGTGCGATGGGAGAGGCCCGGGTGGCGAGCACCTCGGTTTCGAAGAATGGAAATGCCACGCCGGAACTCTATGTCGAGTTCCGCAAGGATGGAAAACCCGTCGATCCGGCCCCATGGTGGGCGGACCGTTTTTCTGGAAGGACGTGAATAATGCGGAAACTGTCGCTTCTGTTTGCCGGTGCGCTGATGGGCGCGTCCGCCATGAGCCTGGTCTATGGCGCGCCCGGCTCGGCGGCGAACGCTGCAGGGTCGGAGACCTACAAGCAACTGGCGATCTTCGGCGATATCTTCGAGCGGGTGCGGGCACAGTATGTGACACCGCCCGACGACAAGTCGCTGGTCGAGAATGCCATCAACGGCATGCTGGCCTCGCTTGACCCGCACTCCTCCTACATGAATGCCGAGCAGGCGCAGGATATGCGCGTCCAGACCAAGGGCGAGTTCGGCGGCCTCGGCATCGAGGTCACCATGGAGAACGATCTGGTCAAGGTGATCACGCCGATCGACGACACGCCGGCCGCCAAGGCAGGCGTGCTGGCCGGCGACTACATCGCCAAGATCGACGGCGAAGAGGTTCGCGGCCTGACCCTCAACGATGCGGTCGACAAGATGCGCGGCCTGGTCAACACGCCGATCAAGCTGACCATCCTGCGCCAGGGCGCCGACAAGCCGATCGAACTGACGGTCGTGCGCGACATCATCAAGGTCAAGGCGGTCAAGTTCCGGGTGGAGAACGACATCGGCTACATGAAGATCACCTCCTTCACCGAAAAGACCTATGACGACCTCGAGAACGCCATCGACACCATCAAGAAGCAGATTCCCGACGACAAGCTGAAGGGCTACGTTCTGGATCTCCGCCTCAATCCAGGTGGCCTGCTCGACCAGGCGGTGAGCGTGTCCGATGCCTTCCTCAACCGCGGCGAGATCGTCTCGACGCGCGGCCGCGACCCCAAGGACGTCACCCGCTTCGACGCCAAGCCCAAGCAGGTCGACGACATCAACGGCAAGCCGATGATCGTCCTGGTCAATGGCGGTTCGGCCAGTGCGTCGGAAATCGTCGCCGGCGCGCTGCAGGACCTGCGCCGTGTCACGGTGGTCGGCACGCAGTCCTTCGGCAAGGGTTCGGTGCAGACCATCATTCCGCTCGGCGAGAATGGTGCGCTGCGGCTGACGACGGCGCTCTATTACACGCCGTCCGGCAAGTCGATCCAGGGCAAGGGCATCACGCCGGACATCAAGGTCGAACAGCCACTGCCGCCGGAACTGCAGGGCAGGGATCTGACACGTGGCGAATCCGATCTCAAGGGCCATATCAAGGGCGCCGACGAGAGCACGACGGGTTCGGGCTCGGCGGCCTATGTGCCGCCGGATCCGAAAGACGATCTGCAGCTCATCTATGCCGAGCAGCTGCTGCGTGGCCAGAAGACCGATCCGTCCTTCCCGCCCAATCCGCAAAAGGCGGTTCTCAACCAGTAAGGATCTGGAGCGGCGCACGCGCCGCCCCATCTTTCTGTTTGAGCCAGATGGAAGCAATGCGATGCTGCCGGGACCGAAAGGTTCCGGCAGTTTGATTCGGGGAGCGAGGCAAAGCTCCCAAGACATGGCGCGGGGTGCGCCGGAATTGATGAATTCGCGCATGTCTTTTCGAAGCGGCTTCGTCTTCGGAGCCATGTGCCCGGGGATTAGGCTTGGCTGATATCGGCAAGGACATCGAACGCCCGCTCGGACAGGCAGTCCGGTCGCCGCGCGCCGCCGGCAAGATCAGCGGCGGTGCGATCATGGCGACAGTGGCCGTGCTGGCGGTGGCCGGCGTCTCCGGCGCGATCGCGCTCAGGGAAAAACCGTTTAGAAAGCCGCAAGAGGTTGCCGTTTCAACGCCGAAAGTGACCGCGGCGGCCGAGCCTGCCGCCGCGCCGCCTGCATTGGCCCCGGCGGCACCGAAGCCGGAGGCGCCGGTCAAATCAGGCGGGCCGCAGATTATCCATGTGCAGACGGAGGAGGGCGATGGGCCGCCCAAGGCAGCGATCGTCATTCGCGATCCGTCGACCATCGGTCAGAACCTGAAGATCGCGCATATTCCCGACAAGGCGCTGATCGAGACCAGCGAGACCGGACCGTTGCCGGTGCGCGCCACGGATGGCAGGCGGCCGTTCGACGTCTATGCGCGGCCCTGGTCGGGCGGGCGCGGCGCACGGGTGGCGATCGTCATCGGCGGGCTTTCGGTTTCGCAGACCGGCACCCAGGCGGCCATCGCCAAGCTGCCGGCGGAAGTGACGCTGGCTTTCGCGCCGCAAGGCAACAGCATCGGCCGGTGGATGCAGGCAGCCAGGCAGAGCGGCCACGAGATCGTCATGCAGGTGCCGCTCGAACCGTTCGATTATCCGAAGGTAAATCCGGGCCGCAACACGCTGACGGTGGCGGCGAGCGCGGATGAGAACCTGAAGAGCCTGCACTGGGCGCTGTCGCGGACGACCAATTATACCGGCGTCATGAACTATATGGGCGCCCGCTTTTCCGCCGATGCCGCGGCGATGGAGCCGTTCATCGCCGAGCTCGGCAAACGCGGCCTCGCCTATATCGATGACGGCTCGTCGGCGCGCAGCCTGGCGCCGGACCTGGCGCTGAAGGATGGCGTGCCCTTCGTCGCCGGCGACATGGCGATCGATGCCGTGCAGGATCGCGGCGAAATCCTGAAGAAGCTAGACAGCCTGGAGGCGACCGCGCGGGCCAAAGGCACTGCCGTCGGCATCGGTTCGGCCTTCGACTTGACGGTCGATACCGTGTCGTCCTGGGTGGTCGAGGCCAAGAAGCGCGGCATAGAGATCGTGCCGATTTCAGCGGTGGCTATAGATCCGCAAAAAGGCTAGCCATCGTAAGACGGCTGGAAAGACTGACTGATGCCAAAGACGAACAAGATCGACCGCGAAACGCTGCCTTACCGTCCATGTGTCGGGCTGATGATCCTCAATGCCGAGGGCCTTGTCTGGGTCGGGCACCGGATTGCCGAACCGGACAGCGAATTTGCCGGCACGACGCAGCTCTGGCAGATGCCGCAGGGCGGCATCGACGAGGGCGAGGAGCCATTGCAGGCGGCCGAGCGCGAGCTCTATGAGGAGACCGGCATGCGAGGCGTCTCGCTGCTGGCCGAGGCGCCGGACTGGATCAACTATGATTTGCCGGACCATCTCGTCGGCATCGCCTTCAAGGGCCGGTATCGCGGCCAGACGCAGAAATGGTTCGCCTTTCGCTTCCACGGCGATGTCAGCGAGATCCAGATCAACCCGCCGCCGGGTGGCCACACCGCAGAGTTCGACAAATGGGCATGGCGGCCTATGCAGGACCTTCCCGACCTGATCGTGCCGTTCAAGCGCCATGTCTATGAGGATGTGGTGACGGCATTCCGGCATCTGGTGCAATAGCCGCTATACAACAACCGCGGTTGCCGCGCCGGCCCAGCGGTCCTATTGATGTATCCACTAGCACGCGAAGGGTCGCCATGAACGACGCCCCCCAAAAATCGCCGCCAGAAGAGGTCACCGCCACAAGCGAAGTGGCGGCTGGGGCCATCCTCACCATCGATCTCGGTGCAATCCGTGAAAACTACCGGCGGCTGAAGGCGCGGTTGGGCGATGTTGCCTGCGCTGGTGTGCTCAAGGCGGACGGCTACGGCGTTGGCGCCGGCCAGGTCGCGGCGGCGCTGCTGCGCGACGGCTGCGATGTCTTCTTCGTTGCGCTTCTGGGCGAAGGCGTCGCCCTGCGCCGCTCGCTTGGTGCGGGCCCTGCCATTTTCGTGTTGAACGGCATTCCGTCCGGTGCCGAGACGGACGCCGTGGCAGCAAACCTTTGCGCTGTTATCAACAGCCCCGAGCAACTGGCGGCTTGGCGTGTGTCGGCTCGCCGCGCCGGCCGAAAACTGCCGGCCGCAATCCAGGTCGACAGCGGCATGTCGCGGCTCGGCATGGCGCCCCGGGATGTGGAGCGCGTTGCCGCCGATCCGCAGGCCTTCGACGGCATCGACATCCGGTTCGTGATGAGTCATCTGGCCTGCGCCGACGAGCCGGAACACCCGGCCAATGAGCGGCAGCGGCTGGCATTCGAGCAGCTGCGCAAGATGCTGCCGGCGGCACCGGCCTCGCTGACCAATTCCTCCGGCATCTTTCTTGGGGAGCGCTTTCACTACGATCTCGCCCGCCCCGGTGCCGCGCTCTACGGTATCAATCCGACGCCGGCAAAGCCCAATCCGATGCTGCCGGTGGTGCGGTTGCAGGCAAAGGTGGCACAGACGCGCAGCATCGAAAAAGGCGCCGGCGTCGGCTATGGCCACACCTATCAAGCGCAAGGCCCGCTCAGGCTGGCGACGATTTCGTTCGGCTACGCGGATGGCTGGCAGCGCCGGGCCGCGTCGGCTGCGTGGTTCGAGGGCACGCGCCTGCCTTTCCTCGGGCGGGTGTCGATGGATTCGATCATTCTCGACATTTCCGCCCTGCCGGCCGGCAGGTTGCGCGAGGGTGATCTCGTCGAACTGCTCGGTCCCTCGCAAAGTGTCGATGACGCTGCCGGCCATGCCGGCACCATCGGCTACGAGATCCTGACCAGCCTCGGCCCGCGCTTCCATAGGCGCTATGTCGGCAGTTGAGCGGTTTGGCCGCGCTTGACAAGCGGACGCCTGTCGGCAAGGCTCCTTGCATGAGCAACCCAGCTTATATCAGAACCTTGTTCAGGGTCTGCCCGATCGCGGGATCGTAGCCCCGGCGCGGTCGCCTTTTGGCGTTCGTCCGAACCGGGGCATTTCTACCTGACATCATCATTCCCGAGCCAGACAGCTTCGCGGCTGCCGGCTTTTCATCAAGCCACCGTTTGTGCGGGGGCAGGCGCGCGTCTGTTGGATGCGCCAAGTCATGAGGTTTGCCATGCAACATGCAACAGGATTGCGTCCACCGAGCCGGCTTCTGGTCAGCGATGCCGACCACCACCGGCTGACGGGCCTGGCGCGGGCGTCGCTCGACCGCGTGCCCGAGACGGCCGAAGAACTGCTTTCGGAGATGGACCGTGCCTTCGTGACGGCAGCGGCTTCCATGCCGGCCAACGTGGTGCGGATGGGTTCGACGGTGACAATCCGCAACGATGGCGGCCACACCCAGCGCATCACGCTGGTCTATCCCGGCGAAGCAGACATCAGTGAAAACAGGATCTCGGTGCTGACGCCGATGGGGACGGCGCTTATCGGCGCGTCGATCGGGCAGACAGTGTGCTGGAGCAGCCGTGGCGGCCGGGAACTGTCGGCGACCATCGAAGCGGTCGATGCGCCGGCCTGCGGGCGTGAAGGGTCCTGATCATGGAGACGGCGATGACAGGCGCGAATTTCCGGCTGACGACGAAGGACTTCGCCGTCCTCGAGATCATGCTGGAGCGTTGGCGGGCTTTCGCGGATCCGATTGTTCCAATGCTTGAAGAGAAGCTTTCCAAAGCCGAGGTCGTCGCGATCGATTCGGTCGGATCCGATATCGTGACGCTGAACAGCAGGCTGGTGTTTCGTGTCGATGCCGGCCCTGCCGAGACCCGAACTCTGGTGCAGAATGAGGTGCGCGGTCCGGTCGGCTCCAGCCTGTCGATCATGACAAGGCGGGGGCTTTGCATGCTCGGCATGGCCGAGGGTCAGACTGCATGGATCGAACAGGCCGACGGCAGGCGGGAGTCGGTCCTGATCGCGACCGTGCTCTACCAGCCGGAGGCCGCGCGGCGTGCCGTCAGGGAGAAATCCCGAGACGAGGCGCGACGGCCGCATGGGCTCACCCTCGTCTACAGCGCCGCAGCCGATTGGCGGCCCCTTGGCGAAAGGGCCGGAATGCGGCAGACAGGGGATGACGACCCCGGTCCCACGGCGGCGTGAACAGGCAACACTGCACGATCCCGAAAGTCGGCATCGATTTTCGCAGGGGATCGTGCGCAAATCGGAAATGCGGCCGCGTCCAGGCGTCCTCAAGGACGTGCGGCGGCAAGGAGTGAACGATGAAGATCATGGTGCTGGGCGGTGGCGTCATCGGAGTGACCACGGCGTACTTTCTTGCCGAGGCCGGCCACGAGGTGACGGTTCTCGACCGCCAGAAAGGCCCGGCGCTGGAAACCAGCTTCGCCAATGCCGGCGAGATTTCGCCCGGCTACGCCTCGCCCTGGGCCGGACCCGGCATTCCGCTGAAGGCGATCAAATGGCTGCTGATGAAGCATGGCCCGCTGGTGGTGCGGCCGGCCTTCGACCCGCATATGTGGACATGGCTGATCAAGATGCTGCGCAACTGCACGGCCGAGCGCTATGCGATCAACAAGGCACGCATGGTGCCGCTCGCCGAATACAGCCGCGACACGCTGAAGGCGCTGCGCGAAGCGACCGGCATCGCCTATGACGAGCGCACCCAGGGCACGCTGCAGCTGTTTCGCACGCAAAAGCAGCTCGACGGCACCGGCGGCGATGTCGAGGTGCTGAAGAAGTATGGCGTGCCTTACGAGATCCTCGACCAGGACGGCTGCATCGCGGCTGAGCCTGGCCTTGCCGGGGTGCGCGAAAAGTTCGTCGGCGGCCTCAGGCTGCCGCACGACGAGACCGGCGACTGCAAGATGTTCACCGACAGGCTGGCCGAACTCTGTGTGGCCCGCGGCGTCAAGTTCGAGTACGACGTGACGATCTGGCGCGTCATCCGCAGCCGCAACCGCATCGCCAATCTCAGCACCAGCAAGGGCTGGAAGACCGCCGACGCCTATGTGATGGCGCTGGGCAGCTATTCGGCAGGTTTCATGCGCCGGGTGAAGCGGCCGATCCCGGTCTATCCGGTCAAGGGCTATTCGATCACCGTGCCGATCAAGGACGCCGCCGCGGCACCGGTGTCGACGGTGATGGACGAGACCTACAAGGTGGCGATCACCCGGCTCGGCGACCGCATCCGGGTTGGTGGTACGGCCGAGATTTCCGGCTTCGACCTCAGGCTGCACGAATCGCGGCGGCGCACGCTGGAACACTCGGTTGGCGATCTCTTTCCGGGCGCCGGCGCCATGCGGGATGCGACGTTCTGGTGCGGGCTGCGGCCGATGACGCCGGATGGTCCGCCGCTGATCGGCCGCACCGAGCTTTCCAATCTCTATCTCAACACCGGCCACGGCACGCTCGGCTGGACCATGGCTTGTGGCTCGGGCAAGGTTCTGGCCGACATCATCTCCAGCCGGGTGCCTGACATCGACGTCCGCGACCTCGCGCAGGAGCGCTATCTACGGTAGAGGGTCAGAACGCCTGCCGGACCCAGTCCTCGTCGAAAAGCAGCCGGTAGGCCCACGGAATCGTTACATTGGTGGCGACCGGATTGGAGTGCGCGACATAGTCGTCATAGATCGGCTTCATCCTGGTGTAGAAGGCCGGATCGAGTACCATCATGCCGTTCTCACTGTCGTGGAAGAAGCTGCGGTTGTTGAGATTGACCGACGAGATGGCGACCAACCTTTCGTCGATCATCATGATCTTGGAATGCAGCACCACGTCAGGCGCCTTGAACTCGCGGATGTTGATGCGGTCGCCATATTTCTCGACGAACAGCTTGTTGAGCGCGGTGAGAAACTTGCCGCCGATATCGCCCTTGAGATCGATGCGGCCGACAATGTCGATCCTGACGCCGCGGGCGAGCGCCCGGTCAACAGCCTGGGCAAGCTTGGGCGTCAGGTTGAGGTAGGGATTGACGATCTGGATATGGTGCTGGGCAGCGTCGACCAGTTCGACGAAATAGTCCTCCAGCGCATGGCCGTCCTCGTAAGGCACCGAAATGAAGTGTCGTGCCGTGCCTGACGGGCGGGCGCCGTCGGACCGGACCGGAATGGAGAAGGGGCGCGCCAGATTGGTGTCGGCGTCGCGCAGCCACACTGTCGAAAGATGCGCAGCCAGCATTTCGACCGTGGCCGGATCGGCGAACTCGATGTCGAAGTCGCTCCAGTTCGAATAGTAGTTCAGCGAGAGCCCGTCGGTCTTGCCGTATTGCTCAAGATCGGGATAGCGCGACAGATCGATCGGCTGGTGAAACAGGAAGCCGTCATGGATGTTGCGGCCGCCGATGATGGCGCGCGAGCGCCGTGGATCGTCGGCAAGCGTCGCCAGCATCTTGACGTGATGGACCTTGTGCAATTGTGAAATCTGCTCGTCGATCGGCGCGCCCCGGTCCGCCCGCCAGCGATATTCCTGCAGCTCGACATTGGGGAATTCGGCCGCCAGCCGATGCAGCATGGCGTCGTCCTTGTCGCGCTCCAGCACGTCGGTGACCAGGATGCGCACCTTGGTGCCGAGGGCCGCATGATGACGGATCAGCCGTTCGATGATGCGGCCGGAAAAGTCGGCCTTGAACTCCAGGGACGACAGATAGATCAGCTTCAGCCTTGGCGCCTTGGAGAAGTCGAGCGGCAGCTCCGGGTCGCCCTTGTCGATGGCGCTGTCGGACAGCGGCGCTCCCATCAGCGCCTCGACCTTGGCGTTGAAGCCATCGCGCGATTTGCGCAGCAGGCGCGGCTTTCCGATCGGCAAGGCGCAGGTCTGCGACAGCCAGCGGCTGGCATAGAAGGCGCGGCTGAGCGCATCGAGGCCGGTGGGGTTAGGCGTCGTGCAACGCTCGTAGCGACTGTCGAAGGCGGCGAGAGCCGGATCGGCGGCCTCTTCGCGCCGAATGGTGAGCGGCGCGCCGGCCGGGGCAAGGCTGGAGCGGATCCTTGCGGTGCAGCGGTTCAGGCCGTCACTCGGAAACAGGCTGACCGTGTCGTCCTCGCCGGACAGGCGAAAACGGAATGCCGTGCCCATGGCGATGGTGCGTGAACCGCCGCCGGCACGGATCGCCAGCGTGCCGTCGCAGATGCCTTCGATGTCGGCCGGTTGCTTGCCGGCCTGGCGCAGCACGACCTCGACGCTGCACGCCTGCAGGCCGGAGAAATCGAAGATCCTGGGCGCCGAGGGCCGCGCAGCCGCATCGATGTAGAGTGTCTGCCGCGACACCCGCCAGCGTCCATCGAAATGGCCCTCGCCGCTGCTGGCGCCGGCTGGCGGCAGATGCGTTTCGGCAACCGGTCCGGCCAGTTTTTGCAGTGTCCGGTAGGTCGCCTGGAAATCGCTGTTGGCGATCTCATGCCGGTCATGGCCGAAAGGGCCGGTGCCGTTGGCGCGGTCCATGGCGCCAAGCTGGTGGTGGGCGAGCAGCGCCAGGAAGCGTTTTTCATAGTCGCTCGTGCCGGCGTCACCGAAAAACTGCGCGGCGGCGATCCGCGGCCCAGCTGTCTCGGCGGAGAGCGCGGGTCGCGCGCAAGCGCTCTGGCCTTGCAGGAGATCGCAGGCATTGCGGCCAGCGCCGGCACAGCCGGCAAGGACAGCCAGCCCGAACAGAACGATGGCGATGGATGCGCGACCCTTCACCCGGCGACTCCGGCCTTCAGGGCGCTCAATTGCGCGGGATCGCGCGGCGGCATGAAGCCCTGCGGGAAGACCTTGCAAACGGGAATGGCGAAGGTGGCGATCAACAGTTCGGCCTCGCCGCGCATTTTGCGTGGCGTTGTCTTGTCGTCGCGGATCGCTTTCGCCGAGGCGACCAGGGTGCCGTCGCAGTCGCAATGGTTGTGGCGGGCGATGTAGCAGGCATCATGCGTCTGGCAGACCGCGTCGAGGCGGTCGGCCGGCCGGGCCGACAGGTCGCCGGTGCGGGTGCCGGGGCCGCAATAATTGCCGAGAACGAAAGGCGAAGGCCGCGCCATTGCGTAGCGGATCGGCTTGGGCAGCTCGGCCTCCGGGACCTTCGTCCACGGGTTGGCGCAAGCGGAAACGAGAAGCAGCGGCAGGATGGCAAGAACGGCTCGCATGTCTATCCGCGCCAGCTTTCTGAAAGATCTCTCCGCGTGCGGCGTCCGCCCACAGCCGGCGACCGCACGCCTGATGCCACACTGGCCGGTTTTGTGGCAAGGAAAAGGCGGCACGGCTACAGCGCATCGCGTTTGACCGGATTCATGCGATGCGCTTTGGCGTCTTTGTTTTATGCATGTCGTCCTCCCAAAACCGAGATCACTTTTGGGCGACATGCATCAGACGAACAGGTTTCGCTCCCGCTCAACCATCTTGGTGATGAAGCTGGCGACGATCTGGACGCGGCGCAGCGGCCTGACCGATTCGTGATAGACCAGCCAGTAGGCACGGCGGATCGGCGCGACCACGTCGACGGGTACCAATTCCGGCATCGAGCGGGCGACGAAGGTGTGCAGGATGCCGATGCCGGCGCCCGAGCGCACCGCCTCGGCCTGGCCGAGCGCCGAGGAGATGGCGAAACTGGTGCGCCAGTCGGCGCTGAATTCGCCCGCATAGTCGAGCGAGGGACTGACGATGAGGTCGGGTACGTAGCCAATGAGCGTGTGCTGGCCGAGCTCGGCGGCGGTTTTGGGCAAGCCATGCGCTTCAGCATAAGCGCACGAGGCAAACAGGCCGAGCGAGTAGTCGACCAGCTTTCCCGCCACCAGCCGGCCTTCTGTCGGCCGCTCGACGGTGATGGCGATGTCCGCCTCGCGGCGCGACAAGGAAAAGGAGCGCGGCACCGGCACAAGCTGGATCGTCAGCTCGCGGTGCAGGGCGGTCAGTTCGCCGAGGCGCTTGGCCAGGAAGGCGACACCAAAACCATCAGGCGCGCCAATGCGCACCGTGCCGGAAACGTCGTCGCCTTCGCCTGAAATGGTCGAGCGCGCGGCGATCATGTCGCCCTCCATACGCTCGGCAACGTCGAGAAAACGCTCGCCGGCGGGCGTCAGCTCGCTGCCGGTGGTCAAGCGGCGAAACAGCTTTGTCCGCAGCGCTTCCTCGAGTGCGGCGATGCGGCGCGAGACGGTGGCGTGGTTGAGCTCCAGCCGCTTGGCCGCGCCAAGGATCTGGCCTGCGCGCGCCACGGCGAGGAAGATGCGGACGTCATCCCAGTTCATCTTACCCTCCCCCTTGTGGGGGTCCGAAGGACGGGCGAGACCCGTGGCTCGCCCCGGTAGATCGATCCGCGTAGCGGAGCGGGGTGGGGGTGACGCTGGCGCCAGACCCCCACCCCGTCGAACGATCTCCGCTTCGCTCCGACCGCTCGCCGACCCTCCCCACAAGGGGGAGGGTGAAGGCTGGGGGAATGTCCCGCAGGACAGAGGGGGGCGCGAAGGAACTCAACCTGTCAATCCTCGGGCATCGTCTCGTGATCCCACCATTTGCGGGAATTGATGCTCGCTCGTCAATCGTTATCTATTCTCCGCACAACGGTTGCGTTCTCCTTCGCGTTGCCATCCGCCGGCCAAAGGCGGACAATGCAGCATCACAAACAAGGGAGAGAAATCATGATCGACTATGGTCATTTCATTGGCGGCAAGCATGTCGCCGGGGCCAGCGGCCGCAAGCAGGATGTCATGCAGCCGATGGACGGCTCCGTGCGCGGCACGGTGGCGTTGGCCTCGCAGGCGGAACTGCGCGCGGCGGTCGAGAATGCCAAGGCAGCGCAGCCGAAATGGGCCGCGACCAACCCGCAGCGCCGCGTGCGCGTGCTGATGAAGTTTCTCGAACTGGTCGCGCGCGACTATGACGAACTGGCCGACATCCTGGCGCGCGAGCACGGCAAGACGATCGCCGACGCCAAGGGAGACATCCAGCGCGGCCTCGAAGTGGTCGAGGTCTGCATCGGCGCACCGCACATGATGAAGGGCGAATTCACCGACGGCGCCGGCCCCGGCATCGACGTCTATTCGATGCGCCAGCCGCTCGGCGTCGTCGCCGGCATCACGCCGTTCAACTTCCCGGCGATGATCCCGCTGTGGAAGATCGCGCCGGCCATCGCCTGCGGCAACGCCTTCATCCTGAAACCGTCGGAACGCGATCCGGGCGTGCCGATGCGCATTGCCGAACTGTTCCTCGAAGCCGGCCTGCCGGCAGGCATCCTCAATGTCGTCAATGGCGACAAGGACGTGGTCGACGCCATCCTCGACGATCCCGATATCAAGGCCATCGGCTTTGTCGGCTCGACGCCGATCGCCCACTACATCTATTCGCGCGGCACGGCCGCCGGCAAACGCGTGCAGTGCTTCGGCGGTGCCAAGAACCACATGATCATCATGCCCGATGCCGACATGGACCAGACCGTCGATGCGCTGATCGGCGCCGGCTACGGCTCGGCCGGCGAGCGCTGCATGGCGATCTCGGTCGCCGTCCCGGTCGGCAACGATACCGCCAACCGGCTGATGGAAAAGCTGATCCCGCGCGTCGAGAGCCTGAAGGTCGGTCCTTCGACGGACTCTTCCGCCGATTTCGGCCCGCTGGTGACGGCGCAGGCATTGGAACGGGTCAAGGGCTACGTGGATACCGGCGTCAAGGAAGGCGCCAAGCTGGTCGTCGACGGCCGCGGCTTCTCCATGCAGGGCTATGAAGACGGCTACTATATGGGTGGCTGCCTGTTCGACAACGTCACCGCGGACATGCGTATCTACAAGGAAGAGATCTTCGGGCCGGTGCTCTCTGTTGTGCGCGCCCCGACCTATGAGAGCGCGATCAAGCTCGCCAACGATCACGAGATGGGCAATGGCGTCGCCATCTTCACCCGTGACGGCGATGCCGCGCGCGACTTTGCAAGCCGTGTCCAGGTCGGCATGGTGGGCATCAATGTGCCGATCCCGGTGCCGATCGCCTACTACACGTTCGGCGGCTGGAAGGCATCTTCGTTCGGCGATCTCAACCAGCACGGCCCGGACGCGTTCCGCTTCTATACCAAGACCAAGACGGTGACCTCGCGCTGGCCGTCCGGCATCAAGGATGGTGCCGAATTCGTCATCCCGACGATGAACTGACCGGACGATTTCTTGGTTGCGCGTCCTCGCCTTCGGCTGCGGTCGCGCGGGCGGGCATCAAGGATGGTGCCGAATTCGTCATCCCGACGATGAATTGACCGGACAACAAATTGATTTGGATTAAGGCCCGGGCGCTCGTGCCCGGGCGTTTTTTTGCAATCCGGTGGCGCCTATCCGCTTGAACGCTAATGTGATGGAACCAAGTAGGTTCTGCCGTCTTGGTCTGCAGTCCTGCCGCAAGGAGGTACGGCAGATCAAGCAACGGCGCTGGCGACAGCTTCGGGGACATCGTCTGGCGCAAGGAGGTGTCAGATGACCCGTCTTGTGGCAACGCTATTTTTCGCGGCGGTTTCCGCGTTCCCCGCCGTCCCGGCGCTGGCGGAGCAATGCGCGGCCCGTGCGGATATGATCAAAGCGCTCGGGGAAAAATTCCACGAAAGCGAGGCGGCGCGCGGCCTGGTCAACCCGAGCCTGATTCTTGAGATATTCGTCTCCGACCAGGGCACCTGGACAATTCTTGCCACCGACACGCATGGTCAGAGCTGCGTCATCACGGCAGGCGAAGGCTGGGACGGTCCGTTGATGGCGGCGGCTGCCTTGCCCGGGACTTGACCCGAGCTTCGAGGAAGCGCCGGCGACGAAAGCGCACCGGATATAAAAGGACGTTCAGCGCGTGGCGGCCGTCTCGGCGTGGCCGCGCAGCAGCGCCATCAGGCGTTTGGCGTCCTTGGCCGCGGCCTCCTCGTCGCCGGCAAGGATCGAGCGGATCAGCGCGACATGGTGCTCGGCGGATTCTGCAAGACCGGTCTCGGCCTTGTAGCGGAACCAGAAGCGGCGGCTGTGGGTCTGCAAGGGGGCGGCCAGACGGGCGGCGAAGGGATTGTCGGCAGCCAGCGCCAGCGCTTCGTCGAGAGCCTTGTCGGCCTGGATGAAGGCAAGCACGTTGCCCGAGATCACCGCTTTCTGCATCGCAAGGGCTGCTTCGTGAAACAGGTCGGCGGCTTCGCGGGTGACGAAGCGGGCGGCCGAGCGGGCCAGCACCACCTCGACGCCGCGACGTGCATCGAGGACGCGCAACCAGTCGCCGGGATGGAGCGGGGCGATGGCGATGCCGGCGCGCGGCCTGACGTCGAGCAGCCCTTCCCATGCCAGCCGCTGGATCGCCTCGCGCACCGGTGTCCTGCCAAGCCCGAGCCTGTCGATCAGGGCGCCCTCGGTGACGAAGCTTGCCGGGGCCAGTTCGAGCGTGACGATCATGTGCTCGAGCACATGGTAGGCCCTGGTCGCGGCCGGCTCTGCCGAGGTGCTTGCAGCCATGGATATCAAATGCGCTCTCCTGATATATCTTGAATATATCATAACGGAATCCGCATTGACAGCGGGTTTGTTAATAGATATACCACTGATATATCAGATGGAGAGATGATCATGTGGACCGGAGTTTTTCCCGCCGTCACGACTAAATTCACCGCGGATGATCGTCTCGATCATGCCGAGATGGAGCGCTGCTTCAGCATGCAGATGGAGGCCGGCTGCGACGGCATCATCGTCTGCGGATCGCTCGGCGAGGGGCCGATGCTGTCGCCCGACGAGAAGATCGAGGTGCTGAAGACCGCACAGAAGGTCGCCGGCAAGAAGCCGGTGCTGCTGACCGTCAACGAGGCCGGCACACGCGAGGCGGCCAGCATCGCCAAGCGCGCGAGCCGGGAAGGCGCCAATGGCCTCATGGTCGTGCCGAGCCCGATCTACCACACCAATGCGGAAGAGACGGTCGCGGCGCTGCGCGCGGTCGCGCAGGCGGGCGACCTGCCGGTCATGATCTACTCCAACCGGCTTGCCTACCGCGTCGACGTCACCGTCGACCAGATGGAGGAGCTGGCGTCGGACAAGCGCTTTGTCGCGATCAAGGAATCCTCCGACGACATCCGTCGTTCGACCGAGATCATCAATCGCCTGGGCACTCGCTACGACCTGTTCACCGGCGTCGACAATCTGGCCTTCGAGGCGCTGTCGGTCGGCGCCATCGGCTGGGTGGCGGGACTGGTCACAGCCTTCCCGCGCGAGACCGTCGCCATCTTCCAGCTGATGAAGCAGGGCCGCCGCGAGGAGGCGCTCGCCATCTACCGCTGGTTCCGGCCGCTGCTCGATCTCGATGTCTCGACCTATCTGGTCCAAAACATCAAGCTTGCCGAAGTGTTCGCGATCAACACAAATGACCGCGTTCGCATGCCGCGCCAGCCGCTGTCGGGCGAGCGCCGCAAGGCTGTCGAGAAGATCGTCAAGGATGCGCTCGCGGTTCGGCCGAAGCTGCCGACATTTTGATGGCTTTCTTCTCCCCGTTCACGGGGAGAAGATGGCGGCAGCCAGATGAGGGGCAGCGCCTACGTGTCAGGAAATTCCAAGTCGACAGAAGCGGCGCGCCGCCCCTCATCCGCCCTTCGGGCACCTTCTCCCCGTGAACGGGGAGAAGGCTTGGACATCGCCATCATCGGTGGCGGCATCATCGGCATCTGTGCCGCTGCGTCTCTCGCCGAGGCCGGACGCCGGGTCACCGTCTTCGACCGCACCGGCATTTGCGAGGAGACGAGCTCCGGCAACGCCGCCGCCTTTGCCTTTTCCGATGTGCTGCCGCTGGCCCACAAGGGCATGATCCGGCAGCTGCCGAAATGGCTTGCCGATCCGCTCGGCCCGCTCAGCATTCCGCCCGCCTATCTGCCGAAGCTTCTGCCCTGGCTGATCCGTTTCTGGCGCGCCGGTGCGCCGGGAAAATACGAGGCGAGCCTTGCTGCTCAGGCGGGCATGATGAAGCTCGCCGAGGCGGAGTGGATGGGCCTGCTCGATCGCTCCGGCACGCGGTCGATGTTGCGCGAGGATGGCTCGCTCGAGCTCTATGAAAGCGAAGCCGAGTTCCAGGCCGGGCTGCCCGGCTGGGCGGCGCGTGAGCGTTTCGGCATCGGTTTCCGCCATGTCGAGGGCGAGGAACTGGCCGCCTTGCAGCCGGGGCTGTCGCCGCGCTTCATCAAAGGCACGTTCGTGCCGGGATGGAAGACGGTCGCCGACCCGAAACTGCTGGGCAAGGCGGTGTGGGCCTACGCACAGAGCAAGGGTGCCCGCTTTGAGATGGCCCGGATCGGCCAAGTCGCGGCGGATCAGGATGGTGCGACGCTGACATTGGCAGACGGCACGACCAGACAGGCGCGACACCTCGTCGTCGCAGCAGGCGCATGGTCTCATCTGCTGGCGAAGCAACTCGGCGATCGCATTCCGCTGGAGACCGAGCGCGGCTACAACACCACGTTGCCGACGAGTGCCTTCGACGTGAAGCGGATGCTGATCTTCTCCGGCCATGGCTTCGTCGTCACGCCGCTCGCAACGGGCCTGCGTGTCGGTGGCGCCGTCGAACTCGGCGGCATCGAGCGGCCGCCCAATTATGCCAGGTCAAAGGCGCTGCTGCAGAAGGCGCAGAAATTCCTGCCGGGGCTCGATCCCTCCGGCGGGCGCGAATGGATGGGGTTCCGCCCCTCGCTGCCGGATTCAGTGCCAGTCATCGGCGGCGCGCCGGGAAAGCGGTCGGTGGTCTATGCCTTCGGCCATGGCCATCTCGGCCTGACCCAGGCGGCGGCCACCGGACGGTTGATCAGGGATCTTGTCCTGGGGCAGACTCCACCGATCGAACTGGCCCCCTTCAGTCCGCAACGATTTTGATATTTTCGGGTTTTGATTTTCGAGGAGCGTCATGGCCAAGAAATCCTTCTTCTGCATAGACGGCCACACCTGCGGCAATCCGGTGCGGCTGGTCGCTGGGGGCGGCCCGCTGCTGCAGGGCGCGACGATGATGGAGCGGCGTGCGCATTTTCTGGCCGAGCATGACTGGATCCGCACCGGCCTGATGTTCGAGCCGCGCGGCCACGACGTGATGTCCGGTTCGATCCTCTATCCGCCGACGCGCGAGGATTGCGACATCGCCATCCTGTTCATCGAAACCTCCGGCTGCCTGCCGATGTGCGGCCATGGCACCATCGGCACGGTGACGATGGCGATCGAGCACGGTCTGATCAAGCCGAAGACGCCGGGCGTGCTTCGGCTCGACACGCCGGCCGGACTTGTCATCGCTGAATACAAACAGGTCGGCGACTATGTCGAGGAGGTGCGCATCACCAATGTGCCGTCCTTCCTCCATGCCGAGGGGCTGACAATCGAATGCCCTGGGCTCGGCGAAATCACCGTCGACGTCGCCTATGGCGGCAACTTCTACGCCATCGTCGAACCGCAGAAGAACTATCGCGACATGGCCGATTATTCGGCGGGCGACTTCATCGCCTGGAGCCCGGTGGTGCGCCAGCGGCTCAACGAGAAATATTCCTTCGTCCATCCCGAGAATCCTGGCATCAACCGGCTGTCGCACATGCTGTGGACCGGTGCTCCGACGGTGGATGGGGCGGATGCCCGCAATGCCGTGTTCTACGGCGACAAGGCGATCGACCGCTCGCCCTGCGGCACCGGCACCTCGGCGCGCATGGCGCAGCTTCATGCCAAGGGCAAACTCAAGGCCGGCGACAGCTTCGTCCATGAATCGATCATCGGTTCGCTGTTCAAGGGCAAGGTTGAAAAGGACGTCACCGTGGCCGGCAAACCGGCCATCATTCCCTCGATCGGCGGCTGGGCGCGGATGACCGGACTGAACACCATCTTCATCGACGACCGCGACCCGTTCGCGCATGGATTTGTTGTCAAGTGATGGGAATCCTGACCCTGCGGAAAGCGAGGGCTTGAAAAATGGATCATGCCAAAAACGCAAGGATTCCTTTCATCACCTAATTTTGACGGCGATTTCTTCGAAACGGAGCGCATGATGCGGTCGAATCGTCAAAGACATTGCGTTATGCCAATGGTAGGGTCCGCGATAGTCCAGGGGCCGGATGATGGAAAACGGGCAATCGGACAGCGTGCTTCGAAAACACGCATGACGATTGAAAAATGACGTTGCAATCCGGGCTCGAAACTTTACGACTAGGGGAAATACGAAAAGGAATGCGTCTGCATGGGCGACATTCCAGGGGAGCCATGTACACATGCAGTACTTTGTCCAGCAGCTTATCAACGGGCTGACGCTGGGATCGATCTATGGGCTGATCGCGATCGGCTACACGATGGTCTACGGCATCATCGGCATGATCAATTTCGCCCATGGCGACATCTTCATGGTGGGTGCCTTCACAGCACTGATCGTCTTCCTCGCCCTTGGCGCGCTGTTCTATTCCGTGCCGGTTGTGCTGGCGCTGCTGGTCATGATGATCGTGGCGATGCTGCTCACCAGCCTCTACAACTGGACGATTGAAAAAGTCGCCTACCGGCCGCTGCGCGGTTCGTTCCGACTGGCCCCGCTGATCACCGCCATCGGCATGTCGATCGCGCTGTCGAACTTCGTCCAGGTGACGCAGGGTCCCCGCAACAAGCCGATCCCGCCGATGGTCAGCCAGGTTTACAACATCAACGGCATCAGCGTGTCGCTGAAGCAGATCATCATCGTCGTCGTCACGGCGCTGCTGCTGGCGCTGTTCTGGTATCTGGTCAACAAGACCTCGCTCGGGCGAGCGCAACGGGCCTGTGAGCAGGACCGCAAGATGGCGGCGCTGCTCGGCATCGATGTCGACCGCACGATCTCGATCACCTTCATCATGGGTGCGGCCCTTGCCGCGGTCGCCGGCACTTTGTTCCTGATGTATTACGGCGTCATTGCCTTCTCGGATGGCTTCACGCCGGGCGTGAAGGCCTTCACGGCGGCGGTGCTGGGCGGCATTGGTTCGTTGCCGGGTGCTGTGCTCGGCGGGCTGATGATCGGCTTCATCGAGAGCATGTGGTCGGCATATTTCTCGATCGACTACAAGGACGTCGCGGCGTTCTCGATCCTGGCCATCGTGCTGATCTTCCTGCCTTCCGGCATATTGGGCCGGCCAGAAGTCGAAAAGGTCTGAGACCATGGCCGTCACCGTATCTCCGGAGCGCGACACCGTCGCCACGCCTATGCAGCGCGCGTTGCGCGAGTCACTTTATGCCGCTGCCATATCGTTCGGCCTGTTCGTGCTGTTCATCGGCCTGAAGACCGGTCAAAACATTTCCAATGAACTGGTCCTGACGACGCGCTGGGGCCTGCTTGCCGCCGTGGTGATCGCCACGGCCATCGGGCGCTTCCTCTATGTCGCTTATGGCCAGCCCTTCCTCGCCAACCAGAAGATCACCGACATCGCCACTGGCCTGTTGCCGGCCAGCGTGGCGTCGCGTTTCTTCCAGTTGCCGGCCTTCATTGTGGCCTTGGTCGCGGCGGTGGTGTTGTTTGCGGTCAACAGCTCTCTCGTCGGATGGGTGGGAGCCGTGCCGGCCGGCTATCTGCAGTTCCTGCGCGCCCTGGCGATCATCTACGTGCTGGCCTGCGTGATCTATTATTTCCGCGGTTTCATTCACGCCAACTTCACCAAACTCGGCATTGCCGCACTGATCCTCTATCCGATCCTGGTGGTGGCGATCCTGTCGCTGATGTCCTGGTCATTCGTCGGCGGGCTGCAAGGTTCGCTGAAATGGGTCGACAATTTCGGCATCCAGATCCTGATCTATGTGATGCTGGCCTGGGGCCTGAACATCGTCGTCGGCCTCGCCGGCCTGCTCGACCTCGGTTATGTCGCTTTCTACGCGGTCGGCGCCTATGCCTATGCGCTGCTCGGCACGCAATACGGCCTGTCGTTCTGGATCCTTTTGCCGGCCGCCGGCGCCATGGCCGCCTTCTGGGGCGTGCTGCTCGGTTTCCCGGTGCTGCGCCTGCGCGGCGACTATCTGGCGATCGTCACCTTGGCTTTCGGTGAGATCATCCGCCTGGTGCTGATCAACTGGCGTGAGGTCACCAACGGTTCGGCCGGTATTTCCGGCATCCCGAAGGTCACCTTCTTCGGCCTGATGACCTTCAACGTGTCGGACCCCAATTACATCGCCAAGGTGCTGAATCTCGCGACCTCGAGCGCCTACTACAAGATCTTCCTCTATTACCTGATCCTGGCGCTGGCGCTGCTGACAGCCTTCGTCACCATCCGGCTGCGGCGCATGCCGGTCGGCCGTGCCTGGGAAGCGTTGCGGGAGGACGAGATCGCCTGCCGCTCGCTCGGCATCAACACCACCACCACGAAGCTTACAGCCTTCGCCACGGGTGCGATGTTCGGCGGCTTCGCCGGCGCGTTCTTCGCCGCACGGCAGGGCTTCGTCAGCCCGGAATCCTTCGTCTTCCTGGAATCGGCCATCATTCTGGCCATCGTCGTTCTCGGCGGCATGGGTTCGCTGGTCGGCATTGCGGTTGCCGCCATGGTGATGATCGGCGGCACCGAGGCGCTGCGCGAACTCGACTTCCTCAAGCAGGTCTTCGGGCCGGACTTCACCCCGGAACTCTACCGTATGCTTCTGTTCGGCATGGCCATGGTCATCGTCATGCTGTGGAAGCCGCGCGGTTTCGTCGGCAGTCGTGAACCAACCGCCTTCCTGAAGGAGCGAAAGGCTGTCTCAAGCTCCTTCACCAAGGAAGGACACGGCTGATGAATGCGAACCCTGTTCAGAAGGCCAATTCCGGCGTGAACGACGCTATCCTGCAGGTCGATCATCTGTCGATGAAGTTCGGTGGCCTGGTGGCCATCGGCGATCTGTCTTTCGCCGCCAGGCGCGGCGAGATCACCGCGCTGATCGGCCCCAACGGCGCCGGCAAGACCACGGTGTTCAACTGCATCACCGGCTTTTACAAGCCGTCTGAAGGCATGATCACGCTCAACCGGAACGATGGTTCGACCTTCCTGCTCGAGCGGCTGCCCAACCATGAAATCCCGGCGCGCGCCAAGGTGGCGCGCACCTTCCAGAACATCCGCCTGTTCTCCGGCATGACCCTGCTGGAGAACCTTCTGGTCGCCCAGCACAACAAACTGATGAAGGCATCGGGCTACACGGTCCTCGGCCTTTTCGGCTTCAGCGGCTATCGCAAGGCCTCGGCCGAATCGGTGGAACTCGCCAAGCATTGGCTGGAAAAGGCCGATCTTGTCGACCGTGCCGACGACCCGGCCGGCGACCTGCCCTATGGCGCGCAGCGCCGCCTTGAGATCGCTCGCGCCATGTGCACGGGACCCGAGCTTCTGTGCCTCGACGAGCCGGCGGCCGGCCTCAATCCGAAGGAATCGGCGGCGCTCAACGAGCTGCTGATCGACATCAAGAACACATCCGGCACCTCGATCCTGTTGATCGAGCACGACATGTCGGTGGTCATGCAGATATCCGACCATGTCGTGGTGCTGGAGTACGGCCGCAAGATCTCCGACGGCAGTCCGCAGTCGGTGCGCACCGATCCGCGCGTCATCGCCGCCTATCTCGGCGTCGACGACGAGGAAGTCGAAGCGGTCCTTACCGAAGTCGGCGACGAAGATGTCATCGAACAGCTCGATACAGGGCCGGATGCCGCGCATGGTCCGGGAACGTCGTCGTCCTATCTCGCCGGGCCGGTGACCGACACGGTCGGCCATAGTTCGGGCGAGCGAGTTACGGTGGCCAAGGGAGCGTCAAAGGCCGGTCAGGTTGACGCCAGGTCGCTCGCCGCGGCAAACAAGGCAGCCTCGCTGGCAGCCGCGCCGGCAGCGAAGGCAAAGCCTGCTCCGAAAGCGGCTTCAAAGGCGGCAACCGGCGCGGCGGCGACGTCGACCGCGTCGGCCAAGCCGGCAGCCAAGGCCCCGGCAAAGGCTGGAGAGATCTCCAACCGGCTGGCGGCACCTCGCGGCGGCAAGGCCGATAATTTGACCCGCATCAAGGGCATCGGCACGGTCAACGAGAAGAAGCTCAACGATCACGGCATCTTCCACTTCGACCAGATCGGCGCCTGGAAAAAGGCCGACGTCGAGGCCGCCGAAGCCTATCTCGCCTTTGACGGACGTATCGCGCGCGAGGAATGGGTCAAGCAGGCCAGGCTGCTCGGCCAGGGCAAGGACACGGAATTCTCGCGCCGCGTCGACGCGGGCAAGGTGGCGACAAGCCATGCTTCCGCAAAGACTGCAAAGGCAGCCTCCGGAAAGACCGCGAGCAAGACCGCTGCCAAGCCCGTGGCGGGCAAGCGTGGAGGGGGCAAGTGATGGCCGCGACAACGCTGCTCGATATCAAGGGCGTGCAGACCTATTACGGCAACATCCGGGCGCTGAACGGCGTCGATGTCACCGTCAACCAAGGTGAGATCGTGGCACTGATCGGCGCCAACGGCGCCGGCAAGTCGACGCTGATGATGACCATTTTCGGCGCGCCGCGGGCTCGCGCCGGCACCATCACCTTTGCCGGCACCGACATAACCCAGATGCCGACGCACGAGATCGCGCGCATGCGCATTGCCCAGTCGCCCGAGGGCCGGCGGATCTTTCCGCGCATGACGGTGATGGAAAACCTGCAGATGGGCGCCAGCCTCGACAACCTCAAGCACTATGACGAGGACGTCGAGAAGGTGTTCACGCTGTTCCCGCGTTTGAAAGAGCGCATCACCCAGCGCGGCGGCACGCTGTCGGGCGGTGAGCAGCAGATGCTGTCGATCGGACGCGCGCTGATGGCACGGCCGAAGCTGCTTTTGCTCGACGAGCCGTCGCTGGGTCTCGCGCCGCTGATCGTCAAGCAGATATTCGACGCCATCCGCGAACTGAACCGCACCCAGGGGCTGACCGTGTTCCTGGTCGAGCAGAACGCCTTCGGCGCGCTCAAGCTCGCCACGCGCGGCTACGTCATGGTCAATGGCAATGTGACGATGAGCGGCACCGGCAAGGAACTGCTCGCCAATCCGGAAGTGCGCGCCGCCTATCTCGAAGGCGGACACCACTGAGTTCGGAGCGGAATGCGTGCATCCGCCATTCCGCTCCAAATTGTTTGTTTGTCGCATGATCTTAGTCCGGAAAGTCCGCAACTTTTCGGGGTCATGCTAAGGAGACTTCACCATGCAGGGCATTCTTTACGAGGAACCCTCGATCTGGCAGTTCTTCTTCGTCACCTGTCTGCTCGGCGGCTGGGCGGCGTGGATGACGGGCAAGGCCAGTGCTCAGACGTGGCGCAGCTTCATCCAGCTGTTCGCCTATATGCTGGGCCTCGGCATCGCGATCCGCTTCATCCATCACGCGCTGTTCGGCGGCACCATGTTCTCGCTGCACTATTATGTCGTCGACACCATCGTGCTGATGATCCTCGGCTTCGTCGGCTACCAATACACGCGCACCAACCAGATGGTGACACAGTATAATTGGCTCTACGAAAGAGCTTCACTCTTGAGCTGGAAACCGAAAGGTTGACGTTCATCATTAACGCCGTCTCGAAATTGAATCGGCGTGACAAGTGCCTGAAAATCGGCAAACTATGCTTTCTGCGATAAGGGTGGGCATCGCATGAAAGCTTCATCCACGCCCACTCCGTTAATGGGAGCGTTTAAATGAAAAAGTCACTTTTGTCCGCCGTCGCCCTGACCGCGCTTGTCGCGTTCGGCGGTGCCGCGTGGGCTGACGTAATGGTCGGCGTCGCTGGCCCGATCACCGGTCCGAATGCCGCCTTCGGCGCGCAGTTGCAGAAGGGTGCCGAAGCTGCTGTCGCCGACATCAATGCGGCTGGCGGCATCAATGGCGAGCAGATCAAGCTCGAAGTCGGCGACGACGTTTCCGATCCGAAGCAGGGCATCTCGGTCGCCAACAAGTTCGTCGGCGACGGCGTCAAGTTCGTGGTCGGTCACTTCAACTCCGGCGTCTCGATCCCGGCCTCGGAAGTCTATGCCGAGAACGGCATCGTCGAAGTGACGCCGGCCGCAACCAACCCGCAGTTCACCGAACGCGGCCTGTGGAACGTGTTCCGCACCTGCGGACGCGATGACCAGCAGGGCAGCATTGCCGGCGCTTATCTGGCCGCCAACTTCAAGGATGCCAAGATCGCCGTCGTGCACGACAAGACCACCTACGGTCAGGGCCTTGCCGACGAAACCAAGAAGGCGATGAATGCCAAGGGCCTGACGGAAGTCATGTACGAAGGCATCAATGTCGGCGACAAGGACTTCTCGGCGCTGATCGCCAAGATGAAGGAAGCCGGCGTTTCCATCATCTATTGGGGCGGCCTGCACACCGAAGCCGGCCTGATCATCCGCCAGGCCGCCGACCAGGGCCTCAAGGCGACGCTGGTCTCCGGTGACGGCATCGTGTCGAACGAGTTGGCTTCGATCGCGGGCGACGCGGTTGCGGGCACGCTCAACACGTTCGGTCCGGATCCGCGCCTGATCCCCGCCAACAAGGAACTCGTCGAGAAGTTCCGCGCGCAGGGTTTCGAACCGGAAGCCTACACGCTCTACTCCTACGCAGCCATGCAGGCGATCGCCGCGGCAGCCACCGCTGCCAAGTCGAACGATCCGCAGGCAGTTGCCAAGGCGCTGCATGAAAACGGCCCGTTCAAGACCGTGCTCGGCGACCTGTCCTATGACGCCAAGGGCGACCCGACGCTGCCCGGCTACGTCATGTACGAATGGAAGAAGGGCGACGACGGCAAGTACACCTACATCCAGAAGATGTAAGCTCGTCAGTCTCCAGACCATGTACGATGCCCGGCGCTCGCGCCGGGCATTTTCTTTTGCCATCACGGGGGGCGGCCGATAGAGCCGGGTTCTTAGCCGGTGAATGATCGTGCGCTAACTGCAAAGCCGGCGCTTTTCTTGCTGTTCGGATGAATGCGAAGGGCTTCTGGCGCAATGATTCCATTTCAATCGGTTTAAACGCACGTCAATTTTGTTTGCACTGCAGCATTTTCACGCTAATCATTGCGCCGATTTCTCTTCCTTCCGTTGCTGGAGCCCAGTCCTTGGCCATCACGAAGATCCTCGTCGCCAACCGGTCCGAAATCGCCATTCGCGTTTTTCGCGCGGCCAACGAACTCGGCCTCAAAACCGTGGCGATCTGGGCCGAGGAAGACAAATACTCCCTGCATCGCTTCAAGGCCGACGAGAGCTACCAGGTCGGACGCGGGCCGCATCTGACCCGGGACATGGGGCCGATCGAAAGCTATCTGTCGATCGAGGAGGTGATCCGCGTCGCCAGGCTGTCGGGTGCCGATGCTATTCATCCCGGCTACGGATTGTTGTCGGAAAGTCCCGAATTCGCCGACGCCTGTGCCGAAGCCGGCATTACCTTCATCGGGCCGAAGCCGGACACAATGCGGCGACTCGGCAACAAGGTCGCGGCGCGCAATCTCGCCATCGAGGTCGGGGTGCCGGTGATCCCCGCCACCGATCCGTTGCCGGATGACATGGAGGCGGTCAAGAAACTGGCCAAGGGAATCGGCTATCCGGTGATGCTGAAGGCGTCATGGGGCGGCGGCGGCCGCGGCATGCGCGCCATCCGCGCCGAAGCCGACCTTGCCCGTGAAGTCACCGAGGGCAAGCGCGAGGCGAAAGCCGCCTTCGGCAAGGACGAGGTCTATCTTGAAAAGCTGATCGAACGCGCCCGCCATGTCGAGGTGCAGGTGCTGGGCGACACCCATGGCAATGCGGTGCACCTGTTCGAGCGCGACTGTTCGATCCAGCGCCGCAACCAGAAGGTCGTCGAGCGGGCGCCGGCGCCCTATCTCGAAATGTCGCAGCGCGAGGAGCTTTGCGGCCATGCGCTGAAGATCGCCCGCGAGACCAGTTACATCGGCGCCGGCACGGTCGAGTTCCTGCAGGATGCCGACACCGGCAAATTCTATTTCATCGAGGTCAATCCGCGCATCCAGGTCGAGCACACCGTCACCGAGCAGGTGACCGGCATCGACATCGTCAAGGCGCAGATCCACATCCTCGACGGCTTTGCCATCGGCACACCGGAATCAGGCGTGCCGGCGCAGAAGGACATAAGGCTGAACGGCCACGCGCTGCAGTGCCGCATCACCACGGAAGATCCCGAACACAATTTCATCCCCGATTACGGCCGCATCACCGCCTATCGCGGCGCAACAGGCTTCGGCATCCGCCTCGATGGCGGCACCGCCTATTCGGGCGCTGTCATCACCCGCTTCTACGATCCGCTGCTGGAAAAGGTGACGGCGTGGGCGCCGACGCCGGCCGAGACGATCGCCCGCATGAACCGGGCGCTGCGCGAGTTCCGCATCCGCGGCGTCGCCACCAACCTGACTTTCCTCGAAGCGATCATCAACCATCCGAGCTTCGCCGACAATTCCTACACGACCAAGTTCATCGACACGACGCCGGAACTGTTCCAGCAGGTCAAGCGCCAGGACCGCGCCACCAAGCTCATCAACTATCTCGCCGACGTCAGCGTCAACGGCCATCCCGAGACGCGCGGCCGGCCGCAGCCGAAGGCCGATGCGGCCGCACCCGTGGTGCCTTACCTCAACGGCAATGTGCCCGGCGGCAGCAAGCAGAAGCTGGATGTGCTCGGGCCGGAGAAGTTCGCCGCCTGGATGCGCGATCAGAGGCAAGTGCTGGTCACCGACACGACGATGCGCGATGGCCACCAGTCGTTGCTCGCCACCCGTGTGCGAACGCATGACATTGCCGGCATCGCCGGTACCTATGCGCGCGCCTTGCCGCAGCTTCTATCGCTGGAATGCTGGGGTGGCGCCACCTTCGACGTCGCCATGCGCTTCCTCACCGAGGATCCGTGGGAGCGGCTGTCGCTGGTGCGCGAGGCGGCGCCCAATCTGCTGTTGCAGATGCTGCTGCGCGGCGCCAATGGCGTCGGCTACACCAACTATCCCGACAATGTCGTGCAGCATTTCGTCAAGCAGGCAGCAAGCGGTGGCATCGACCTGTTCCGGGTCTTCGATTGCCTGAACTGGGTCGACAACATGCGCGTCGCCATGGATGCGGTCGGCGCCGAGGGTAAGCTGATCGAAGCGGCGATCTGCTATACCGGCGACATCCTCGATCCGGCGCGGGCGAAATACGACCTCAAATACTATGTCGGCCTGGCCAAGGAATTGCAGGCGGCCGGCGCCCACATCATTGCCGTCAAGGACATGGCCGGACTGTTGAAGCCGGCGGCGGCACGCGTGCTGTTCAAGGCGCTGCGCGAGGCGACCGACCTGCCGATCCATTTCCACACCCACGACACGTCGGGCCTGTCGGCGGCGACGGTGCTGGCGGCGGTGGAAAGCGGCGTCGACGCCATAGACGCGGCGATGGATGCTTTCTCCGGCAACACCTCGCAGCCATGCCTTGGCTCGCTCGTCGAGGCGCTGAAGGGCACAGAACGCGACCCCGGTCTCGACCCGCAATGGATCAGGAAGATCTCGTTCTACTGGGAAGCGGTGCGCAACCAGTACGCCGCCTTCGAAAGCGACCTCAAGGGGCCGGCCTCGGAAGTCTATCTGCACGAGATGCCGGGCGGGCAGTTCACCAATCTGAAGGAACAGGCGCGCTCGCTCGGACTGGAGACGCGCTGGCACGAGGTGGCGCAGACCTATCACGACGTCAATCTGATGTTCGGCGACATCGTCAAGGTGACGCCGTCGTCCAAGGTCGTCGGCGACATGGCATTGATGATGGTCAGCCAGGACCTGACCGTTGCCGATGTCGAAAACCCGGACAAGGATATCGCCTTTCCGGACTCGGTCGTCTCGATGCTGCGCGGCGATCTTGGCCAGTCGCCAGGCGGGTGGCCGACGGCGCTGCAGAGGAAGGCGCTGAAGGGCGACAAGCCGATCACGGTGCGGCCCGGCTCACTGCTCAAGCCAGCCGACCTCAAGGCCAACCGCAAGGAAATCGAGGAGAAGCTCGAGCGCAAGCTGTCGGAGTTCGAATTCGCCTCGTGGCTGATGTATCCGAAGGTGTTCACGGATTTCGCCGGCGCGCAGGAAACCTATGGGCCGGTCAGCGTCCTGCCGACGCCGACCTATTTCTACGGCATGAAGCCGGAAGACGAGATCTTCGTCGACATCGAGAAGGGCAAGACGCTGGTGGTGCGCTGCCTGGCCATCGGCGATGTCGACGAGAAGGGCATGGTCACCGTGTTCTTCGAGCTCAACGGCCAGCCGCGTCGTGTCAAGGTGCCCGACCGGGCGCATGGCGCGTCCGCCGCCAAGGCCCGCCGCAAGGCCGAACCCGGCAACGAGGCGCATGTCGGCGCACCGATGCCGGGCGTCGTCTCGGCGCTTTCGGTGGCTGCCGGCCAGGCTGTGAAGGCCGGTGACGTGCTGCTTTCCATCGAAGCGATGAAGATGGAGACGGCGCTGCATGCCGAGCGCGACGGCACGGTCGCCGAGGTGCTGGTCAAGGCAGGCGACCAGATCGATGCCAAGGATCTGCTGATCGCTTTCAATTAGAGTTCGCAAAACGGACTGGCTGTCGGCTTCTGGCGGCAGCCCCTTGTGGCTTGCTCGATAACGGCTTGACCCGCCGCCGCCGGTCGGGCATCGAACCGGCTCAAATTTTGCCGCAGTCGTCCGCGAGTCGCGGAGCCGATTCTTTTGGAGAAAAATATGGCCGACGATATCACCGATACCAGCCAGACTGTTGCCGCCGGCCAGCTGCGTGCCTTCATCGAGCGCATAGAGCGGCTTGAGGAAGAGAAGAAGACCATTTCCGACGACATCAAGGAAGTGTTCGCCGAGGCCAAGGGAACCGGCTTCGACACCAAGGCGATGCGCACGATCATCCGGCTGCGCAAGAAGGACCAGGCCGAGCGTCAGGAAGAGGAAACCATCCTCGATCTGTACAAGGCCGCACTCGGTATGGTGTAGAGACTGTCTGGAAATTCTACTCTGGCGGCCATCTGTTGGCGTTTTCTGCGCTTCCGGTGCTCGCGTACTTTAAGTACGCTCCGCTCCGGTTCTCGAAACCACCACCATATGACTCGCCAGAGCGAATTTCGAAACAGTCTCGGGCCGAGCATGATGCCGAAGCGAGCATCGAGCCATGAGCGAATTCGACTTCGGCGCCCGCCGCGCCTCTGAATTCCGCCAGCGCGGCTTCTGGACGCTGTTCGCCGAGCGGCATCCGGAAGAAAGGGCTCTGATGGCGAGGCGCGGACCCTGGTTCTGGCAGCGTGGGCTGCCCGACTTCGCCTTGGTTCTTTCTATGTATGTCGCGCCGGCGCAGAGCCAGGTCGGCGTCTTCTTCGGTCGCAACGAGAAGTTCGGCGCCACGCAGGCGTGGTCGCGGCTGAAGCCGTTTCAGCCTGATATCGAAGCCAGGCTGAAGCTCAGGCCGGAACAGAGTTGCGAGGACCTCGGCATCAATTCGATGTGGCGGGTGAACTGCTATGCCGAGGACAACTGGCCAGCCATGGCCGACTGGCTGGTGACCGAATGCTCGCGTATCGAGCGCGCGGTAACCGAAGTCCTGGGGCAGGAATAGACATCCGGTGTTGCCAGAAGGTATCGGCTCCTTTTTCCGCTCACGCTGGCAAGGCCAGGTGCCGCTCGACCGGCTGTTCTGGCGCGACCTTGTCCTCGTCGGCACCGCGGTCAGCATCGCCGCATCGGTGCTGGCGCTCGTTCTGCTCGGATTGAAGTTGCCGCTCGGGCTTGTGCTGGCAGTGCATTTCGCGTCGGTGCCCTACAGCCTGTTCCTGACCTTGGCGGTGTGGCGGACCACCGAAAAGATACCCGGTGCCAAGGCCTGGATGATGACGCTGGGCGCTACGCTGTGGCTGGTGGCGATGATCGTGGTCTGATCGTCTGCCCAGAGGGGGGCAATGGATACTTAAACGAAAAGGGCGACAGATGCCGCCCTTTCATAATAGTGTCGAACCCGGATGGCTCAGGCCGAAGGCTCGAATTTCAGCGCCACCCCGTTGATGCAATAGCGCAGGCCGGTCGGCGGCGGGCCGTCCTCGAAGACATGGCCGAGATGGCTGCCGCAGCGGGCGCAATGACATTCGGTGCGAACCATGCCGTAGCTGCGGTCGACGGTGTTTTCGACCGAGCCCGGCACCGGGTCGTTGAAGCTCGGCCAGCCGGTGCCGCTCTCGAACTTCAGCTTGGATTCGAACAAGGGCTGGTCGCAGCCGGCGCAGGAAAAGGTGCCGGCGCGCTTCTCGTAGAGCAAGGCGCAGCTTCCCGGCCGTTCGGTGCCGTGACCGCGCATGACGGCATACTGCTCCGGCGTCAGCCGGGCGCGCCATTCGGCGTCGGTGCGAGTTACAGGGTAGGTATGGGTGTCCATGTGATCTCCTCAGCCTTGCCGGCTCGTTGTTGATTGCAACCGGATATTCGCGTCAAGATAGGCATTTGTTACACGACTGCCCAGTGTCTGACGTTCCAAGGTTGAATTCCCCCTTCTTCAGGCGTCTGCGCCGCCCCTCACCTGCCTGCCGGCATCCTCTCCCCGTAAACGGGGCGAGGGGCCCTGTCGTCCGCGATTTCGCCAATTGTCAGCGTTGCAAGAAAGGCGCCGGCGTTGCGGCCAGGCCCTCTCGCCCCGTTTACGGGGAGAGATGTCCGGCAGGACAGTGAGGGGCGGCGCCAACTTTCACGATTGATGGTCTCTGAGGTGATGGTTCCGCACCTCTGACAACTAATGCTTCCTTGAAAGCTGCTTGGTCGCGCCTTCGAGCCCGGCCAAAGTCAGCGGGAACATGCGGCCGCCGAAGATGTCGCGGATCATCGCAATCGAATGGGTGTAGCCCCAGTTCTTGGGGTCTTCGGGGTTCAGCCATACCGCGTTCGGCCATTGCTGCAGCAGGCGGCCGAGCCAGACGCTGCCTGCCTCCGGATTGGAGTGCTCGACCGAACCGCCGGGGTGAGCGATCTCGTAGGGGCTCATCGACGCGTCGCCGACGACGATCACCTTGTAGTCCGGCCCATATTTGTGGAGCAGGTCGAAGGTCGGAATCACCTCGGCATGCCTGCGGCGATTGTCCTTCCACACGCCCTCATAGAGGCAGTTGTGGAAATAAAAATATTCGAGCTGGCGGAATTCGGCGCGGGCGGCCGAGAACAGCTCCTCGACGCTCTTGATGTGGTCGTCCATCGAGCCGCCGACATCGAAGAACATCAAAAGCTTCACCGCGTTGCGCCGTTCGGGCCGCGTCTGCACGTCGAGATAGCCATGTTCGGCGGTGGCGTGGATGGTGCCGGGCAGGTCGAATTCCTCCTCGGCGCCCTCGCGCACCCAGCGGCGCAAGCGCTTCAGCGCGATCTTGATGTTGCGGGTGCCGAGCTCGACGGCATCGTCGAAGTTTTTGAACTCACGCCTGTCCCAGACTTTCACGGCGCGACGGTTGCGGCTTTCATGCTGGCCGATGCGCACGCCTTCGGGATTATAGCCATAGGCGCCGAACGGCGAGGTGCCGCCGGTGCCGATCCATTTCGAGCCGCCCTGGTGGCGGCCTTTTTGCTCCTGCAGCCGCTGTTTCAATGTCTCCATCAGTTTCTCGAAACCGCCCAGCGCCTCGACCAGTTTTTTCTCTTCGTCGGTCAGGTGCTTTTCGGCGAGGCGGCGCAACCATTCCTCGGGGATGTTGGCGACATCGACGGCATCCGGCCCGCCCAGTGCTTCGATGCCCTTGAAGACGTGCGCGAACACCTGGTCGAAGCGGTCGATATGGCGTTCGTCCTTCACCAGCGCCGCACGGGCGAGGTAATAAAAACCTTCGACATCATAGTCGACCAGCCCGGCTTCCAGCCCTTCCAGCAGCGACAGATATTCCCGCAGCGAAACGGGAACACGCGCGGCCTTCAGTTCGAGGAAGAAGGGGATGAACATTGTCTATCTACAGCAAATCATACTCGATGAAGCCCGTGCGGCGCGCAACGTGGTCGTAGAGTTTGCGCGCGGTGGTGTTGGTCTCGTGCGTCATCCAGTAGACGTTCTTGACGCCGACTTTTTCGGCTTCCTGTCTCACCGCCTCGATCAGCGCAGCGCCGATGCCCTTGCCGCGCACGTCAGGGTCGGCGAACAGGTCCTGCAGATAGCAGTTGTTTTTTTCCGACCAGCCTGAGCGGTGGTAGAGATAGTGGGTGAGCCCAACCGCCTTGCCGTCCAGCGTGGCGATGAAGCCTTTCGGCTCGAACTCACCTTCGGTGAACAGCCGCTTCCAGGTGACGGCATAGACCTCTTCCGGCAGCTTCGTCTCATAGAAGGTGAGGTAGTCGGTCCACAGCCGCCGCCAATCGGCGTGGTCGGACTGCGCGAGCGGGCGGACGATAATCTCAGACATGTCATCTCCTCTGAAGGTTTGGCCGAGGCTGCCTGCCTGTTCGGCTGCGGGCAACGGTCCACAGGAGGGAAAGCGCTGCTGCTGACCTATTGCTGCCTTCGTGCCATGAACGCCAGCCGCTCGAACAAATGCACGTCCTGCTCGTTCTTCAGCAATGCGCCATGCAACTTGGGCAGGGCGTTCTTCGGATCGGCGCGCAGATCTTCCGGCGCGATATCGTCGGCGACCAGCAGCCTTATCCAGTCGAGCGCCTCGGAGGTCGACGGCTTCTTCTTCAGGCCGGGCACGTCGCGGATTTCGTAGAACTGGGTCAGCGCCGCGCGCACCAGGTTCTGCTTGATGCCGGGATAGTGGACATCGACGATTCTGTGCAGCGTATCGACGTCGGGAAAGCGGATGTAGTGGAAGAAGCAGCGGCGCAGGAACGCGTCCGGCAACTCCTTCTCGTTGTTGGAGGTGATGATGACGATCGGCCTGACGGCGGCGCGGATGGTTTCGCCGGTCTCGTAGACGAAGAACTCCATCCGATCGAGTTCCTGCAGGAGGTCGTTGGGGAATTCGATGTCGGCCTTGTCGATCTCGTCGATCAAAAGCACGATCTTCCTACCGGCGGCGAACGCCTCCCAGAGCTTGCCGCGTTTGATGTAGTTCCTGATGTCGTTGAAGCGCTCGTCGCCAAGCTGGCTGTCGCGCAGCCGCGAGACGGCATCATATTCGTACAGGCCCTGCTGCGCCCGCGTCGTCGACTTGACGTGCCATTCGATGAGGTCGAGGCCGAGTGCAGCAGCCACCTGGCGGGCGAGTTCCGTCTTGCCGGTGCCTGGCTCGCCCTTGACCAGCAAGGGCCGCTCCAGCGCGATCGCCGCGTTGACGGCCACCATCAGATCCTTGTCGGCGACATAGGCCGCCGTGCCTTCGAAACGCATTCTTGCTCCTCGGTTGGTCATGGCAACCGTAAGGACGCGGCTCACCCTGTGCAAGGGTGCGCCGGCCGCGGCGAATGGGCTTGAACCCTGATGGAAACATATGCCCGTCTCACTGGCGCTTAGCCGGCCGGCAGCCTATATTGAGCGGGACGGTCTGTGCTTCCCGGCAGGAGAACATTTTCCCCGGGGCCTTAACGATCCTTAGGGAGCTGTCCCTGGGAAGACCCGTGGGTTTTCTCACACGGCGCCCACCTACTTTGTAGGTTCCCGGGATCGCTCTCTCCACCGGTTGTGTGGATCGTCACTTATTGCCACGCGTCCCGCATTTCGGTGGATGATTGCGGTAGAAAACGTCGCTCCCAAAACTCCATCCAGATCTGACCTTTTCTACCCTGGCGGAATGACCTCTCTCAAAGACCTGAAAAAGCAGCTTCGCCGTGAGGCCCTCGGACGCCGCGATGCGCTCGATGAGTTCTGGCGGGTGGAGGTCGCGCTTGAAATGGCCGAGACGGCACGCGATCACCTCCATGTCGAGCCGGGCCAGATCGTTTCCGGCTTCTGGCCGATGCGTTCGGAAGTCGACGTTCGGCCGCTGATGTTTGCCTTGCGCGAAAAGGGCGCGCGGCTTTGCCTGCCGGCCATTCTCGACAAGACCACCATTGTCTTTCGCGAACTGGTGCGCGGCGCGCCGATGGTCGAGATGGGTTTCGGCACGGTCGGCCCTCACGAGGAAGCCGAGGTGCTCGACCCCTCTGTGATGCTGGTGCCGCTTGCCGCTTTCGATGCACGCGGCCATCGCATCGGCTATGGTGCCGGCTATTACGACCGCGCCATCGCCAAGCTGATCGACAAGGGAGAGCCGCCGCGGCTGGTCGGCATCGCCTTCGACTGCCAGGAGGTGGCAATGGTGCCGGATGAGGAACATGACGTCGTCATTGCGGAAATACTCACCGAGAGCGGGTTGCGCCGCTTCGCGCCAAAATTGTAGATAAGTACAAGGGACGCATGATCTTCACTGGCGTCATGCAGCTTTCGCTGACCTTCGGTGCGGGATCATATGAGACTTCTCTTCCTCGGTGACATGGTTGGAAAGACAGGACGCACGGCGGTGTGGGAACAGCTGCCCGGACTGATCTCCGACTTCAAACTCGATTTCGTCATCGTCAACGGCGAGAACGCCGCCGGCGGCTTCGGCATCACCGAAGACATCTTTCGCGAGACGATCGCGGCCGGTGCCGATGTCGTCACCACCGGCAACCATGTCTGGGACCAGCGTGATGCGCTGGCCTTCGCGCCGCGCGAAGAGCGCTTCCTGCGTCCCTCCAACTTTCCCAAGGGCACGCCCGGGCGCGGCTCCGGTGTCTATATCGCCAGGAGCGGCGCGCGCGTGCTGGTCGCCAACATCATGGGCCGGGTGTTCATGCATCCCGAGCTCGACGATCCGTTCCAGGCCGGCGAACGCGAGCTTGCCGCCTGTCCGCTCGGCGAGCAGGCGGATGCCGTGATTATCGACTTCCACGCCGAGGCGACCTCGGAAAAGATGTGCTTCGCGCATTTCGTCGACGGCCGCGCCAGCCTCGTCATCGGCACCCACACCCACCAGCCGACGGGCGATCACCAGATCCTCAACGGCGGTACCGGCTATATGTCCGACGCCGGCATGTGCGGCGACTATGATTCCTCGCTCGGCATGGACAAGGAGGAGCCGCTCAACCGGTTCCTGTCGAAGGTGCCGAAAGGCCGCTTCGAGGCGGCGACCGGACCGGCGACTTTGTGCGGCGTCGGCGTCGATATTTCAGACCGCACAGGGCTGACCGAGCGGATTGCGCCGTTTCGTCGCGGGCCACGGCTGGAGGAAACCGCACCGTCCTTCTGGTCGTGACATTGATATAGGCACGCTTAATACCTAACTGCCGGCGACACTGCTCTAGATCGTTAAAAGAGGGGACGACCTCCATGCAGCTCATCGAATTCCTGGCGCCGCATTTTCAATTTGTTTCCGACCCGACGGCTTGGGTCGCGCTGCTGACGCTGATTGTGCTCGAGGTCGTGCTCGGAATCGACAATCTGATCTTCATCTCGATCCTGACCAACAAGCTGCCGGAAGCACAACGGGCCCGTGCCCGCCGGCTCGGCATCTCGGCGGCCCTGATCATGCGGCTGGTGCTGCTGGCCACCATTTCGATCATCGTCCAGCTTACCACGCCGGTGTTCACGGCCTTCGGTCACGGTTTTTCCTGGCGCGACCTGATCCTGATCGCCGGCGGCCTGTTCCTGGTCTGGAAGGCGACCAAGGAGATCCATCACACCGTCGATCCCGACGACCACAAGGATACGATGATGGGCGAGACGCTGCAGATCAGCCTTGCCGGCGCGATCTTCCAGATCCTGCTGCTCGACCTGGTCTTCTCGATCGATTCGATCATCACCGCCGTCGGCATGACCGACGAGATCGCCATCATGTACATCGCCGTGATCGTCGCGGTCACCGTGATGATGCTGGCGGCCGGGCCGCTGGCCAACTTCATCGCCAAGAACCCGAGCATCGTCATGCTGGCGCTGGGCTTCCTTCTGATGATCGGCATGACGCTGATCGCAGACGGCATGGGCTACCATGTGCCCAAGGGCTACATCTATGCGGCGATGGGCTTTTCGGCATTGGTCGAGGGGCTCAACATGCTGGCGCGGCGACGTAAGAAGTCGGGCGGCGGGCATTGAGGCAGACCCTGAATACCTAATGTCCTGGCACGCCCTTCGGGTGACGGTCGCCGATCAGGCCGAGCGTCAGGCCCTGTTCCAGCCACGCCTTGGCGCCGGCCAGCACCAGCGTGAAGCCGCCGGTTGAGCCGACGGCCTCTTTCACCTGCTCGTCGCCATCCCCGGCGAAGCCAAAATTGCGAACCTCGAGAAAGGTCGTCTCGCCAGGCATTTCGGTGAATGTCCAGACCACGGTGGTTGGCGGATCGCTCCATTGCATGACGATCTTTTCATTCGCGACGATCTCGCTGACGTCGACCGTCGTCGAGACGCCGTACATGCGCCACTCCCAGAGGACCTGCTTGCCGCTGTCCAGCCGGCCGCTGCCATGGGTGAACCAGAATTTCGTGGTTATGGCCGGATCGACGATGGCCTCGAATACATCGGCGACAGGCCGCCGGATCAGCATGCCGGCTTCGGCGAATGGTTTTTCGCGGATGTCCATCGGATGCTCCTTTCGGGATTCGGCGCTCACCAGGCGTCCGGTTCGCGCAGCATGTGAATAATGTTGGCAGGGTTGGTGATCCAGCCGCCGCGGAAGCCCTCGCCCAAGGGCTCAATGGCGTCGCAACGCACAACACCGGCCTTGGCGAAATGATCCGCAGCCATGGGGAAATCCTTGGTGAACAGCTCCAGCCACACCTCGGCCTGGCTCATCATCGGCGCCTCATCGATCCACAGGCGGTTGGGGCCAAGCTCGAAGCCGATGGCCGGTGCTTTGTCTGTGAACGGCTTCAGGCCGACGACGTCGCGGTAGAAGGCGATCGTCGCCTCATATTGGTGCGGCGGTACCTTCATGGCGATGTTGATGCCGCCGGTGATTTTCGTGGTCATAGCTGGCTCCGTTGTCGTGTTCGGCTGTTGTCGCCTTTGCTCAGGCTGGTCATGCGAGATTTATCTGCCAGGAGACCCCGAACCTGTCGTTGAGCCATGCGAAACGGCGGCTGAAGCCGTAATTGTCCGGTGGCATCAGGAACGCGCCGTCCTCGCCCAGTGTCTCGACAATCCGGTTCAGCTCTTCTTCTGAGGAACAGTCCACATAGAGCGAGACCGATGGCGTGAACGTGAAGGCGTGGTGCACGGGGCTGTTGAAGACCATGACTTCCAGCCCAGCGATCGACACCCGCGCCAGCTTGACCGTTCCTTGCGGGCCGTCTTCGCCGGGGCCGTAATTCGTGACGTCAAGCACGCTGCTGCCGGGAATGGTCTCGCAATAGAGGGTCATTGCCTCTTCGGCCTTGCCCTCGAACATCAGGAATGGCGTTACTTTCTTCATTGCGGATCTCCATCCTCCCCATAGTCGCTCAGATATTGGTCTCGTTGGCGGGTTCGCCCCTCATCTCGCTGCGATAGTAGCCGTCGCGCAAATTGATGCCGTATTCGACATAGGCCTTCATGCAGGCCAGCATCTGCGACCAGCCCTCGCAATTGAGGTAGGACTTCTTCAGGCCGACCGCGCCTTCCTGCCAACCGCTCTCGGCGATGGTGACGAAGGTGCCGCCATCGTCGAGCGGCTCGAAATTCATCTCGATGCGGGTCTTGTAGGCGGGTTTGCCGTCGGCGTCGGTGGCATCCCAGCGCAGCACGATGCGGCTGTCCTTGACCACTTCGTCGACCTCGACCGGCACCTTGCCCCACCTGACGACGCCGGCGCCAGCTTCCAGCGGGGCGCTGGCGCCGCCGATCGTGGTGAAATAGCCGCTCAGTTTCTTCGGATTGACGACCGCGTCGAAGACGTCGGCGACCGGCTTGCCGATGCGTCCGGAAACACTGAATCCAAGTGACATATCCACAACTCCTTCCCTTGATCGACCCAACAATATGTTATAAAAACATAACATGTCAAGCCAATCGCAAGACGACAATGTTTTCAAGGCGCTGGCGCATCCGCGCCGGCGTGAAATGCTGGATCAGCTGAAGGACACGCCGAAGACGACCGGCATGCTGTGCGAGGCCTTTCCCGACATCGATCGCTGCACCGTGATGCTGCATCTCAAGGTGTTGGAGGAGGCCGACCTGATCGTTGCGCGGCGCGACGGCCGCGAGCGCTGGAACCATCTCAACGCGCTGCCGATCAAGCAGATCCACGACCGCTGGATCAGCCAGTATGCCGGGCATGCCCTCAGCATCATCGACCGGCTGAAGTCGGACCTCGAGGCATGAGCGGCCGCAGCAGGTCATGTCTTACGCCGCATGCGCGGTGCGGCTGGACGAATTGAGCCGATTTATCTATAAGCCGGCCATTCCGACAGAGAACGCCGTGCTTCCACGAGGTGCACCTGAGACGCTCTGAAATTTTGAATTCGGGCATTGCGGAAACGAGGTCAGATCACTTCGCTTCGGGATGCTCTAGCCGAGAAGACGACACCATGGCTGGCCATTCACAGTTCAAGAACATCATGCACCGCAAGGGCCGCCAGGATGCGGTGCGGTCTAAAATGTTTTCCAAGCTGGCGCGCGAAATCACCGTCGCCGCCAAAAGCGGGACGCCCGATCCATCGATGAACCCTCGCTTGCGGCTGGCGATTCAGAACGCCAAGGCGGTGTCGATGCCGAAGGACAACATCCAACGCGCCGTCAACAAGGCCTCGATGGGCGATGCCGAGAACTACGAAGCCGTGCGCTACGAGGGCTATGGCCCGGGCGGCGTCGCCGTCATTGTCGAGGCGCTGACCGACAACCGCAACCGTTCGGCATCCAATGTGCGCGCCGCCTTCACCAAGGCCGGCGGCGCGATGGGCGAAACCGGCTCGGTGTCGTTCATGTGGGACCGTGCCGGCGAGATCTACTATCCGGCATCGGCCGGCAGCGCCGACAAGATCATGGATGCGGCGATCGAAGCCGGCGCCGACGATGTCGAATCCGACGAGGAAGGCCACACCATCTATTGCGGCTTTGAGAACATGGGCGAAGTGTCGAAGGCGCTGGAAGGCGCACTCGGTGAGGCTGAATCGGTCAAGCCGATCTGGCGGCCGCAAAACAACGTTCCGGTCGACGAGGAGCGGGCACAGTCGCTGATGAAGCTGGTCGCCACGCTCGAGGACGACGACGACGTGCAGAGCGTCTACGCCAACTTCGAAGTCGACGACGAGACCATGGCCAAGCTCAGCGCGGCATGAGCGGAGCTCAGCCCGAGACATAAGCGGAGCTTAGTCTGACATGAGCGAGCAGATCCTCCCCGCCATCCGCATCACCTACTGCACGCAGTGCCAGTGGCTGCTGCGCGCCGGCTGGATGGCGCAGGAACTGCTGTCGACCTTCGGCACGGACCTTGGTGAAGTGACGCTGGTGCCCGGCACCGGCGGCATCTTCACCATTTCCTGCAATGACGTGCTTGTCTGGGATCGCAAGCGCGACGGCGGCTTTCCGGACGCGGCCAAACTGAAGCAACTGGTCCGCGATGTCATTGATCCGGACCGCGACCTCGGCCATTCGGATCGAAAAACAAAGGCCTGAAGATCGGCACCGTCACTTGCGTCGCAACGCTCCGAAGGCGGCGCCGATGGCGATGCCCATAGCGATGCCGATTGGCAGATCATCCAAGGCGGCGCCGATCGCCGTGCCGACACCAACTCCGATTGCCATGCCGAAGGCCATATTGGAGTACTGATCCTTCATCCGTGCCTCCCCATCCCATCATTAACGCGTGGCGAACCAGAAGGATGCCAGCGCGGCTATGCCGCTGATGGTGCGGACATGGTTCCACATCACCCATTCATTGAGGTAGCGCGACCACAGGCTTGCGCCATTGCTGCTGGCCGGATCGACGGCGGCGAGCGCATCGTTCAGCGGGACGTTGAAGATCATCGTCACCACCACGATGCCGATGAGATAGAGCAGGCTGCCGGCAATCAGCCAGAGCGAGCCCGGCTGGCTCCAGCCCATCACCGCGCCGATGGCGACAAGGACGCAGACAAGCGCCGTGCCGAACAGGGCGGTCATGAACAGCGGCGTCACCGCGGTGACATTGATCGAATTCATCGCGGCGAGACCGCCGGCAGCGGGCATGCGGGCGAGACCCGGCATGACGAAGCTGGAGAAAGCAAAGAAGACGCCGCCGACGACGCCTGAGCCGATTGCGGCGATGAAGATGAGGGTGGGAAGAAGCTTCGCGATCATGTCAGTTGCTCCAGATGCCGGTTGCGGCGGTTTGCGTTGCGTAGGCGGAGAAGTCTCTTGGCTGGCGACCAAGCACGCGCTGGACGCCGTCGGTGAGCGACTCGTTGCGGCCGTCGAGCACCTGGGTGAACAGCTCATTGAGCAGCCAGCCGAATTCGGGCGGCAGCTCATGCGCGGCCACTGCGGCAGTGAATTCGTCATGCGAGATCCTGACAAAGCGGATGTCGCGTCCGGCCGCCTTGGCAATCTCGGCGACCGCGTCTGCGAAGCTCAGCAGCCGCGGCCCGGTCAACTCATAGAGCTGGCCGACATGGCCTGGCTCCGTCAGCACGGCAAAGGCGGCGTCGGCGATGTCGTCGGCATCGACAAAGGGCTCGCCGACATTGCCGATCGGCAACGCCACTTCGCCTTCAGCCAGGGACCCGGTGAAGAAGCCTTCGCTGAAGTTCTGCGAGAACCAAGCGCAGCGCAGGATGGTCCAGTCGGCGCCCGAGGCCTTCAGCATCTCTTCGGCGCGCTGGGCTTCCGTTTCGCCGCGCCCCGACAGCAGCACCAGTCGGGTGACACCGTTTTGCACCGCGAGCCTGGCGAAGGCGTCGACGGTTTCAGCGGCGCCCGGCACGGCGATGTCGGGATAGTAGCTGATGTAGACGGCGCTGACGCCTTGCATTGCCGGTCCCCAGGTCGCTGGGACTTCCCAGTCGAAGCGCGGTGTACCGGAGCGCGAGCCGATCCGCACCGGCAGCTCGTGCGCCGTCAGCCGCTCGGCGAGACGGCGGCCGGTCTTGCCGGTGCCGCCGAGGATCAGAATTGGTTTGGTTGTCGGGTCAGTCATAACCGTTTCCTCTGTTTGAAATATGAATAATCCTCACATTTGCAAAATGTGATAAACCCTCGTATTTTGCGAGTCAAGCGATTTTGCTGGCATTGGAGTCGGTCATGGAAGACACGGCCGCGCCGGTTTCCCCGCGGGAGCAGATTGCTTCGCCGCGCCGGGCGCCCAGCCAGCAGCGCAGCCGCGAGCGGGTCGAGCGCATGCTGACTGCCGCCTCAGCGCTGATCGCCGAGCAAGGCAGCGACGCCATGCGCATGGGGGAGGTGGCGGAACGGGCAGGGGTGTCGATCGGGTCGCTCTACCAGTTCTTTCCGGACAAGCGGGCGATCATCTGGGCGCTGGCCGAGCGCTACACCGCCGAAAGCCAGGCCTGCATCTCAGCCGCAGTGGCTGGTGTCAGCGACGCCGAAGGGCTGGGCCGGGCGTTTTCGGAACTGGTCGATATCTATTACCGGCTGTTCCTGGCCGAACCGGTGATGCGCGACATCTGGTCGGGCACGCAAGCCGACAAGGCGCTGCGCCAACTCGAACTCGCCGACAGCCGGGCCAATGCCGAGTTTCTAACCGCGGTGCTGAAACGGCTGCGGCCGGCAGCCGATCCGGTGGCGTTGGAAACGACGGCGTTCCTCATCTGGCAGATGGGCGAAGCCGCCATGCGGCTGGCGATCTCGGTTGAGCGCCAGGAGGGCGACAGGCTGGTCGCGGCCTACAAGCGCATGGCGCTGAGGGAATTGCTGGCCGAGTAGCAACGCGCCGCAACAAAAAACCCGCCACGAAGGCGGGTTTTTGATCTGTAAAAAGCTCGTTTGGTTTAAGATCTTACTTGGTGCAAGTCATTATCCCAAAACCGCTTCGCACTTTTGGGCGACATGCACTTAGATGCCGAAACCTTCGAAACGCTTCTTGAACTTCGACAGGCGGCCGCCGCGGTCGAGCAGGGTCTGCTGGCCGCCGGTCCAGGCCGGATGGGTGGTCGGGTCGATATCGAGGTTCATCGTATCGCCTTCCTTGCCCCAGGTCGAACGGGTCGTGTATTCGGTGCCGTCGGTCATGACGACCTTGATGGTGTGGTAATCGGGATGAATAGCGCTCTTCATGGCTCGGTTCCTGGCTTGCCGGCGCGGCTGACGGGCATAAGCCTGCGTCGATGCGCCTCTTTTTAAAACTCGAAGCCGCAGCTATTGAGGAGCCACGGCTTCTAAAACGGTCGGCGAGCCTATACATCAGCCGGAATTGAATCACAAGGCCGCGGCAAGCGCATATTGAGGCGCAGACCCCAAGGGCGGCTGGAGGAAACATCGGGATGGCGCAAATCACCAGCGCAGACGAGCGCCGGCGTTCGCTCAAGCCGCTCCGGCGCCTGTTCCCCTACATCACGCACTATCGCACACTGGTCGTCGGCGCCATCATCTCGCTGGTCATCGCGGCGGCAACCACGCTGGCGCTGCCGCTGGCGGTGCGACGCATGATCGATCATGGTTTCTCGTCGTCCAGCACCACCTTCATTGCCGAATATTTCGCCGCCCTGGTGGCGATGGCCGCCGTGCTGGCGGCGGCATCGGCCGGCCGCTACTATTTCGTCATCACGCTGGGCGAGCGCGTCGTCGCCGATATAAGGCGCGATGTGTTTGCCCATGTGACGACGCTGTCGCCTGCCTTCTTCGACACCGCCCAGTCGGGCGAGATCGTGTCGCGGCTTGCCGCCGACACGACGCAGGTCAAGTCGGCGGTCGGCGCGACGGCTTCGGTGGCGCTGCGCAACGTCATCCTCGGCCTTGGCGCGGTGGGGATGATGGTCATCACCAGCCCGAAACTGTCCGGGTTGGTCATTGCCGCTATTCCTGTCATCGTGCTGCCGCTGGTCGCTTTCGGCCGTTCGGTGCGACGCAAATCACGCCAGGCGCAGGATACGCTGGCCGATGCCACCGCCTATGCCAGCGAGCAGATCGGCGCGGTGCGCACGCTGCAGGCCTTTACCAATGAGAAGCTGGTCACCGGGCATTTCTCGGCCGCGGTGGAAGCTGCTTTCGAGGCGGCACGCTCCTCGATCTTCGCGCGCTCCTTCCTTACCTTCTTCGCCATTTTCACCATCTTCTCGTCCGTCGTGGCGGTGCTGTGGTTTGGCTCGCGCGACGTGCTCGAAGGCTCGATATCGCCCGGTACGCTCGGCCAATTCCTGCTCTATTCGGTGTTCGCCGCCGGCGCGTTGGGCGCGTTGTCGGAAGTCTGGGGCGAGCTTGCGCAGGCGGCGGGTGCTGCTGAACGGCTGACCGAAATCCTGGCCGAGAAGCCGGCGATCCAGGCTCCCGCCGATCCGAAGCCGCTGCCGGCCGTCGCCAAGGGCGCGATCGCCTTCGACAATGTCTCCTTCTCCTACCCGGCAAGGCCGGACCGCGCCGCCGTGCATGGCTTGAGCTTTCAGGTCATGCCGGGCGAGACGGTGGCGATCGTCGGGCCGTCAGGGGCCGGCAAGAGCACGGTGTTTTCACTGATCCTGCGCTTCTACGATCCCGAAACGGGCAAGATCCTGATCGACGGCATCAATGTGCGCGAGGCCGATCCCGTTTCGGTCCGCCAGCGCATCGCGATCGTGCCGCAGGACGTCACCATCTTCGCGGCAAGCGCGCGTGACAATATCGGTTTCGGCCGGCCGGGAGCCAGCAAGGCCGAGATCGAGACGGCGGCGAAGGATGCGCTTGCCGACGAATTCATCCTCAAGCTCGAGAACGGGTATGACAGCCAGGTCGGCGAGCGCGGCGTGACGCTGTCAGGTGGCCAGCGCCAGCGGGTTGCGATCGCCCGCGCCATCCTGCGCGACGCCCCGATCCTGCTGCTCGACGAGGCCACCTCGGCCCTCGACGCCGAAAGCGAGACGCTGGTGCAGACGGCGCTGGAACGCCTGATGCAGGGCCGCACCACGATCGTCATCGCCCACCGCCTGGCAACGGTGCTGAAGGCCGACAGGATCCTGGTCATGGATGGCGGCTCGATCGTCGAGGAAGGCACGCATCAAAGCCTTGTCGCCAAGGGCGGCATCTATGCGCGGCTGGCCAAGCTGCAGTTCGAAACCGGAGCCAGTGCTTTCAGGGGCGCGGCTGAGTAGGCAGAAACATCTGCCGCTGTGCCGGCAGCCGCTATACGGCTCCGTATCGCTGCTTCAGATGGTTCACGAAATAAGTGGCGTTGAGCTTTTCGCCGGTGGCGCGTTCGAGCAGGTCCGGCGTCGACCAGCGTGATCCCTGCGACCAGATTTTTTCGCGGCGCCAGTCGTTGATCGCCTCGAAATTGCCTTTGGCGAGATCCTCGTCGGCGGCAGGATGATCCCGCGTCAGCGCCGCCCATTGCTGCGCCGCCATCATCGCGCCCAGCGTGTAGGATGGGAAATAGCCGAAGGCCGCACCCGGCCAGTGCACGTCCTGCATCGGTCCGTCGGCGGGGTTGTCGATGGTGGAGAGGCCGAGATAGTCACGCATCTTGGCGTCCCAGGCTTCGGGCAGATCAGCCACCTCCAGCCGGCCCGCGACGAGTTCCTGCTCCAGTTCGTAGCGCAGGATGACATGCAGGGGATAGGTCACCTCGTCGGCATCGACACGGATCAGGCCGCGCTCGACGCGATGCACATGCGGCAGGATGTCGTCGAGCGACCAGGCTTCGCCGAGATGCTTTTCGACCACCGGCAGCGCCCAGTTCCAGAAGGCCGGGTTGCGGCCGAGCTGTTTCTCGACGAACAGGCTCTGGCTTTCATGCACGGCCATGCCGCGCGCCTTGCCGAGCGGCCAGTGCGACCATGACTTCAGGTTCTGTTCGTAGAGCGCATGGCCGGTCTCGTGCAGCACGCCCATCAGCGCCGACAGGAAGTCTGTAGTCTTGTAGCGGGTGGTGATGCGCACGTCGCTCGGCACGCCGCCGCAGAAAGGATGGCGCGACACCGACAGCGATCCGTGCGTCAGGTCGAAGCCGACCGCCGCCATCATGGCAAGGCCGAGCTCGCGCTGCCGGTCGATCGCATAGGTGCCTGAGAGCGGCTTCAGCGGGCGCTTGCGCAGCCGTGCGTCCTGGATAGCCAGCGCCTCAGGCACGAAGCCTTTCAGAAAAGCCTTCAGGTCGGTGAACACAGGCGTGATGTCGGCGGTGCGGTTGCCAGGATCGTATTGCTCCATCAGCGCGTCATAGGGGGCTAGGCCGAGCACATCGGCACGCAGCGCCGCCTCCTCGCGCACCAGCGCCACGACGCCCTCCAGCGCCGGCTGAAAGCCTGCCCAGTCGTTCTTGGCGCGCAGGCCGCGCCACAGCTGCTCGCAACGCATGCGCGCGGTCGTCTGGCGTTCGACGAATTCGACCGGCAGGCAGGTCAGGTTGGTGTATTGGCGCCGCAGTTCCGAAACGGCGGTGCGCTGCTCTTCACCCAATGCTTCCTGTTCGGCAGCAGCGATCCAGTCGGCTATCTCCGGTGCCGTTGCCCTGGTGTGATACATGCCGGCCAGTGCCGACATCGCCTCGGCACGTTTCTCGCCACCGCCGACAGCCATGTGGGTGGCCTCATCGGCGCCGAGAATGGCCAGCGCATGCTCAAGCGCTTCGAGCTTGTGGCCGAGGTCATCGAGTTTCTGAAAGGACATGGCGGCTTCCGTGATTGGAGACGGCGCGAAAAGACACCAACGCAAATGCGTTGGCAACCCTCGGATGCCGTCCGGCAGATGCACCTTGCGCAGGCGAGGCCGCGCATGAAATGCTGCCGGCAACACATCAAGGGGGAAAAAAATGATCGGCAACATCCTTGTCGGGCTGGTGGCCTTGATCCATGCCTACATCGTCTATCTGGAGATGGTGCTGTGGGACACGCCGCGCGGACACAAGGCTTTCAACCTGACCCCGGAATTCGCCAGTGCCTCGAAAGTGCTCGCCGCCAATCAGGGGCTCTATAACGGTTTCCTCGCCGCCGGCTTCATCTGGGGGCTTTACCTCGGGGCGGCCGGTTTCCAGGTCAAGGTGTTTTTCCTGCTGTGCGTGGCTATTGCCGGCCTCTATGGCGCGGCAACGGTTGGCCGCAAAATCCTGTTTATCCAGACCGTGCCGGCGATTGCCGCGCTGATCGCGGTCTGGCTGGGCTGGTAAAAAGGACGCCCGTGGGATGGCTCCCGAAAGCGTCAGGTGATCCCTTCCTCTTGGACCGTTTCGGGCGCTATGGCCTCAGCCGTTCGGGTAGTTGCCGCCGTCGTCGCCGTCGCCCATCAGGAAACCGCTGCCGGTATCGACCCTCAGGCGCTGGTCGACATTGTCGAGCCGGCGCAGCAGGTCATGATATTGCGCGGCCGGTATCCTGCCGTGATCGGACGCGGCGACTTTCTCTGCCGCTTGACCGATGTGGGCCGTGCGCATTTCCAGGCGTTCCGCCACGGCCGGGGTGATGTTGTTGGCCTGTCTTGCGTCCACGATGCCCTGCCGGACGCCCTGCACCTGTGCGATAAGCGCCTCGACACGCGAGCCAGTCATGTCGGTCGGATCGGCCGCGTCGAGAGCGCCCTTGTGATGGCCCGCGGCATAGGCGCCGGCAAGCGGAACGGCGATGAGGAGCGCCGTGAGTGTAGCAGTTCTAAGCGAGGTCTTGAAAGAGCGCATCACGCGTCTCCTCTTGTAGAGGAAGGCGGCGGTTGTCCGCCTGCCTTCCGGCCTTAGGCCGTCCGGTTCCGTCGCGTCGCGATGAGGGGGTTCATCGCCGGCGGTTCTCGGCCCGGGCGGCAAGCTAGGATCGCCCTGCGACAATGTGTAATTAAAAAAAGATAATCTTTTCAGGCCTTGTCGGCCTCTATCTGCGCCCTAGAGTTGAGCCGACGAACAAGTTCGCGTGATTTTGGATCAACGTTCGGTGAGCTTCAGTTCAATACGGCGGTTCTTATTGCGCGCCTCTTCAGTGTCGGCGGGGTCGAGCGGCTGGAACTCACCGAAACCGGCGGCTACGAGCCGGTTGGCAGGCACGCCGTTCTCGATCAGGAATTTCACCACCGAGGTCGAACGCGCCGTCGACAGCTCCCAATTGTCGCGGTAGCGGCCGGCGCCGGAGAGCGGCTTGTTGTCGGTGTGGCCGTCGACGCGCAGCACCCAGTTGATCTCGGGCGGGATTTCCTTCTGCAACTCGATGATGGCGTCGGCGAGCTTCTTCATCTCGACCTTGCCGGCATCGTTGATCACCTCGGAGCCGGTCGGGAACAGCACTTCCGACTGGAAGACGAAGCGGTCGCCGACGATACGGATGTTCTCTCGGTCGGCGAGGATTTCGCGCAAGCGGCCGAAGAAGTCGGAGCGGTAGCGGTTCAACTCCTGCACGCGCTGTGCCAGAGCGACGTTGAGGCGTCGGCCGAGGTCGGCGATCTTGGTGTTGGAATCGCGGTCGCGGATTTCGGAGACGTTGAGCGCATCCTCGAGCGCGCCGATCTGCTTGCGCAGTGCCGCGATCTGCTGGTTGAGGATCTCGACCTGGCTCAGCGCCTGCTGGCTGATCTGGCGCTGGCTGTCGAGTTCGCCGCCGAGCGCCGCGGCGCGCTGGTTGGCGGCGTCGCCGGCACCGGCGCCTTGCGCCAGCAACTGTTGGAGCCGGCTCCTTTCCGCTTGCGCGGCTGACAGCGACGCCTGCAGATTGGCCAGTGAATCATCCTTGTCCTGCGCCGTCGAGCGCTCCAGCGCCAGCAACTGGGTCAGCTCGTTGATCTGCGAGTTGAGGCGCGAGAGTGCCGTATCCTTGCCGGAGATTTCGCGTCCCAGCAGGAACTGCGCCAGCACGAAGACCGTGAGCAGGAACATGATGGCCAAAAGCAGCGTCGACAGCGCGTCGACGAAACCCGGCCAGTAGTCGATGCGGCGATCGGTGCGCCGGCCCCTGGCGAGTGCCACTTCAGTGAACTCCGGGCTTCTTCAGAGCATCGGCGATCTTTTCCAGCGTGTTGCGCATCGCCTTCTGCTCGTCGGACTGGGCTTCGACCCAGTCGCGCATGATCTGCTGTTCCGAGCGCATGTTCTTGACCAGGCCGGAAATGCCGTCGGCGAGATTGGCCATGGCGGTGGCGACGCGCGGGTTGGAGCCGCCGCCATTCTCCTGCATCGAGCGCAGCCGTTCCGACAGCACCCGGATCTCGTCGGAGGATTCGGTCTTGGCTGGGTCGGCGACGACGATGTCCGACGACAGGTCGGTCACCGAGGACAGCCAGTTTTCCAGTTCGGTGTAGAAGCGTGTCTGGGCGCGACCGGCCTGCAGGTCGAGGAAGCCGAGCACCAGCGAGCCGGAGAGGCCGAACAGCGAGGACGAGAAGGCGGTGCCCATGCCGGCCAGCGGCGCCGAAAGCCCCTGCTTCAGGGAATCGAGCACCGCGGCGGCGTCACCGGTGCCGGGATCGAGCGATTCGATGGTCTCGCGGATCGAACCGATGGTGTTCAACAGTCCCCAGAAAGTGCCGAGCAGGCCGAGGAACACCAGCAGGCCGACGAGATAGCGCGAGGTGTCGCGGCTTTCGTCGAGGCGGGTGGCGATGGAATCGAGCATGGTGCGCATCGAACTGGTCGAGAAGGCCGTCGCCGAGGAGCGGCCGATCATCGCCTTCATCGGCGCCAGAAGCACTGGTTCTGTCGTTTCCGAGCCGGCACGGAAGGAGTTGACCCAGCGCACTTCGCGAAACAGTCGCCCGACCTGGGCGAAGGCCAAAAGGATGCCGACCACCAGCACGCCGACGATCAGGCCATTGAGGCCGGGATTGCTGCCAAAAGCGGTTGAGATCTGTCGGGTGAGGATGGCGGCGATGAAGGCGACGATGACCAGGAAGATCACCATGGTCAGCAGAAAGACCTGCGGGCTCGATAATTTATGCGGGTCGTAGATCAGGACATCAGAACGTCTGCCCATGCCGAAGGATCTGAGAAAAGCCATCCGTGCCCCGTTTCCGATGCCGCCGCCGATCACGTAAACCGCGACTCTAAACGGAATTGTGACCAAATTGAATGGCGCTTGGCAATATTGCCGCGTCGAGAATGTCAGAGGCGATTGATGACCAGACAGTCGACCATGGCGGCCAGATGCAGGCCGGCGCCGGTGACGACGAAACCGTGCCACAGCGCGTTGTGGAAGCGCAGCCCCTTCCAGGCGAAGAAGATGACGCCGCAGGAGTAGACGATGCCGCCGGCGACGATGAGCGCTATCGATGTCGTCGGCAGCGTCTGGACAAGCGGCTTGACCAGGATGATGCCGCTCCAGCCGATGGCGAGATAGAAGCCGATCGCCAGCCGGTCGAAACGGCCGGGAAAGAACACCTTGATGGCAATGCCCAGCACTGCCGCGGTCCAGACCAGCACGATCATCCAGCGCGCCAGCGGCGAGCCTTCGAGCTGCGCCAGGAAAGGCGTATAGGTCGCGGCGATCAGCAGATAGATCGCGGCGTGGTCGAAACGCCGCAACACCCATTTTGCAGGCGACGACACCGGCCACAGATTGTAGGTCATCGACACCGACAGCACGGTGAGCAGCGAAACCACGTAGAAGGCGGCGGCGATGTATTCGCCCGGTCCGACACGAAACGCGGCCAGTGCCAGCAGTGCGGAACCGGCTGATATCGCCAGTACGATGCCGACCGCGTGGACGATACCGTCTGCGATCATCTCGGCGCGCGAATAGTGCCAGCGTCCGATGAACGGGATATCGGGGTAGGGTTGGTTGTCTCTCACTAAGCCGGGTTCCTGCACCGCGCCCTCCAATCTGGGCGCATGCCGGGCAGTATTTCAAGCTTCCATTGCGGTTTTGCGACTGCGGCGCATCAGCGCGGCGTGGCTGTCAGCGCGGCTTGCCTGTCAACGAGAGGAGAGCGGCTTCTTCACGACCTTCAGCAAAGCGCGTTGGATGATCTCGTTGCCAGCGACAACCGAGCCGTTGTCGAGCATGTCCTGGCCGCCATCCATGTCGGAGACGAAGCCGCCCGCCTCGCGGATCAAAAGCAGCCCGGCGGCGATGTCCCAGGCAGACAGGCCGGTTTCCCAGAAGCCATCCATGCGGCCGGCAGCGACATAGGCGAGATCGAGCGATGCTGAGCCGAGGCGGCGGACGCCGGAAACCTCTGCCATGACATTGCGCAGCTCGACGAGGAAATTGCCGTGGTGGCCGCGTCCGAGATGCGGCATGCCGCAGCCGATCACCGTGTCGACCAGCTTGATGCGGCCGGCGACGCGCAAGCGGCGGTCGTTCATGAAGGCGCCGCCGCCACGTTCGCAGGTGTAGAGCTCGTCCATCGCCGGATTGTAGATGACGCCGGCAACGATCTGCCCCTGGCGTTCCAGCGCGATCGAAACGGCAAAGAGCGGGATGCCGTGCAGGAAATTGGTGGTGCCGTCGAGCGGGTCGACGATCCAGCGATGCTGGCCGTCGTCGCCTTCAACCACGCCGCGCTCTTCCATCAGGAAGGAATAGCCGGGCCGAGCCTTGGACAATTCGGCAAAGACGATGTCCTCTGCCTTGCGGTCGGCCTGGCTGACATAATCGCCGGGGCCCTTCATCGAGACCTGCAGGTTCTGCACCTCGCCGAAGTCGCGCGACAGCGAGCGGCCGGCCTTCATTGCGGCCTGGACCATGACGTTGAGAAGGGCTGAGCGTGCCATAGTGCTTTTTCCCGGTGCTGCGCTTTAAATTCTGCCTCGATGCATGTCGGTGACCCGGAACCCGGCCACTTCTGGGCGACATGCGTCAGTCGGCGCGGCGCACGTAAGTGATTTCGTTGGTGTCGACGATGATGCGCTCGCCGGCGCCGATGAAGGGCGGCACCAGGACGCGGATGCCGTTCTCCAGGATCGCCGGCTTGTAGGACGATGCCGCCGTCTGACCCTTCACCACCGGGTCGGCCTCGGTGATGGTCAGCGTCACATAGTCGGGCAGCGAAATGCCGATCGGCCGCTCTTCGTAGAGCTGGACCGTCACCATCATGCCGTCCTGCAGGAAGGCGGCGCGATCGCCGACGAAGTCCTTGTTCAATTCGAGCTGCTCGTAGCTCTGGGTGTCCATGAACACCAGTGCGTCTTCCTGCGCGTAAAGGAAGGAAAAATCCTTCAGGTCGAGCCGGATCTGTTCGACGGTCTCGGCCGAGCGGAAGCGCTCGTTGAGCTTGGTGCCGTTGATGAGGTTCTTCAGTTCGACCTGATTGTAGGCGCCGCCCTTGCCGGGCTTGACGGTGTTGGTCCTGACCGCCACCCAAAGCCCGCCATCATGCTCGATGACATAGCCGGGACGGATTTCGTTGCCATTGATCTTGGCCATGATGAGATGATCCGGAATGATGCCAACGGCCACGCCGTCGGTATGGATGTTCGCTGGGAAAGCGATTTCGGGCTCCCAAGACCACAAATCGCCAGAAGAGGCAAGGGAGCGGGCAGGTCGGTGCCAGGCGAGGGGAGCCGAGGTTACACTTGCAATGACCGCGAGAACCGCCGTCAAGGCAGCCGGTTGGCCTTCTGCAGCGCCTGCTTGGTCTGGTCGTCGTCCAGCCCCTGCAGGAAGTCGTCCATCTGTGGGTCGATGAGGCCGGCACGGCGGGCGACGATGTACCAGGCGCCGGCAAGCACAAGGTCCGGATCGGTGCCGATGCCTTGCATATAGAGCTTGGCCAGGCGGTTCTGGGCGGCGACATTGCCGCCCTCCGCCGCCTGCTTCATCCAGCCGAAGGCGGATTTCAGGTCGCGCGCACCGCCGCGGCCTTCGATCATCCAGGCGGCGAGATCGATCTGCGCGGTGTCGTAGTTCTGCCTTGCGGCCTGCGCCAGCAGGCGCCTTGCCTGGGCGTCGTCACGTGGCTTGCCACCGACACCGTTGGCGTAGATCTGCGACATTGCATATTGCGCGTCCGCGAGGCCGGTCGCGGCGGCGCGCTCATAGTAGGAAACCGCCTTGGCCATGCCGGCGTCGCCGGGGTCCTGCTGGACCAGCATCTGCGCGAAATTGAATTGCGCCAGCCGGTTGCCGGCTTCGGCGGCGGCCTGCATCAAGGCGTAGGCCTCTTTTCCATCCTTTTTGACGTAGCGGCCGTCGAGCAGCATCAGCGCATACTGGAACTGCGATTCCGGCACACCCTGTTCGGCGGCCAGCGCGTACCATTTCGCCGCTTGCGCCGAATTGACCGGCACACCGAGCCCCCGCGACAGGATCTCGGCCACCAAGGTCTGCGCCGCCGGATCGCCGTTTTGCGCCCGGACCAATGCCAGATTGTAAGCTGTCTTGTAGAGACCGCGCTGGAAGGCGCCATAGGCCGCGTCGGCGGGTTTTGCGCCGAAGCGGTCGGGATTGACCGTGTCGGCCGACGGCAGCGGCGCGGGCTCGGCCGTGGTAGCGGGCTGCGGCAACGGCTTGTCGATCGGCTTGTCGGTGTGGACGCCGATTTTCGGCTTGGGCTGCGGCAGGGGGATGGTCTCCGCGGCGGCAGCCTGGACCATCAGCACCGCAAGCAGAGCCTGGAGGGGAAGCGTCGCCGAGGACATTTCAGTCCTCGAAGCGCGGCGCGGTCTCGTCGAGCAGCGCGTTGGCGGTGGCGACCGCTGTCCTGGGATCGGTGCCGTCGGCAAACACGGCGCTCGACAGCGCCACAAATTCAGCGCCGGTGGCGCCCACCGCTTCGACCGAGGCGATGTCGGATCCGGCCATGACGATGCAAGGGATCTGGATCATGTCCGCCCACCATGCGCCGAGCGACAGGTTGCGCGGGTGCGGTTCGGGCTTGTTGTCGTAACCGAAGCGGCCGAAGAAGATGTAGTCTGGCCGCGTCTCGCCAAGCTCGAGCGCGTCGTCACGTGTCTTGGCGCCGCCGGTGCCGACCATCATCTTTGCCTGGAAATGCTCGATCGTCTCGGCAAGTTCGGCCTTGGAGACCTCGACATGGATGCCGTCGGCCTGGACGCGGCCGGCTATGCGGGTGTCGCCGGCGATGATGACAGCAACGCCGGCGGCTTGCGCTGCCGGCACGATCTGTTCGGCGAAAGCCTGGAAGGAGGCTTCATCCATGCCGTTCTCGGGCAGGATCAGCGAAGCGACATCGCCGCCATCGAATGCCGCGACAATACGGGCCGCCGGCACGCCGGACGGCGCGATCAGCACGATGCGACAGCGATTGGGGGGCGTTGCTTCATTCATGGTTCTTCGGGTCCCGCGTTTCGCCTATGCCGGGCGAAGATGGTTGGATTGCGGCATAGAGCAAAGTGCCCGCTTTGAACAGGCGGGCAGCCGGGATCGCGATGTTTGACCCGCCGGGCATCCGGCGGGGCGCTTCATTTGATCGGGTGCGGGCTCGCCACGGACGGTTTGCCCTTCCACAGCGTCCAGCCGAGATTCATGCCGGTGGCGGCGATCAGGATGGCGGTGGCGCCGACGACCTGACTCAGATGCAGCCGATGGCCGAAGGCGACGACATCGACCAGGATGGCGACGACCGGATAGATGAAGGACAGCGATCCCTGCAGATGCGTCGGCAGCTTCTGGATGGCGCCGTACATCAGTATGTACATCAGGCCGGTATGGACGATGCCGAGCGTCGCCAGCATGGTCCAGCTCCAGGCATCGGCCGGAAGCTCTGCAAGATTGGCGAAAGGCGCCAGCATGACGACGCCGACGCAGACCTGGATCAGCGCGATGAGGTGCGGCGGCGTGCCCTTGAGCTTCTTGGTGACGATGGCGGCGACGGCCCAGAAGAAAGCCGCGCCCAACGCCATGACGATGCCGGTGAAATAATCCGTGCCGATATCGCCGGCATCGGGAGCCGACTGCACGATCAGAACCATGCCGGCGAAGGCGATGGCCAGCCAGGTCAGCTTGGTCAGGGTCAGCCGCTCGGCGAAGAAAAGCGCACCGAAGCCGACCAGCATGAAAGGCTGCGTGTTGTAGACAGCGGTGGCGATCGAGATCGACGCGCGCGAGAATGCGCTGAACAGCAGCAGCCAGTTGACGACGATGGCGACGCCGCCGAGCGCGGCGATGCCGATGATGCGCAGCGACAGCCTGTTGCGCAGCAATCCCAGCCCGGCGCAGATGATGAGCAGCGTCAGCGCACCGAAAGCGCAACGCCAGAACACCACATCCATGATCGGCTGGCCGGACAGGACGACGAACCATCCGATCGTTCCCAGGATGGCCATTGCGGCTGACATTTCGACCGTGCCGCGCACCGTTTCGTTCACAACAAACCTCCATATCGGTTGAGCCGCCATAATCTCATGCTGCCGCGAAGCTTTCCATCTGATTGGAAAGGGTGTATGGCCTGTTGGCCTAATTATATTAGGAGAAAACTCCAAACTATCGGGGAAAGAAAAAGATGCTGGACGATCTCGACCGGAATCTCCTTGAAATCCTGGTCAAGGATGCACGGACCTCGCTGAAGGAACTGGCCGCCCAGGTCGGGCTGTCGTCGCCAAGCGTTTCGGAGCGGCTGCGACGGCTCGAGGAGCGCGGCGTCATCCGGGCGTTCACTGTCGAGATCGATCCGCTGGCGCTCGGTTATACCCTGCAGGCGATCGTGCGCATCCGGCCTTTGCCGGGCAAGCTGCACATCGTCCAGAAGCTGATCGAGGAAATTCCCGAATTCGGCGAATGCGACAAGGTGACGGGCGATGATTGTTTCGTCGCCCGACTGTTCGTGCGCTCGATCGGTGATCTCGACGGGATTTTGGACCGTATCGCCGACAAGGCCGAGACCAGCACCGCCATCATCAAGGCGCAGCCGATCCGGCGGCGGCCGCCGCCGCTTGACGCAACCGCCTCTCGGGATAGGGCAAAGGTCTTGCAGGCCTCCTGATCGAGTTGGGTGGAAAGCCGGTGGCCGGTTGGTTAGTGTGCCGGCCCAAACGAGGCCGGAACCATGGCGCAGTATATATACGATCGTGAGGATTTCTTCGCAGGCTACAGCCAGCTCGGCCGTTCGGTCGAAGGGCTGGAGGGTGCCGCCGAGTGGCCGGTATTGCGCGCCATGCTGCCCGATGTCGGCGGCTTGAGGGTCGTCGATCTCGGCTGCGGCTTCGGCTGGTTCTGCCGCTGGGCCCGCGAGCATGGGGCGGCGCAGGTGCTTGGCCTGGATCTGTCGGAGAAGATGCTTGCCCGGGCAAGGGCCGCCGGCCCCGATGCTGGCATAAGCTATGAGACGGCCGATCTCGATCGGCTCAGCCTGCCGGAAGCCAGCTTTGATCTCGTCTACAGCTCGCTCGCCTTGCACTATGTCGAGGATGTGTCGCGTCTGTTCGGGACCGTGCATCGGGCCCTGGCGCCTGGCGGGCGTTTCGTCTTTTCGACGGAACATCCGATCTTCATGGCGCCGACCAAACCCGGCTGGGTGATCGATAGCGAAGGCCGCAAGACGTGGCCTGTCGACCAATATCTGGTGGAAGGACCGCGCAGCACCGACTGGCTGGCCAAGGGCGTGGTGAAACATCACCGCACGATCGGCACCACCCTCAACGCACTGATCCGGTCCGGCTTCACCATCGGCCATGTCGAGGAATTCCGGCCGACCGATGCGCAAATCGCAGCCAAGCCGGAACTGGCGGAAGAGCTCGAGCGGCCGATGTTCCTGCTGGTCTCGGCTCGGCGCTAGGCACTGGCCGGCGTCGGCCGAGTGTGCGGCCGCCACGCTCATATTTGCTGTCGCTCCGCCCGAGATTCTGGGCTATTCAAGCGTCGACCCGCTTTCCCTCCGGACCAGTCCCCTCCCATGTCAGGCCTGCTTCTCGATCCGTGGTTCTATGCGGCTGCCATTCCGGCGGTCATTCTGGTCGGCCTGTCCAAGGGCGGCTTTGGCGGCGCCGTCGGTTTCGTCGGCGTGCCGCTGATGGCGCTGACCATGCCGCCGGTGCAGGCGGCGGCCATCCTGCTGCCGATCCTGTGCCTGATGGACATCGTCTCGGTATGGACATGGTGGGGCGTTTATAACAGAAAGATGCTGGTCGACATGATGCCGGGTGCCGTCATCGGCATCGGCCTTGGCTGGCTGACGGCGGCACTGGTGACCGAAGAGGCGGTGCGGCTGATCGTCGGCGCCGTCGCCATCATCTTCGTCCTGCGCTGGCTCTATCTGCAGTTCCGCCATGGCGCCGATCACGCTGCCGCGCCCAACCGCGTCGCCGCCGCGGTCTGGGGCACGGTCGCCGGGTTCACCAGCTTCGTAGCCCATGTCGGCGGCCCGCCCTTCCAAGTCTATGCCTTGCCGATCCGGCTCGATCCGAAGGTTCTATCGGGCACCGCCGCGATCTTCTTTGCCGCCACCAATGCGCTGAAGCTGGTGCCCTATTTCGCGCTCGGCCAGTTCGACACCGCCAATCTGACGGCATCGGCGGTGCTGATGCCGCTGGCGCCGCTGTCGACCATTGCCGGGGCCTGGCTGGTGCGGCGGATGCGGCCGGAAACCTTCTATCCCTTCACCTATGCAACCGTCGCGGTCGTTGCACTGAAGCTGCTGTGGGATGGCATCGCAGGTCTTATCTAGTAGTCAAAATCTGACGCTTGGTACCAACGACGACAGTCCGTTCAGAGCGGGAAGTTGCGGTTCGGCCCATCCGTCAGAACGGGCACATTGCGCGATATCCAGACACTCGTCGCGCCATTTCAGAGCGGACCATCGTTCAAGTCCAGTTCTGCCCAACGTGGATGCCACCTCAATTAGAATTTCAAGCCTGAGCTTGGCGAACGATTAATGCTCCCGTGCGTATTACTGCTCCATGATCGTCGGTCGCCCCTTCTTTATCACCTATGCGGCCTTGACCGCAGTGACGGTACTGTTGGTTGCAATGCCGCCGCTAGTGATCGTTGTCGGCATTCTGACCCTTGGCATCGGAGTGTTGATCCCCTCGATCTGGCTCTACGTCACGGCAATGATGCCAGGGCTGTTGCTGTACCGAAGAGGCGTTCACTGGTCGCTTGCCGCGCTCGTCAGTATCGGCGCGGCATCCGCGCTGGCCATCATACCCGCCAGGATCGCTGCACCGCGCGCGGAGCGGACCCTGATCGAGCTTACCTCAGGTGATTTCCGCAAGCCTTTGCCGCGCAGGCCGGAACAGATTGAGCTGATCCGCGACCAAGTGGCATTTGTCCGCAAAGGCGACGATCCTATTGAGCATGCCGCCTGCGACGAGATCTGCCAGCACCTGCTGCTGACACGTCAGGTCACAACCGTTGCCGTCATCGCCCACGCCCGGCACGGCGAGCCGAACGTCGTGGTCAGCTACTCCCTTACGGCGATGGCGAGGTGCCCTACAGCCTTTGACAGCCGCCACACAAGGGTCCTTCGATCGACAACAAAGGCAAAGATTGCCGGAATTTGCATCATGCCGTCGCGCGGAATCGGCATGATGGATGGCATCAGTATCAGCCAGAGGGAAGTCGCCAACCGTTCGATCCCCACATTCTCGTTGACCACTGTCCAACGGGCGCGGCGGGTAGAAGTCTCGGAAAGACGGCAGGGAAAGGACGTTCCTCTCCTGCGCGCCACAGAAGTGGAGATCGGCAGCGCGACGGCGCCCTTCCTGATTTTTCCGTATGCCGGGCTGCTGACGACGGTAAGCGGGACTGGAATCTCGAAAAGCGACCGCGCGGTCAATCAACAACCCTTGCTGGCGTTGATGGACGAACTCGGCTTTTCGCTTGTCCCGAAGGAAAACGACGGCCTAACATACCGGTCCAGGCAATGGTCTTCTTTGCCGATGACCCGCTGCAACCCGACAGGGATATGGTGCTGTCGATCCTTGCCCAGCCTGGAGCGGATCGCTTCGACTATGATCTGGAGGCCGCAGTAAACCAATGGACGGAAAGGTTCTGGTCCGGTGCGGTTGATTTGGACCGTGACGACCGTTCGGCCCTGTCTGCCGTCACGCTCGACCGTCGGATGTCGCGGATTGGTGGTCTAAATGTGCTGTGGCGCGGCCGTCCAGATCTGGTGGCGTTGCTGGCCGAACCGATCCTGACACGGCTGGCATGGCCTGTGAGTGCTCCAAACTACGATCAGGACCGGCAACTGGCGATGCTGGTGGCGCGCCAGGATGACGCCTTCCTGGCAGATCACTCGGCGGCGGTGCTTGCGGTCGTGCGGGACCATCTGTCGCGCAACACCTCGCCGTTGTTGGTTGCGGCTGTCGGGCTCGGCGCCGAAGGGACGCCGGCTGTGCTGGCCGGCATGGTCTCCGACGACAACATCGTCCGCATCGACGCCATAGGCGCTGCTTGCCGCTCGCCGATGGAGGTTGCTCCTTACATCTTGCCAGCGATCAGCACCATGTTGTCCGGGAAAGGCCAAGAGACCGACTACCTGATCGTTGCGCTCGCGGCCATGAGCGGCGTGGGCGCCGCCGAGCAGGAGATCGAACGCCAGCCTGTCGAAGCGAGAAATCGCTTGAAGCTAATTTTGAAGCACGCCACCGTCGATGGCAGGGTCCGTTGTCCCGACTTTGTAGCATGATCGTAGGCGCAGCCGTCCGAAATCACCTTTGGGTCGGATCGCGACCATGCGACACTTGCACCGGCACGACCTCAGGGCAGGGCGGCGTCTGACTTCAGGCAGCGCTCGGCACGAGACGGCGGTTGCCGCCAAAGGCCAGTGTGGCGCCGATCAAGACGGCTAGCACCATCCCGGCAAGGATGCCGATGTCATGCACGGTCGGCTTGAGCACCATGTCGGCAATGATGACCACCATCACGGCATAGTCGAAGCGCGCCGCGCTCATCATACGCTGGCCGATGGCAAGAACCTCTGGTGTGACGCCCTCTTTGGCGATCATTGCGCCCATGCGCTCGCCGGTCGGTTTGAAGATGAACATGCCGATCGAAAAGGTCGTGGCGTAGCCGGCCAGGCCGATGAGGATCCACAGGTCGGAGAAGCCGACCCAGAACCAGCACATGATGAGGCCGAAAATCAGCGTCAGCATCGACATCGGCGCGAAGAACCTGCCGCCCAGCTGACCGCTGGCGCGCATTGCCTGCAGTTTTTCCTCGATGTTGCCCGCCCGCTCGGCAAGTATGCCCAGCAGGAACAGCACGAAGCCGCCTCCGACCCACAGAATGGCGGTAGTGACGTGGAGGAATTTGACGATCGTGTACCAGTCCATGGGTCGCTCCTGCAGTGTTCCGGTCAGGTTGCGGCGGCGCTGATTTGCGCCGGCCGTCAGAGGAGCGGGCGTTTAGCGTGGCGCCTGTTTCGGAACGATGTCGCGAAAAACCGGATCTGTTTCAGGCAATGAAGAAGCGGCTGAGATAGTGAACGCGCTATCTGATTTCCTGCTAATGTACGAATCGTCGGGAGGGGGTTGGCGCGACATCGTCCGGAAACATCGCCGATGCTAGCGCGCTAACGCCGGGAGCCCGGTGGCGACAACAATCGCCTGACGATCAACCCATTCCCACAACGGGAAAAGGCAATTCGGGGGACAGACATGCAAGGGGTAGCACGGAATTTCTTCACACTGGCCGTCATCTATTCGCTGTGCGGCATGGCGCTCGGCCTGCACATGTCGATCAGCCAGGATCACGGTCAGATGCCGACTCACGCCCACACGATGGTGGCCGGATGGCTGATGTCGGCGGTCTTCGCCTTCTTCTACCATTTGTTCCCTGCCATCGGGCAGAAGACGCTCGCCACCGTTCATTTCTGGCTGACCGCAATCAGCGGCATCGGCCTGCTGATCGGCCTCTATTTCCTGCTTGCCGGCAATGCCGCGATCGAACCGCTGGTGGCGGCCTCCTCGATGGGCTTCTACGCAGCCATGCTGCTGTTCGCCTTCATCGCCTTGCCGGCGATCTGGAGGACAGCCTGAGCTAGCCTGACGCAGGAGATGCTGTCCTGTTACGGCACAGTATGGCGGCGTTCGGTCAAAAAACATCCGCGCCGTTAAGGCTTCATTAAGCTTTACAGGTGTTTACTATGTTCATCCAGTGATCTGGATTCTTACCGAGTGGTTGGAGCCACTTTGTTTGACGCCTCCCTGTTAAACTCCTGAGAGCCGCCTTATCCGCGGCTCTTTTTTTGTCTTCATTTCCCTTTTTGTCCGCGTCTCAGCGGGGCCGCCCAATGGCGGCTCGCCGTTAACCTTCTGTTAAACATGTGCTTGCCTTCGCCGGTGACGAAGCGCATTTTCAAGCTTCAGTCAGATAGGGTTCCGGGTGTATCGGCAGGGAGCCGAATCGGCCGGTTGCAAGTGCAGGGGCGTATCAATGAACGAGCCTTCGAAGGGCAGTGCGAAAACCGTCAAGCTGGCGGAGCGCCGGGTTTTCTCGCAATCCTTCAAGCCGCTTTACCAGGAAGGCATGGGCCTGGTCGAACAGGCCGCCGAATATCTCGACGGCAAGGGCCGGGCCGAGGCAAAGAAACTGTCGCGGCTGGGCGCCACGCTCTATGCGGCCGAATCGATGCGGCTGACCACCCGGCTGATGCAGGTTGCGTCCTGGCTGCTTTTGCAGCGCGCCGCCAATTCCGGCGAGATGACCCGCGACCAGGTCGCGTCGGAAAAGTCCAAGGTGCGTCTCGACACCGCTTCCGCCCATGACGAAGCCGCCGGCTGGGCCGAGTTGCCCGAGGATTTCCTCGATCTCGTCACCCGCTCGCTGCGCCTGCAAGCACTGGTGCGCCGCATGGACGAGGAGATCTATGGCTCGGGCGCCTTGGTCGACATGCAACCGATGGCTCGCCGCCTCAATCCGGTTTCCGACCAGATCAGCCTGCTCAACACGGCTTTCGCTCGGGGTTAGACCTCGGTCTGTCTTCTGTTTCCGGTTTGTTCACATTTCGCTGGCATCGCTGTGGGCCGGAGGTAAACTCGGCAAATGGCGGAAGCGATTCGCATCATCGGTATCGATCCTGGGCTTCGGCGCACCGGCTGGGGCATCGTCGAAAGCCTCGGCAATTCGCTGCGCTTCATTGCTTCCGGCACCGTGAAGTCCGACGACAAGGCGGCGCTGGCAACGCGGCTGTGCCAGCTGCATGACGGGCTCGCCGAAATCCTGCACAGCGCGATGCCGCACGAGGCGGCGGTCGAACAGACCTTCGTCAACAAGGACGCGGTGGCAACGCTGAAGCTCGGCCAGGCGCGTGGCATCGCCATGCTGGTGCCGGCGCGTGCGGGGCTTGTCGTTGCAGAATATGCGCCCAACGCGGTGAAGAAGGCGGTGATCGGCGTCGGCCATGGCGACAAGAAGCAGATCCACATGATGGTGAAGGTGCTGTTGCCAAAAGCCGTCTTCGATACCGAACATGCCGCCGACGCACTGGCCATCGCCATCTGCCACGCGCATCATCGGCAAAGCGTGGCCTACAGGATGGCGCTGGCCGGCTAGCTACGTTCTTGACTTGTTCACGTTGCAGGAATAGGTAATACCGCAGAGGTATTACCATGCGTGTGACCACCAAGGGGCAAGTCACAATCCCCAAGCCGATAAGGGACCGTCTGGGCATCGCCCCGGGCTCCGAGGTGGAGTTCGTGGCCACCGACGAGGGCGTTCGGCTGGTTGCCGTCAACGAGCACCTCTCCCAGGAAGAGAAATTGCGCAGGTTCAGCGATGTCCTCGACCGGATGGAGGGGACGTTGGATCTGGGAGGCATGACCACCGATCAGTACATGGAGTGGTTGAGGGGGCCGCGTGAAGATCTCGACGTTGATTGACACAAATGTCCTGATCGACGTTTGGGGTCCAGCCGGACCGATGAAAGGATGGTCGGCATCGGCAATCGCCTCCTGCCGCCGCGACGGCGCGTTGGTGGTCAACACGATCGTCTGGTCCGAGTTGGCGCCGCTGATTGCGACGGAAACGGCGCTTCGAAAAGCAGTCGACATGCTTGGGATGGATCGCGAACTTGTATCTTGGGACGCGGCGTTCCTTGCCGGCGTCACGCATTCCCGCTATCGCCGGGCCGGTGGCGTCAGGGAAAGAACCTTGCCCGATTTCTTTATCGGCGCTCACGCGACCGTCGCTGGACATCGTCTTTTGACCCGCGACGCTGCTCGCTACCGCAGCTATTTTCCCGACCTCGACATCATCTCTCCTGAAACGCACCCATGAGGGCCTATCTTCCATGAAAGATCTGGCATGATCGGCAAGCTCAAGGGCACGCTCGACGAGGTCGACGAGGATCATTGCCTCGTGGACATCCATGGCGTCGGCTACGTCGCCTATTGCTCGGCGCGCACGCTGGCGGCGCTGCCTTCGCCCGGCGAAGCGGTGGTGCTGTTCATCGAGACCTATGTGCGCGAGGACATGCTGCGCCTCTACGGCTTCCAGTCGGTGCTGGAACGCGAGTGGTTCCGGCTGCTGATGAACAATGTTCCGGGCGTCGGCGCCAAGGTGGCGCTGGCTATCCTGTCGACGCTGGCGCCGGCCGACCTCGCCAACGCCATTGCGCTGCGCGACATTGCCATGGTGTCGCGCGCACCCGGCGTCGGCAAGAAGGTGGCCGAGCGCATCGTCACCGAGTTGAAGAACAAGGCGCCGGCCTATGCCGGAACCGCCTCGGGCACCATCGGCCTGAAACAGGAACTCGGTGACGGCGTGGCATCCGCGCCCATCACCGACGCGGTCTCGGCGCTGGTCAATCTCGGCTATTCGCGCGACACCGCCGCCAATGCTGTGGCGGCGGCGCTGAAGACGGCGGGCGAGGATGCCGATGCGCCAAAGCTGATCCGCTTCGGGCTGAAGGAACTGGCGCGGTGAACCGTCGCTTGTTCAGCTCCTTGCCGTGTGTAAGGAAGGCGTCATGAGCCTGTCGCCCCGCCTGATTGCGCCGGAAAAACGCGGCGAGGATGCCGAGCAGACCTTGCGGCCGCAGACGCTCGACGATTTCGTCGGCCAGGCGGCGGTGCGGGCCAATCTCAAAGTGTTCATCGAGGCCGCCAAAGGCCGCAACGAGGCGCTCGACCATGTGCTGTTCGTCGGGCCGCCCGGTCTGGGCAAAACGACGCTGGCGCAGATCATGGCGCGCGAACTCGGCGTCAATTTCCGCTCGACCTCGGGTCCGGTCATCGCCAAGGCCGGTGATCTTGCCGCGCTGCTGACCAATCTCGAGGAAGGCGACGTGCTGTTCATCGACGAGATCCATCGGCTGAGCCCGGCGGTGGAGGAGATCCTTTATCCGGCGATGGAGGATTTCCAGCTCGACCTGATCATCGGCGAAGGACCGGCGGCGCGTTCGGTCAAGATCGACCTTGCCCGCTTCACGCTCGTCGCCGCCACCACGCGGCTCGGCCTGCTGACCAATCCGCTGCGCGACCGTTTCGGCATTCCGGTACGGCTCAATTTCTACACGGTCGAGGAGCTGGAGCAGATCGTGCGGCGCGGCGCGCGCATCCTGCAAATGCCGCTTGGCGACGACGGTGCGCTGGAGATCGCGCGGCGTGCGCGCGGCACGCCACGCATCGCCGGCCGGCTCTTACGCCGTGTGCGCGATTTCGCCTCGGTGGCCGGCGACGGCCATGTCGACCGCAAGATCGCCGATGAGGCGCTCACCCGGCTGGAGGTCGATGCGCTCGGCCTCGACGCGCTCGACCGGCGGTATCTCAGCATGATCGCGCGCAATTTCGGCGGCGGGCCGGTCGGCATCGAGACGATCGCCGCCGGCCTGTCAGAGCCGCGCGATGCCATCGAGGACATCATCGAGCCCTATCTGATCCAGCAGGGCTTCATCCAGCGCACGCCGCGCGGCCGCATGCTGACGGCCAATGCCTGGCGCCATCTCGGCCTCGACGCGCCGAAGGATCTGGCACAGCAGCAGATCAACCTGTTCCAGGAAGAGTAATTTTCCAGTGCGCCGCCCGTCGTCTCGGGTATTGGCTCAGCATTGCGTCGGTACGTTTTTTGAATGCGCCCGGAATCTTCTCGGTCGATCTTGGCTGAGCGATCAATGCAGCCCGCGGATCACGTCCATCACATCCGGCTCGGCTTTGTCGCCATTGAAGGCGTCGACGATGCCGAAGGCGCCGCCATAACTCCACACCGACCATGAGAAGCCATGTGCTTCGGCACGCCCGATCATGTCCCTGACATAGGCGGCCCGGTACCCGGCGGGCATCACATAGGAATTGCCATATTCCTGGCGGATCATGCCGAACTCGCCCAGCGTGATGTTTTCAGGCCTGACGCCATTGGCACTCGCCCATGCCTCGACCTTTTTGAACGGCGCATCCATGAGGCCCAGCAACTTGTCGGGACTGTCCATGCTGGCGACCTGTTCGTCGAGATAGGCAAGCAGGCCGCTCTGCCGTGTCCACGGCGCCTCGGCCTTGATCCTGGCGCGGATGGTGTCGAGCGTCACGTCGAGCTGTGCCTTGGGCACCGCGCTCAGCGGGTAAGGCAGGCCGGTCACATAGGGGATGAAGTCGCCGGCCCAGGTCGCGCCCTGATGGGTGAGCAGGAACGGATCGTAGGAGTGGAACGTCCAGATGACATTGTCGTCAGGGATCGTCTTGGGATCGATCTTCTCCAGCGAACTCGCCGCGGAATAGCATGCGCCGGTCAGCACGAGGGTCAGTTTCGTCGCCGAGGATCGCGCCGCGGCGAACAGTTTGCGCTGGCGGTCCGGCCACAGGCTGGTGCCGTCGCTGTCGCAGTCGACGATCGGTTCGTTCATCGGCTCGAAGGCAACCTGGGTGGGGTCTTCGCCGGCCAGCGTGCGGGCCATCTTGCGGACCATCTCGACATAGGCGTCGAAGGTCCGCGGGTCGTCCATCACTTGCGCCATGCCGATCTTGCGGCTGCCGCCGGCAGGGATCAGGTGCATGTCGACGACGACCTTCAGCCCGGCGCGGTTGATCATGCGCACGGAGTCCAGCACGCTGGCATAGAGGTCGTCACGCAAGGCCACGGTCTGGTCGGACAGGAAAGGCGAAGGGTCGACCGGCATGCGCAGGAAATCGAGGCCGGCATCCTTCAGCGCCTTGAGGTCGTTCTCCCCAAGGAATTTGCGCCATTCCGGATAGGGCAGGATGGCCTTGGCGTCGCCCCACTGGTCTTCGCCGGGCCATGTGACCCATTGGTCGAGGTTGAGGCCGCGCTTCATCGAGAATGTCGCGGCCTGGCCAGGCAGCGCCAAAGCCACGAGCACGAACAGCGCCGCCGTCAAACTCTTGATCATCGCCGTCAACAGTGCCATCCGATGTTATGTTCCGCGGGAAACTGGTGCCTGGTCGGGGCTGAAAAAGGAAGCGCAATGGGCGATCATGGTGAATCGGCGACGCTGCTGGCCGGGCTTTCCGGCGCGCTGACCACGTTCGGCCACCGGCTGATGGCGCGGGTCTATTATGCCGACACCGATTTCTCCGGCGTCGTCTACCATGCGCGCTATCTCGAATTCTTCGAACGCGGTCGCTCCGACTATCTCCGGCTGACCGGCGTGCACCACACAGAGCTTGCCGATGGCAAGCATGGCGAAAGAATAGTCTGGGTGGTGCGCCGTATGGAGATCGACTTTCGCGGCCCCGCCCGTATCGATGACATCCTGACGGTCGACACCCGCACCGAGGAGATTTCCGGCGCGCGCATCTTCATGGCGCAGCAGCTCAAGCGTGGCGACGAACTGCTGGTCGAGGCCAAGGTCGAGGCGGCGATCATCGGTGAGAATGGCCGCCCAAGGCGGTTTCCCAGGGAATGGGTGGCGGCATTCATGCCGAGGGTGCGCTGATATTCAGGTGATGCCGGCCTGCAAACAGCAGCTTCCTGCGCTTCCCCGTTCTTCGCATCGCGGTAGAACGGTGCTCACGTACGAAAAGTACGCTCCGCTCCGGTTCTCGGAATCTACCGTTTTCGGCTCGGCCTGACCTGAATCTCAGCACACCCTAGGCGCAGCCATTGAATTGATGGCCTTGCCATTGGGCGTGGCAATGCGCCGCGCCTTATATACTAACCCATCCTTAACCATAACGGTTCATGAAGAGATTGGTGAAGATTGGCGTTATCGAACGCCTTCCTTTCACCAATATTTGCCCCGAAAAGGCCGATAACGGCACAGTTTGGGGTTGTTCCGGTAGCTTCGTGCGAACCGACCACAAGGGATGCCAGGGGCCAGCCGCCAGCTTCGCCCGGAAAATCTTAAGGACGTAACGATGGAAAATATCGCACTCGCCGACCCGGGCGCGCAATTGTCGGTTTGGTCGCTGTTCGTTTCGGCCAGCTGGGTCGTCAAGTTGGTCATGATCGGCCTGCTCTGCGCCTCGGTCTGGACCTGGGCGATCATCGTCGACAAGCTGGTTTCCTATGCCCGCATGCGGCTGGCGCTCAACCGGTTCGAACAGGTGTTCTGGTCGGGGCAGTCGCTGGAGGAGCTTTACCGCACACTCGCCGATCGCAAGACCACCGGCATGGGCGCCATTTTCGTCGCCGCCATGCGCGAGTGGAAGAAGAGTTTCGAGAAGGGCGCCAAGTCGCCGCTCGGCCTGCAGACCCGCATCGACAAGGCGATGGACCTGGCGCTGACCCGCGAGATGGAAAAGCTGGAAGGGCGCCTCGGTTTCCTTGCCACCACCGGCTCGGCGGCACCCTTCATCGGCCTGTTTGGCACCGTCATCGGCATCATGACGTCGTTTCAGGCGATCGCCGGCTCCAAGAACACCAGTCTCGCGGTGGTTGCGCCGGGCATCGCCGAAGCGCTGCTGGCGACGGCCATCGGCCTGCTGGCCGCCATTCCGGCCGTCATTGCCTACAACAAGCTGTCGTCCGATGCGAGCAAGATAGCCGTGCGCATGGAAGGGTTCTCCGACGAGTTCTCCGCCATACTCTCGCGCCAAATCGATGAAAAAGTGGCCCCCAAGGCCTGAGGAGTAGCAGATGGGTATGTCCATGGGCATGGGAGGGCGCGGCGGGCGCGGCCACAGGCGGCGCGGCCGTCACCATGCGCTGATGTCCGAGATCAACGTCACGCCGATGGTCGACGTGATGCTGGTGCTGCTGATCATCTTCATGGTCGCCGCACCGATGCTGACGGTCGGCGTGCCGATCGACCTGCCGGATACGCAGGCCAAGGCGATGAATGCCGACACGCAGCCGATCACCGTCTCGATCAACGCCGCCGGCCAGATCTATCTGCAGGAAACCGAGATCCCGATCGAGGAGCTGGTGGCCAAGCTGCAGGCGATCTCGAAGACCGGCTATGAGGAGCGCATCTTCATCCGCGGCGACAAGTCCACCGACTATGGTACGGCGATGAAGGTGATGGCCCGCATTTCGGCCGCTGGCTACAAGAACATCGGCTTGGTTTCACTGCAGGAACAGGACCAATAGACGCGCGATGAAGACCGGCCTCACCACATCGGTGATCTTGCATACGGCGGCGCTGACCTTCGGCCTGTTCACGCTGACAGCGCCGGCGGCACTTCCGTCGTCCGACGTCGAGTCGGTGGCGGTCGATATCGTGCCCATGGAAGCCATTGCGCAGACGTTGCAGGGCGACAAGAAGGCCGTGATGCATGAAAAGCCGGCACCTGTGCCGACGCAGCGCCCGGACATCGTTCCGGACGCGCAGAAGGTCGGCGAGAACAGCGTCGACACCGACAAGCCGATAACGCCGGAAGCCAAGCCGAAGCCCGTCGACACGACCTCGGCGCCGCCGCCCGCGCCGACCCCGATCGAAAAGCCGAAGCCCGAGGACGTGCCGAAGCCGCAGGAGAAGCCCAAGCCCACCCCGGCAACGGAAGTGGCGCCGGCGCCGACGCCCAAGGAAGAGGTCAAGCCCGAGCCGGTCAAGCAGGCCGACCCCAAGCCGACACCGGCCAAGCCGGCGCCAACCCCGCCACCGCAGGACAAGACTGCTGCCATCGATCCGACGCCCGAGGTCAAGCCTGACGCCGTCGCTGAAGCCATAGCGCAGGAGCCGCCCGCCGAGGCGACGCAGCTGCCGGATTCCGCTCCCGCGCCGGAAGCGCGGCCGAAGCCGCAGCCGGCGCAGGCCGAAAGCGCCAAGGCGCCGGAACGCAAGAACGCCGACAAGCCGGTCAAGGAAGCGTCGTCGAAGCCGAAGTCCGACGACAAGCAATTCAACGCCGACGAGATTTCGGCGCTCCTAGACAAGCAGAAACCATCCGGCGGCGGCGCCAAGCGCTCGACCCAGCAGGCGTCGCTCGGCGGCGACAAGGATCAGGGCCAGAAGCTTTCCAGGTCCGAAATGGGTGCTCTGGAAAGCCAGCTTGGCGGCTGCTGGACCCTTCCCGCGGGCCTTGAAGGTTCCGAGAACTTCGTCGTCGTGGTGCGGTTCAACCTGGATGCCTCCGGCAAGCTGGACGGACGCCCGGCGGTCGAAACGTCGAGCGGAAACCGCCAGTTCGACGAAAGTGCCGTTCGTGCGGTGCAAAAATGCGATGTCACTGGCCTGCAAGTTCCCGCCGGCAAGCAGGACATCTGGGCCGACGTCCGCGTCACCTTCGATCCAAGGGAGATGCTGGGCCTCTAAGGCCCGGGCATCCGGAAAATCAGTACGAGAAGCGAGAAGACATGAAATCAATCCTCAAGCCGCTCCTGATGGTCGCAGCAATGGCGATGGGCATGACCGCGGCCAGCACGTTGCCGGCGCTGGCGCTGGTCGAGCTCAACGTCAACAAGGGCAACGTCGAGCCGCTGCCGATCGCCATCACGGATTTCCAGGGCGGCGACGCGCTTGGGGCGCAGATTTCGCAGATCGTCACCGCCGATTTGAAGCGTTCGGGTCTGTTCGCTCCGATCGACAAGAGCGCCTTTATCGAGAAGATCACCAACCCCGATGCAGCACCGCGCTTCGACGACTGGAAGGTGATCAACGCGCAGGCGCTGGTCACCGGCAGCGTCAGCAAGGAAGCCGACGGCCGCATCCGCGCCCAGTACCGGTTGTGGGATACCTTTGCCGGCCAGCAGATGGCCGGCGAGCAGTTCTTCGCCAACGACGCCAATCAGCGGCGTGTCGCCCACATCATCGCCGACGCCATCTATGAGCGGCTGACCGGCGAAAAAGGCTATTTCGACACCCGCGTCGTCTTCATCGACGAATCCGGCGCCAAGAATGCGCGCAAGAAGCGCCTCGCGATCATGGACCAGGACGGCGCCAACGTGCGCTATCTCTCGGACGGCAGGTCGATCGTGCTGACGCCGCGTTTCTCGCCGAACCGGCAGGAAATCACCTACATGTCCTATGAAAGCGGCCAGCCGCGGGTCTACCTGCTGCAGATCGAAACGGGGCAGCGCGAACTGGTCGGCAACTTTCCGGGCATGACCTTTGCGCCGCGCTTTTCGCCCGACGGCCAGAAGGTGATCATGAGCCTGCTGCGCGACGACGGCAATTCCAACATCTTCGCCATGGACCTGCGCAGCCGCTCGACGACGAGGCTGACCAACTCGACCGCCATCGACACCTCGCCGTCCTATTCGCCCGACGGCAGCAAGGTGGTGTTCACCTCCGACCGTGGCGGCCGCGCGCAGATCTACGTGATGGGAGCCGACGGCTCGGGCCAGACCCGCATTTCCTTTGGCGACGGCGTCTATTCGACGCCGGTATGGTCGCCGCGCGGCGACCTCATAGCCTTCACCAAGCAGACCGGCGGCGAATTCCAGATCGGCGTCATGAAGACCGACGGCTCGGGCGAGCGCATCCTGTCCTCCGGCTTCCAGCAGGAGGGGCCAACCTGGGCGCCGAATGGCCGCGTGCTGATGTTCTTCCGCGATTCCGCCGGCGGCCCCAAACTGGTTTCGGTCGATCTGACCGGACGCAACGAGCAATCGATCCCGACGGCGAACTTCGCTTCGGACCCGGCCTGGTCGCCGCTGCTTGAATAGAGGAATTGAGGAACTGGGGAATTGAAGAACTGAAGAATGGAGAAGGCGGGCGGCCACATTAATCGCGCGAAGGATCTAGAGGTATACAAACGCGCTTATGTGATTTCTCTTGACGTCCATAAAGCTACGCTCGCTTTCCCGAAAATGGAGCAATACGCACTGGCTGATCAGTTGCGTCGCTCCAGCAAAGGAATCTGCGCCAATTTGGCTGAGGGATTTGCCAAGCAGACTCACTCCAAACCCGAATTCGCGCGGTTCATTTCGATGGCAATGGGGTCATGCAGCGAGGTGGAGACGTGGATTTCCTATGCGTTCGACCTTGGATACATCAGCCAGGCACAACACGACGATTGGCTGCGATCCTATGCCCATATCTACGGCATGCTGATCAATCTGAGAGAAAAGCTGAAGTGAATTCTCTCTTCAGTTCCTCAATTCCCCAACTCTTCAATTCCTCATTTCCATCTCTTTGTCGCGTTTTAGCCGCATTTCCGCCTAGGGTCCGCGCCAACTGTGGCCCCCGGACAAAGAGGCTGCGGACGGGCAGCTTAAAGCAAAATTAACCGTGTTTCTTGAATGCCGGTTAACCCAAACGTGGTTACTGGGTGATCAACGAAATCACTCAAATTAGACCACTCGAAATACGAAGGAGAGGCGGCATGGGCCGTATTGCAGCACTTACCAGAAACCCGGTCATGATCGCGCTGGTGGCGATGCTCGCCATCGCAGGTTGCGCCTCGAAGAAGACGCCGAACAATGCGGCCGATCTTGGCCTTAACGGCGCCGGCGCGGCAACACCCGGATCGGCGCAGGACTTCACCGTCAACATTGGCGACCGCATCTTCTTCGATACGGACTCGACCTCGATCCGTGCCGACGCGCAGACGACGCTCTCGCGCCAGGCGCAGTGGCTGAACCAGTACAAGCAGTATGCCATCGTCGTCGAAGGTCATGCCGACGAACGCGGAACGCGTGAATACAATCTGGCGCTCGGCGCCCGCCGCGCCGCCGCCACCCGCGACTTCCTCGTTGCCAAGGGCGTTTCGGCCAGCCGTCTCAAGACAATTTCCTACGGCAAGGAACGTCCGGTCGCGGTTTGCGACGACATCTCCTGCTGGTCGCAGAACCGCCGCGCGGTCACCACGCTTAGCGGCGCTGGCTCCTGAAGCATCACGCAGCCGACCGGCGCGTCAAGAACGGCGGCCGTCTAGCGGTAAAAATGCAACATACCTGTGCGAAAGGCGGCCCTGGGGGCCGCCTTTTTCACATCCGGATGCCCGAAACAAAATTTGGCCGAAGTCTCGGCTCCTGCTATGAGCCGAGGGCGCTTGGCTGGTCCCATGCTGATTGGAAGGCGCGAACAAGCTAACGAAATCACTGCGAGAGGCACATGCATTTGAGATCGGTTCTGAGCGGCACGCTTGCGCTGCTGCTCCTATCGGGCGTCACCGCCCTGGCCAGCGGCACCGGGGCGAGCGGCACGGGGCAATCAACCGACAGCGGCTTTACCTTCCATCTTCCCAGTATCGAATTGCCCAGCCTTTTCGGTCAAAAGAAGAAACCGGACCAGGTTCAGCTGGTGCAATCCGATCCTGCCGCTGTCACCAGCCTGGAAGAGCAGCTGCGGCAGATGAACGGCAAGATCGAGGAACTCAATTTCCAGGTCCTGCAGATGCAGGAGCAGATCCGCAAGCAGCAGGAAGACAATGAATTCCGCTTCCAGCAGCTGGAAGGCGGCGGCACGCAAGGCGGGCAGCCGCCGGCGCAGAAGAAATCGGACGCCACCACCGGCACCGACAACGATGTGGCGGCGGCCCCGGCAATACGGGCGCCGGCCGATGCCGGCGCCGCGCCCGCCAACGATCAGTCGGCAGGCGGCAAGACGGTCGAGGACGTCATCGTCGAATCTCCCGACGGCGACCCCGGAAAGGTTATTCCCGGTACGGGAGCACCGGAAAAGAATTTCGGCACCATCACCGTCGACAAGAATGGCAATGTCATCGATGCCGGCGGCAACACACAATCGACCGCGCCGGCGCAGGACACCGCGCCAGTCGCCGGGGCGGCGCCCAAGGCGGGCAAATCCGATACGGTGGTCGCGGCGTTGCCCGCCACCAACAACCCGGAAGAGCTTTACCGCAACTCCTACCAGTTCATCCTCTCGGGCGACTACGGCACCGCCGAGCAGGGTTTTCGCGATCACATCGCCCGCTTCCCCAAGGATGCGAAGGCGGCGGACGCGCATTACTGGCTGGGCGAGTCATTGCTCGGCCAGCAGAAATACCGCGACGCGGCCGAGACGTTCCTTGCCGCCAGCAAGGACTACCCCAAGGCCAAGAAGGCTCCCGACATGTTGCTGAAGCTCGGCGTGTCGCTGGTCGGCCTCAAGCAGCATGATGTTGCCTGTGCCACCTTCAGCGAGGTCGGCAAGCGCTACCCTGATATTTCCAGTGCGCTCAAGGAACGCGTCAAGCAGGAGAAGGCTCTGGCTGCCTGCTGATCCTTGTCCTACATGTCGTTGTCCTGAAACCGGGATCACTTTTGGGCGACATGCATTATGCTCGACACCGAGCCGGACCTTTCGACTAACCCTTTTTCGCATATCGATTTTACCAGCGGCGCTGTTGCGGCCGTGTCCGGCGGCAGCGACTCGACCGCCCTGCTCCTTCTTCTCAGACACCATCTCGACCGTAAGGCGCCGGCAACCAGGCTGCTGGCGGTAACGATCGACCACGGTTTGCGGTCCGGTTCGGCTGCGGAAGCGCAAACAGTGGCGAAGCTGTGCGCCAGACTCGGAATTTCACACCGCATCCTGACATGGTCGGGCCCCAAGCCATCGACCGGCCTGCCCGCCGCCGCTCGCGAGGCGCGCTACCGGCTGCTGGCCGAGGCGGCACAAGCCGAAGGCATCGGCCTGATCCTCACCGGCCATACCGCCGATGACCAGGCAGAGACGGTGCTGATGCGGCAAGCGCGCGAGGAAGGATTGGCGCGGGACGGGGGCCAAGGCCATGCCGAAATGGCAGGCCGGGGACTTGCCGGCATGGCGCCGGCCACCTTGTATGACTGGCGCGAGTGGATCGTTCGGCCGCTTCTCGGGTTGCGGCGCGAGGCGCTGCGCGACGTCCTGCGGCGTGAGAATGTCGGCTGGGCCGACGACCCCACCAATATCGACGCGGCCTTCGAGCGGCCGCGTGTGCGGGCCGCCCTTGCCGACAGCAACGGTGCGCAGCGCATCGACGATGCACTGGCGCTGGCCGCGCATGAGGGCCGCGCGCGCAGTCAACTCGGCCTCGCCGCCGCAAGTTTGATCGGCGATTTCGCGACCAGGCTGTCCTGCGGGCTCATTCGTCTTGATCCGCTCTTGCTGAACACAGGCGACGAGCGAGCGGCCGTCTATGCGTTGCGTATCCTGCTGGCCATGACCGGCGGAATTGCCTTCCTGCCGGATCAGGCCCGCAGCGAGGCTCTGTTCGGTCGGCTGAGGGCTGGATTTCTTTGCGCCACATTGTCGCGGACGGTTGTCGATTCCCGGCGCTCCGGCATCTTCCTGCGCCGCGAGGCGCGCGGCCTGCCCGCCGCCGCAACCCTTACTGGCAGCACCCTGTGGGATGGCCGCCGGCGCATCACATTGAACGACAGCAGCAGCGCATTGTTGATTGCCCCGCTAGGCACGGCAGCGGCGAAGCGGCTGGCGACGGGCCAAGGAAAAGCCCCGCCGAGCCTGATGCGCGCCGCGCTCGCGGCCGAACCGGCGTTGTGGCACGCCGGGGAATGCCTTGGTTTGCCTGGATATGGACTGAAGTCTGCGATGATGGAAGTGCGGCCGGTCGTTAGTCCCTTTGCCCGCTTCCTGCCGTCCTTCGACCTGGCGCCGGCGCAGGCCGTCGCCGGGCTGATTGGCGCGGCCCCGGTCCCGCCCTTGCCTTTCAGCGGCCATAGTGCCGGCTGATGGTTGCGCGAAAGCTTAACCCAGACGTGCTGTTATGCTTGGCAAGGGGAGGTGCTCTCCCTATGTTAGGCGCAAGTTTCCTCTCATGACGCGTGTCCGCCCCGCGGACGCCAACGGGACAATTGATGAATCCGAACTATCGCAACCTCGCGCTCTGGGCGATCATAGCGGTCCTGCTCATAGCCCTGTTCAATCTGTTCCAGACGCCGCAGACGCGAGGGGCTTCCAGCGATGTGCCTTATTCGCAGTTCCTGCAGGATGTCGCGGCGGGCCGGGTCAAGACGGTGACCATCGCGGGCGCCCGCATCAGCGGCACCTACACCGACAATGCCAGCGGCTTCCAGACCTATTCGCCCGGCGATCCTTCGCTGGTCTCGCGGCTGCAGGACAAGAACGTCACCATCAATGCGCGGCCTGAAACAGACGGTTCCAATTCGCTGTTCGGCTATTTGATCTCTTGGCTGCCGATGATCCTCATCCTCGGCGTCTGGATATTCTTCATGCGCCAGATGCAGTCCGGCTCCGGCCGCGCGATGGGCTTTGGCAAGTCGAAGGCCAAGCTGCTCACCGAAGCGCATGGCCGCGTCACCTTCCAGGATGTTGCCGGCGTCGACGAAGCCAAGGAAGATCTGGAAGAGATCGTCGAGTTCCTGCGCGATCCGCAGAAATTCCAGCGGCTCGGCGGCAAGATTCCGCGCGGCGTGCTGCTCGTCGGCCCTCCGGGAACCGGCAAGACGCTGCTCGCCCGCTCGGTTGCCGGCGAAGCCAATGTGCCGTTCTTCACCATTTCCGGTTCTGACTTCGTCGAGATGTTCGTAGGCGTTGGTGCAAGCCGCGTCCGCGATATGTTCGACCAGGCCAAGAAGAACGCACCCTGCATCATCTTCATCGACGAAATCGACGCTGTCGGCCGTCATCGCGGCGCCGGCCTCGGCGGTGGCAACGACGAACGCGAGCAGACGCTGAACCAGCTGCTGGTCGAGATGGACGGCTTCGAATCCAACGAAAGCATCATCCTGATCGCCGCCACCAACCGGCCCGACGTGCTTGACCCCGCCCTGCTCAGGCCAGGCCGCTTCGACCGCCAGGTCGTGGTGCCGAACCCTGACATCGTCGGCCGCGAGAAGATCCTCAAGGTGCATGTGCGCAACGTGCCGCTGGCGCCCAATGTCGACCTCAAGGTGATCGCGCGCGGTACGCCGGGCTTCTCCGGCGCCGACCTGATGAACCTCGTCAACGAATCCGCGCTGATGGCGGCACGGCGCAACAAGCGCCTCGTCACCATGGCCGAATTCGAGGACGCCAAGGACAAGATCATGATGGGCGCCGAGCGCCGCTCGTCGGCCATGACCCAGGCCGAGAAGGAGCTGACCGCCTACCATGAGGCCGGCCACGCCATTCTCGCGCTCAACGTGCCATCGGCCGATCCGCTGCACAAGGCCACGATCATCCCACGCGGTCGCGCGCTCGGCATGGTCATGCAGTTGCCCGAAGGCGACCGCTATTCGATGAGCTACAAATACATGATCTCGCGTCTCGCCATCATGATGGGCGGCCGCGTCGCCGAGGAGTTCAAGTTCGGCAAGGAGAACATCACCTCCGGAGCCTCTTCGGATATCGAGCAGGCGACCAAGCTGGCCCGCGCCATGGTCACGCGCTGGGGCTTTTCCGACAAGCTCGGCCATGTCGCCTATGGCGACAACCAGGAAGAAGTGTTCCTCGGCCATTCGGTGGCGCGCACGCAGAATGTCTCGGAAGAAACGGCGCAGATCATCGATGCCGAAGTGCGCCGCCTGATCGACGAGGCCTATTCGTCGGCGAAGTCCATCCTGACCAAGAAGAAGAAGGAATGGATCGCGCTGGCGCAGGGCCTGCTGGAATACGAGACGCTGTCCGGCGAGGAGATTAAGCAGTTGATCGCCGGCCACAAGCCCGCGCGCGACCTCGGCGACGATACGCCGCCGAGCCGTGGCTCGGCCGTTCCGAAGTCCGGCGGCCGGCGAAAGAAGGGTCCTGAGCCCGAAGGCGGCATGGAACCGCAACCGTCGAGCTGAGCTTGACCACTGATTTCATCGAACGCCGCGGCTTGCTCCGCGGCGTTTTTTGTTTTTGGCGTTGGGGAGGAGTTGTCCGCGACCTCGCATCTGCGACGGTGACGATTGGCGAAAGCCTAGGTGATAGCCTAGGTGATAGCTAATCTCCCCCCTTGCGGGGGTGATGCCCGGCAGGGCAGAGGTGGTGTGAAGGATCGCCTACCCTTCCAATTAATCCCGTTCTTTCTTTATCCGTAATCGATGAAGGCGTAGGCTGTGACTGTTGACTGGTCGGCGGGACAGCACCCCCCTCTGTCCTGCCGGACATCTCCCCGCAAGGGGGGAGATTGGCAACGTCGCCGCTGGCGTGCCCTCGAAGGCAACAAAAAGGCCCGCGAACCCTGCGGTTCGCAGGCCTTCTCTTCTTCAGATGTCTTGTCGCTCAGCTCTTCAGCTTGGCATTGCACAGGCTGTAATAACCGCCGCCCTTCTGGATCCAGCGAAGGCCGTTCAACGTGCCCGCGTCCTTGTTGCCATGGTAGCCCTGCAGACAGGTCTTCATGCGCGCCTTCGCGGGCTTTTCGGTCTTGAACTCGCCGGCCAGCGTGGTCGGGAATGTCACGCCCGCGGGCGCTACAGTGGGGGCGACCGCCGCGCTGGTTTCCTTTTTCGTCTGCGGCTCGGTTTTGACCGTATCCTCGCTGACACTGTCCGCTGCTGATGTCGCGCACTTCTCCTTGCGAAAAGCCGTCCAGTCCATGCCGTTCAGAGTGCCGCCTTCCTTGGCTGTTCGATAGGTCTCGCCGCATTCCTTCATCGTCAGTGCGCTTGCGGGGGCGACGCTCCAAGCGACAAATGCGGTCGCAGCCAATACCGCCAATTTCAAACCGTGCATAAGACCCTCCTGGTTGATAATAAGTTTGGCGTCTTTTTGTATATGGTTTGTTGTTCTCTATATGTTCAACCAGAATCTTTACGGACTACCGATGAGCTTGGCGGTGGGCAGTGTAGGCGAATTGATGATGCCAGCAGCCCAGCGACATGCAGATGCGAGCAAGGCAGCGTGCGTCTTCGCGCAACAAAAAAGGCCCGCGCATCTTGCGATGCGCGGGCCTTTGTTTGGAGACTATGGCTAAGCGATCAGCCCTTCAGCTTGGCATTGCACAGGCTGTAGAAGCCGCCGCCCTTCTGGATCCACTTCAGGCCGCCGAGCGCGTTGGCGTCCTTGAGGACATAGTACTGGTCGAGGCAGGTGTGCATGCGGCCCTTTCCGGGGGTCTCGCTGGCATATTTCGCCGAGATCGCGGACGGGAACTTGACGCCCTTGGGCGCAGCCGTCGTCGGCTTCGCCGGCTCCTTGGTGTAGCTGGCCTCGTCGGCGGCCGGCACCGTGTCGTCATCCGATGCGCCGGCGCCGCATTCGGTCTTGCGGAAGTCGTTCCACTTCATGCCCTTCAGCGTGTTGGCCGTCTTGGCGGCCTGATACTTGGTGCTGCATTCGGCCATGCTCAGACCCTTGCCGTCGGCGGGGGCCGCGGCAGCCTTGGTGGTTGCCGGCTTGGCGGCGGCAGCGGCGGATGCACCGGCGGCGCATTCGGACTTGCGGAAGTCGTTCCACTTCATGCCGTTCAGCGTGCCGGCAGCCTTCGCCGCCTGGTATTTGGTGCTGCATTCCTTCGCCGTCAGGCCCTTGGCCGTGCTGTCGTCCGCAGCGGCGGCAGCCTTGGCCGCCTTGGCCGGCTTCGTCTCGGCAGCCTTCTTGGTATCGGCCGGCTTGGCGTCGGTCGTCGCGGCGGCGTCGGTGCCGCACTGAGCCTTGCGGAACTGGTTCCAGGTCGCGCCGGCGAGTGTCCCCGCATCCTTGGCGGCGTTGTATTTCGTGCTGCACTCGGCCATCGTCAGTGCGTTGGCTGGCGCGGCCAGGAACAAGGTCGCGACGGCGAGGCCGGTCAAAGTGGCAAGTCGGTGGATGAGCATAGCGTTTCTCCGTTGCAGCAGCCCATGATACGTCCCTGCAGATCAATATCGCTCAACGGGCGGTTGCGCCAGATGCTAAGTGGCGTATATATCGCCGAAAACCGGTTTCTCCCGATAAGGTGATGAAATCGTTGTCCGTTGTCTGGTTCAGAGCAAGATTTTCCTGGTGCATCCGCGCTGAAAGGCTCGCATGACTTGTATATTGCAACATGGCAGTCTGGGCATGTCAGGTTGCGGCCACGTGTGTGCAGTGCACAACAATGGTTTTCTAAGGATTGGTAACGTATAATCACACAATGTGATCATAGCGCCCTGGCCAATTGTGGCATGACGTGCCGGGGAAGAAACGTCGAGGAAGCTGACTAGCATGGCAGGGAATTATTTCGGCACGGACGGCATTCGCGGACGCGCCAACAAGTTTCCGATGACGGCTGAAATCGCTATGCGGGTCGGCATGGCCGCCGGCCTTTCCTTCCAGCGCGGCAGCCATCGACATCGTGTCGTGCTCGGCAAGGACACCAGGCTTTCCGGCTATATGATCGAGAATGCCATGGTCGCCGGTCTTTGTGCCGCCGGCATGGACGTGTTCCTGCTCGGCCCGATCCCGACGCCGGCTGTCGCCATGCTGGTGCGTTCGCTGCGCGCCGATATCGGCGTCATGATCTCGGCCTCGCACAACCCCTATTACGACAACGGCATCAAGCTGTTCGGACCCGACGGCTACAAGCTCTCCGACGAAATCGAGGAGCGCATCGAGAGCATGCTCGACAAGGATATCGAACTGGCGCTCGCCGATTCCGACGGGCTTGGCCGCGCCAAGCGCGTCGACGGGGTGCATGACCGCTACATCGAATTCGCCAAGCGCACCTTGCCGCGCTCGATGTCGCTCGCCGGCTTGAGGATCGTTGTCGATTGCGCCAATGGCGCGGCCTACAAGGTGGCGCCCGAGGCGCTGTGGGAACTGGGCGCCGAAGTCGTCGCCATCAATGTCGAGCCCAACGGCTTCAACATCAACAAGGAATGCGGCTCGACCCATCCGGCCGGCCTGCAAAAGAAGGTGCACGAAGTGCGCGCCGACATCGGCATCGCGCTCGACGGCGACGCCGATCGTGTCGTTATCGTCGATGAAAACGGCGCGATCGTCGATGGTGACCAGATCATGGCGCTGATCGCCGAATCCTGGCACCAGAGCGGGCGGCTTGCCGGCGGTGGTGTCGTCTCAACCGTGATGTCCAATCTGGGCCTCGAACGCTTCCTCGGCGACATGAAGCTGCAATTGCACCGCACCAAGGTCGGCGACCGTTATGTCGTCGAGCATATGCGTGCGCATGGCTTGAATGTCGGCGGCGAACAGTCGGGTCATATCGTGCTGTCCGACTTTTCGACGACCGGCGACGGCCTGGTCTCGGCGCTGCAGGTGCTCGCCTGCATCAAGCGGCAGGGGCGGCCGGTCAGCGAACTGTCGAAGAAATTCGAACCCGTGCCGCAACTCCTGAAGAACGTCCACATTTCCGGCGGCAAGCCGCTTGAGGAGGCGCCGGTCAAGGCCGCCATCGAAGACGCCCGCAACCGCCTCGGCAAGACCGGACGGCTGGTTATCCGGCCATCAGGGACAGAGCCGCTGATCCGCGTGATGGCCGAAGGCGACGACCCGCAACTGGTCGAGTCCGTGGTCAATGGCATAGTGGACATCATCTCGGAAACGCGCAGCGCCGCTTGATCCCAGCGCGTCCAGCAGGACGTGGATCTGACAACCAGGCGCGCCGCGCTCCCTTAACCGGTCCAAGGCCCGCCCCTCGGCGGGCTTTTTCTTGTCAGCCGCCACTTTGTTCGGTGTCCGTAAATCTCGCGCCTATCCCTAGAAGTTTCGAGATTCGTGGTTAAGCAACAGGGTTAAACGCCTTTTAACCTTTGCAATTCATTATCCACGACTGAAAGCCAATCGCATTTCGGGCGGGTTCGCCGTTCCGAGCTTCTCAGGGGTGACAAGCATGTTCAAGACAGCAAGAAAGGCCCTGCTCGCCTTCCTGTTCGCAGGGTTGGCAGGGCCGTTGTTCGCGGCCGATCTGCCGGAGCCGATGGTTGAAGAGGCTCCGCCTCAGGCCATCTACGAGCAGCCGGTCGAGGTCGGCGGCTGGTATATCCGCGGCGATATCGATTATCACAAGTCGACCGTGCGCGGCATCGACTATATGACCTACACCGTCGATCCCTGTAACTGTACGGTCACGCCCGGCACCAGAAGTTTCGATTTCGGCAAGCTCAAGGGCGGTTTCTCGCTCGGTGCCGGCGTTGGTTACAAGATCAACGACCACTTCCGGACCGACCTGACGGCCGACTATTGGTTCAAGTCGAACTTCAACGGCGGCACCTCGGACATCAACGGTACTTCGACCGAAGTATCGAAGATGAGCGCCCTGCTGCTGCTTGCCAACGCCTATGTCGATCTCGGCACCTACCATGGCATCACGCCTTACGTTGGCGCCGGCATCGGCGGCGCCCGCGTCAAGTGGGATGATGTCTACGACCCGAACACCACCGAGTTCAATCCCGGCAGATCAAGCTGGCGTTTCGCCTACGGTCTGATGGCCGGCGCTTCGTACTGCCTGACCGACAAGATCATTCTCGATGCCGGCTACCGCTTCTCCCATATCCAGGGCGGCCGCATGTTCGACTGGAACATCACCAGCTCCGGTCCCGGCTTCGATCGTGGCATCAACACACATGAAGTGCGCGGTGGCCTGCGTTACCAGTTCGGTGGCAACAATGGTTGCGCCGCGCCGGTCGTTGCCTACCAGCCCGAACCCGAGCCGATCTACACCAAGTAACAGCATCTACATTACTTGAATTCTTCACAAACCGCCCGGCCTCAGCCGGGCGGTTTTTCGTTGGGCCGCCTGGAATCGACAGGGGAAATGAATTCGCTAACGCTCTGTTAGCCTTAACCCGCACTTAACCACTATGGTTAACAATGCTCCTTGAAACGATGGCTGCCGCTGCGATTGCGGGCTGCCAAATTCGGGAGTCGGGGACCATGAAACTTACATCGCGTATGGCGCTGGCGCTCGGTGCACTGGCCTTCCTGCCGCTGACGCCGGTGCACGCGGCCGACTACGATCCGCCGATCTATGTCGACCAGGCGCCCGACTACGTCCCGGTCGAGGTCGGTTCCGGCTGGTATCTGCGCGGCGACGTCTCCTATCTGGCGCAGAAGAGCTTCGACAATCATGATTTCGCCACCGAAACCGCAGCCTTCAGCGACAAGGAAGATCCGATCTTTGCCAGCATCGGCTTCGGCTACCATTTCAACGACTATCTGCGCGCCGACCTCAATCTCGGCTATCTGCCCGGCAACGAGATCGGCGTCGGCTATGACGATTCAGCGACTGCAGCAGAGCCGACCGTGGCGTCCGCATCCCTTAAGAACTACGCCTTGTCGGGCATACTCAACGGCTATGTCGATCTTGGCACCTATGTCGGCATCACACCCTATCTCGGCGCCGGTATCGGCATCGTCCGCAGCAAGCGCACCCTGTCGGCAAGCTATTTCACCGACAATGGCGACGACACGGACGATTTTGCTGTAAGTGACAGCAAGACCCAGTACTCGCTGGCCTACACGCTGAATGCGGGCCTCGCCTATCAGGTATCGAAGAACGTTTCCGTCGACCTGGGCTATCAGTATTTCTCCGCCCCGGACGCCGAATATGTAGCCGCCGAGAGCCTAGATTCCTATCCGATCCGCAAGGGGATCAGCAATCATCAGGTCAAGCTTGGGCTGCGCTACGATCTCTGGTAGGCGCAGCGAGCATGTGGATCAGAACGGCGGATCTTTCGGGGTCCGCCGTTTGCGTCTGAAGTCACGACATCCTGATCAGGGATCGCCGGTATCCCGGCAGCGACAAAAACTTTCCTCTTGACGCCCGAAGTCTGAACGCATATCGCCGTCCGTGGGCCACCCCTCCCCAACGAGGGGCCACTATCTGGAAGGATAGACCACGATGACGACGCATACGAAGCCCGGACTCCGTCCGGCAAATCCCAATTTTTCCTCAGGTCCCTGCGCAAAACGTCCCGGCTGGTCGGTCGAGGCGCTGAAGGCTGCCGCGCTCGGCCGTTCCCATCGCGCCAAGATCGGCAAGACCAAGCTCGAACAGGCGATCGAGCTGACGCGGGAAATTCTCCAGGTCCCGGCGGGTTACCGCATCGGCATCGTGCCGGCGTCGGACACCGGCGCGGTCGAGATGGCGCTGTGGTCGCTGCTTGGCGAGCGCGGCGTCGACATGGTCGCCTGGGAGAGCTTTGGCTCCGGCTGGGTCACCGACGTGGTCAAGCAGTTGAAGCTCGCCGACGTGCGCAAGATCGAAGCCGGCTACGGCGAACTGCCTGATCTCACCAAGATCGATTTCGACCGCGATGTGGTCTTCACCTGGAACGGCACCACGTCGGGCGTGCGCGTGCCGAACGGCGATTTCATTCCCGCGGACCGCAAGGGCCTGACCGTCTGCGATGCGACTTCCGCCGCATTCGCGCAGAGGCTCGACTTCGAAAAGCTCGATGTCGTCACGTTCTCCTGGCAGAAGGTGCTGGGCGGCGAGGGCGCTCACGGCATGCTGATCCTGTCGCCTCGAGCCGTCGAGCGGCTGGAGACCTACAAGCCTTCATGGCCGCTGCCGAAAATCTTCCGCCTGACCTCGGGCGGCAAGCTGATCGAAGGCATCTTCAAGGGCGAGACCATCAACACCCCCTCGATGCTGTGCGTCGAGGATTACCTCGATGCGCTCAACTGGGCGAAGTCGACCGGCGGCCTCGACGCGCTGATCGCCAGGGCGGATGCCAATGCGGCCGTCCTCGATCGCTTTGTCGGCAAATCCTCCTGGCTCGGTCATCTCGCCGTCCAGCCGGCGACACGGTCGAACACGTCCGTCTGCCTGTCCTTCACCGACCCGGACGTGTCCGCGCTCGACGCCGAGGGGCAGGCGGCTCTCGCCAAGGGGCTGGTGTCGGTGCTCGACAAGGAAGGCGTCGCCTACGATATCGGTGCCTATCGCGACGCACCGCCCGGCCTGCGCATCTGGTGCGGCGCGACGGTCGAGACGTCGGATCTCGAGGCGCTGCTGCCCTGGCTCGACTGGGCCTTCGCCGCGCAGAAGGCGTCGCTCAAAGCGGCGGCCTGAGATCATTCGCGGCGGCCTTCGGGCCGCCCACTCCCATCAGGATCAAATCCATTTCAAGGAGGCCGCCATGGCGCCCCGCGTTCTCGTCTCAGACAAACTCTCCCCCACCGCCGTGCAGATATTCAAGGATCGTGGCGTCGAGGTCGACTATCTGCCCGATCTCGGCAAGGACAAGGAAAAGCTCGCCGAAGTGATCGGCCAGTATGATGGCCTCGCCATCCGCTCGGCGACCAAGGTCACCGAAAAACTGATCAACGCCGCTACCAATCTCAAAGTCATCGGCCGTGCCGGCATCGGCGTCGACAATGTCGATATCCCGGCGGCAAGCCGCAAGGGCATCATCGTGATGAACACGCCGTTCGGCAATTCGATCACGACAGCCGAACATGCGGTGGCGATGATCTTCGCGCTTGCCCGCCAGATACCGGAAGCCAACGCTTCGACCCATGCCGGCAAATGGGAAAAGAACCGATTCATGGGCGTCGAGATCACCGGCAAGACGCTGGGCGTCATCGGCTGCGGCAACATCGGTTCGATCGTCGCGACGCGCGGTGTTGGCCTCAAGATGCACGTCATCGCGTTCGACCCGTTTCTGTCGGACAGTCGTGCCGAGGAGCTTGGCGTCGACAAGGTCGAGCTCGACGAGCTGTTCGCCCGCGCCGATTTCATCACCCTGCACACGCCGCTGACCGACAAGACGCGCAACATCATCGATGCCGCGGCGATCGCCAAGATGAAGAAGGGCGTGCGCATTATTAACTGCGCTCGTGGCGGGCTGGTCGTCGAGGCCGACCTGATCGCGGCGCTGAAGAGCGGCAAGGTGGCCGGCGCCGGCGTTGACGTCTTCGAGGTCGAACCGGCCGAGAACAACGAACTGTTCGGCATGGAGAATGTGGTGGCGACGCCGCATCTCGGCGCCTCTACGACGGAGGCCCAGGAGAATGTCGCGCTGCAGGTTGCCGAGCAGATGGCCGACTATCTGATCAAGGGCGCCGTCTCCAACGCCATCAACATGCCGTCGATCACCGCCGAGGAAGCGCCGCGGCTGAAGCCTTTCGTCAAGCTTGCCGAAGTGCTCGGCGCCTTCGTCGGCCAGGTCACCGAGGATCCGATCAAAGAGGTCGAGATCCTGTTCGACGGCTCCACCGCGACGATGAATACGCGCGCGCTGATCAGCGCCGCACTCGCCGGGCTGATCCGGCCTCAGGTTTCGGACGTCAACATGGTGTCGGCGCCGATCATGGTGAAGGAGCGCGGCATCATCGTCGCCGAGGTCAAGCGCGACAAATCGGGCGTGTTCGACGGCTACATCAAGCTTACGGTGAAGACCGAGCACATGACGCGCTCGATCGCCGGCACATGCTTCTCGGATGGCAAGCCACGCTTCATCCAGATCAAGGGCATCAACCTCGATGCCGAGGTCGGCCAGCACATGCTCTACACCACCAATGCGGACGCGCCTGGCATCATCGGCCTGCTCGGCACCGTCTGCGGCGAGAACGGCGTCAACATCGCCAACTTCCAGCTCGGCCGCAACCGGCCGGGCGGCGATGCCATAGCGCTGCTCTATCTCGACGCGCCGTTCCCGGAGGCCGTGCTGGAAAAGGTCAAGGCGCATAAGTCGATCGACTCGGCCAAGCGGCTGCAGTTCGACGTCAACGCGATGTGATCGAGGACAGGCGGTTGCCGACCCCCTCGCTGATGCCGGCCGCCGCGGCAGCCGGTTTCAGGTCAACTCGTCCGAGCGTTCGGAGACACCCACGCGATGTCGGTAGACCAGTTCCCAGCCCTTCCAGCCCGTAAACAGCAGGATGAGAACCACGATCATCGATAGGACGATGCCGGTTGGCATCACGGCCGCCGCTCCCCCGGCATACCGCGAGTACCAGTTGTAAAGCTCGATCAACACGACGAGTACATTGCCGCCGGCATGGAGCCATGCCGTCGTGAGATTGCGGATCTGAACATCGCCGAGAACATCCGTCAGGCCGGCAAGCGCAGCCAGGGCAGCCATGATCAGGCCTGCGCCGAGAAGCCAAAGCGACCCGGTGACCCATCCGGGATCGGCTGTTCGCCAGAAGATAAGATCGCAAACGAAGGTGCCGACAAAAAAGGCAATCGGAAACGGAATCAGCATGGGATGGATAGGGTGACCGGCAATGCTTGCCGTGCTGCGAGGGTTCGGGCTCATCATGTCGCCTCCCTGCCGTTCAAACTCCGCTGGAGGTGAAATGTTCCAAGTGAGGACGCGGCAGGGTTTATGCCGCTGTTTCCGGGCCATTGGCTAGATCCATGCTGTTCGCGTGAATCGCTGCAACGGGGAGAGCGTCAGCCGCCACATGTCATCTGCGGTGGTCCGCCACCGCCATCTTGCGCCCGCTGTATTCGGCAAGCCCGATGCCGCCCAGCACGAGCACCAAAGCCAGTGCCTGATAGAGGTGGAACGTCTCGCCGACGATCAGCACCGACAGCAGCGTGCCGAAGATCGGCACCAGATTGATGAACAGGCCGGCGCGGTTGGCGCCGATCAGTTCGTTGCCTCTGATGTAGAAGATCTGCGAAACGACGGAGGCGCCGATCGCCGTATAGACGATGACGGTCCAGCCGCGCGCATCGGGCATGATGACCTTGCCGGCGACGACCTCCCACAGGAAGAACGGCAGCGAAGTGACGAGTGCCGCAACCGACAGGGCCAGCATCAGGCTCTGCCAGTGCATGACCGGCTTCAGCCGCAGCCCGACCGAATAACCGCTGTAGAGAAACACGGCGACCAGCATGATGGCATCGCCGAAATTGAGTTCCAGCGTCAACAGCCGGCGCGGGTCGCCATGGCAGGCGGTGAGGATCACGCCGGCGATGGTCAGCACGACGCCGACAATCTGCGCCCAGTTCACACGCAGGCGGAAGAAGACGAAATTGGCAGTCATGATCAGGATCGGCATCGCCGCCTGTTCGATCGAGACATTGATCGCTGTCGTGTAGTTGAGCGCCGTGTAGAAGATGGTGTTGAACAGGGTGAAGCCGCTGGCGCCAAGGGCGACCAGCACGAACCAGTGCTTGCGGACGACCGGCCAGTCCTTCTGGATGGTCTTCCAGCCGATGGGCAGCATGATCGCCACGGCCAGCACCCAGCGCAGGAAGACCAGCGTCATCGGCGAAACGTGATCGACCGCCAGCTTGCCGGCCACCGAATTTCCGCCCCAGAGCAAGGTGGTGAGCAGCAGGAATATGTAGGCGCTTCGATGCATCGCGGGATTCCAGTCGCCGGAGCTGCGGTGTTTGCCGGCCTATTGCCCTCGCTCGCCCAAGTAAATGATGTCAAAGCCGAAAATTGTTGTGCCTCAGGGCATTTTCGACGGCAAAGAAAGGTCGCGCTCGCGAGGTCTTGACGTTATAGAGGCCTGTCGTTTCGAACCATATTCAAGCCGCTTGGCGGCGTCTCAAGGGAAAAGAAACATGGCCAATGTGGTGGTCGTCGGCTCGCAGTGGGGTGACGAAGGCAAGGGCAAGATCGTCGACTGGCTGTCGGAGCGGGCCGATGTCGTGGTGCGTTTCCAGGGCGGCCACAATGCCGGCCATACGCTGGTCGTCGACGGCAAGGTTTACAAGCTGTCGTTGCTTCCGTCGGGCGTCGTGCGCCAGGGCAAGCTGTCCATCATCGGCAATGGCGTCGTGTTCGACCCGCATGCTTTCGTCGCCGAGGTGGCCAAGCTCAAGGCGCAAGGTGTCGAAGTCGCACCGGATCGCCTGAAAATAGCCGAAAACACAGCGCTTATCCTGTCCCTGCATCGGGAGCTGGACGGATTCCGTGAGGACGCCGCATCCAATTCCGGGACGAAGATTGGCACGACCCGTCGTGGCATCGGCCCCGCCTATGAGGACAAGGTGGGCCGGCGCGCGGTCAGGGTGATGGACTTGGCGGATTTGGAAACACTGCCCGTGAAGGTCGACAGGCTGCTGACGCACCACAATGCGCTGCGTCGGGGGCTTGGCCATGCGGAAGTCACGCATGACGCGATCATGCAGGAATTGACCTCGGTCGCCGACGACATCCTGCCCTATATGGACCGGGTCTGGAAGATCCTCGACGACAAGCGCCGGGCTGGCGAGCGTATCCTGTTCGAGGGCGCGCAGGGCACGCTGCTTGACATAGACCACGGCACCTATCCGTTCGTGACCTCGTCGAACACGGTTGCCGGACAGGCTGCCGCCGGCTCCGGCGTCGGCCCAGGCGCCATCGGCTATGTGCTCGGCATCACCAAAGCCTATACGACACGCGTCGGCGAGGGTCCGTTCCCGACCGAGCAGAAGAACGAAGTCGGCGAATTCCTCGGCACGCGCGGCCATGAATTCGGCGTCGTCACCGGCCGCAAGCGCCGCTGCGGCTGGTTCGACGCGGTGCTGGTACGCCAGGCCGTCGCTGTCAACGGCATCAAGGGCATCGCGCTGACCAAGCTCGACGTGCTTGACGGGCTGGACGAGATCAAGGTCTGCACAGGTTATCGTCTCGACGGCGAGATGATCGATTATCTGCCGGCCAGCCAGGGCGCGCAGGCACGTGTCGAACCGGTCTACGAGACGCTCGAGGGCTGGAAAGGCACCACTGCCGGCGCGCGCAGCTGGAACGATCTGCCGGCCCAGGCCGTCAAGTATGTCCGCTACATCGAGGAGCTCATCGGTGCCCCGGTAGCACTCCTTTCCACCAGCCCGGAACGCGACGACACGATACTTGTGACCGATCCGTTTCAAGACTAGTTTCTGAAGCCTTTCCGGGCATCGCGGCCGATTTGCGGGGGCCGGCGCGGAAACAAAATACAGGTCGACTGAAGCATGGCAGATTACGTTGCTATTCTGAAAAAGGCGCTCGGCAAGCATGGCGACGAGACGCCGGAAAAGCGTACGCGCATCTATGCCAGCGTTCGCACCATGCTGGCGAAGAAGCTTGAGGAATATTCGCCGCCGCCGGCCGCCGAAGCCATAGCCACGCAGATGCGTTCGCTGGAAGACGCGATCGCGAGTGTCGAGCGGGACTATGCCAAGAGCCTGCCGGAGACCGATCCGCTGGCGGAGCTGGAACACATCTTTTCGTCGATCGATCGCAACAAGAATCAGCCGAGCCATACACGGCAGCCGGCCAAGGCTGAATCGGCCTGGCCCGCACCGCCCGCTGCAAAGCCTGAATCTTATCAGCCCGCGCCACCACCTGCCGCCAAGGTCGAGCCGAGCTGGCAAAGGGCGACGCCGGCGCCTTCCCAGCCGGCTCGCGCCGACACGCCTCTTCCAGGTATGGATGCCGACGAGGCGGAGGACGAGGCAGATGTCTTTTCCAGCGACGAAGAGCCGGTGTCGGACACCTTCCAGCGCCTGCGTCCCGCCGAGCGCAAGCGCAGCTATGGTGGGCTGATCGCGGCCGTCGTCGCTCTTCTGGTCGTAGCCGGCGGCGGCTACGGAATCTGGCTGAACAAGGATGCCTTCGGCAAAATGCTTGGGCTTGGCGGCAATCAGGTCGCCAAGACCGAGCCGGTGAAACCAGCGCCTGCCAAGCCGGCAACCGATGCCGCGGCAACGCCTCCGGCGCCCGCGGCTGGCGGCACGGAGGCCGAAAGCACGAAATTCACGCAGCGGCTGACGCCGCAGGGCAGTGAAGTCGACCCGGGTCCGGCCGGTGGCCAAAGCGGCATCGGCGAAGGCGAATCGGTCGCCGCGCTGACCACGCCGCCCTCGGCGACGAACGCACCGGCGATTTCCGCTCCGGCCGCAGGCACGCCTGCCGCGGCAGCGCCCCCCGCTACAGGTGCCGCCCCCGCAACGCCGCCTGCCAACGGAGCTGCCCCGGCAGCGCCGCCCGATGCTGCCGGCACGCCGCCCGCAACGGCAGCTGCGCCTGCGGAAACCGCTCTGCCTGTCGGCCAGAAGGCGATCTTCTACGAGGAGCGCACCAGCACCGCCCAGGGCTCCGCCGAGCCCGGCAATATCGTCTGGTCGCTGGTGCAGGAATCGCCCGGTGGCGACCTGCCGCCGGAGCCGGCGATCCGTGCCGAGGCCACCATTCCCGGCAAGGACATCCAGTTGCGCATGACCATCCGCCGCAACACCGATCAGACACTGCCGGCCAGCCATATCATCGAGATGATCTTCCTGACGCCCGACGGTTTCGAGGGCGGCGGTGTCGACAACATCCTGCGCGTCGCCATGAAGGGTTCGGAACAGGATGCCGGCAGCCCGTTGATCGGCATTCCGGCGAAGATCGCCGACGGCTTCTTCCTCGTCGCGCTCAACGATACCAAGGCCGACGAAGACGCCAACATGACCCTGCTTCGCGGCCAGGACTGGATCGACGTACCTGTCGTCTACAAGACCGGACGGCGGGCACTGCTGACCATGGAAAAGGGCATTCCCGGCGAGAAGGTGTTCGACGAGGCGATCAAGGCCTGGCAGGCCAAGACGGCTGGCTGAGAAGGAGCAGTTCAGAAGCCTTGGAACAGCATGTCGAGCGCGGAGACAATCTCGTCATGGTGCCTGGAAAGGCTTCCCTCTGGATCCGGCAATTCCGAGGCAGAGAAGGCTGACATAAACTGGGTGACCATCACATGATCTTTGCCATTTATGGCGAAGGTCGGGTTTAATCGGCGACCAGGAACCGGGGCTATCTTGGGCGGCATCAGCGGAATGATGATCCTGGTGCTTAGTCCTTCAAGAAGGTCTGATTGCACGTCGAGAAGATAACCGCCGCCCGCGGCATTCCTATAGAAATCGTAACGCGCCATCAGAACGGCCGGTGTTTGGCCAGTGGCAGTCCGTTGCGTCTGACATACTCATTGGAGCTGTCGATGGCTTCCTTATTTTCTTCCTGCCATCGGCGCGTTTTTTCTGCCGAGATTGCTTTTGCAATGCCCTCTTCGGCGGCGCGTGAGATATTGATGCCCAAAGCTTTCGCATCACTGATCAACCGAGAGTCGATGGACGTATTCACAGATTGTCGCTGAGGTTTTGACGTCGATTGAAGCATAAAGATCGCCTCCTTTTATGCGCATAATCTAGGCGCATAAAAGCCCCCACGCAATCCTTCACCCTTCCATTTCCTCGCGCAACATCTCCAGCTCCAGCCATTCTTCCTCGAGCGCCGCCAGCGTAGCGCGCTCCTTGTCGAGGGCGGCGATCGTCTTTTGGAACGAGGCCGGGTCGCGCTCGTAATAGGCCGGATCGGCGATGTTGTTCTCCAGCCTTGAAATCGAAGCCGTCACAGCCTCGATTTTTTTGGGCAGCGATTCCAGCGCGAATTTCTGCTTGAACGACAGTTTCTTCGCTGGCCCCTTTGGCGCGGCCGCTTCACTCTTGGCCGTCACTGGCGCTTCGCCGTTTTCGGCCTTCGCGCGCGCCTTGCGGTCGTCCAGCCTGGTGCCGCCGCGCTGCGCCAGCATGTCGGAGTAGCCGCCGGCATATTCGATCCAGCGGCCGTCACCATCCGGTGCGATCAGGCTGGTCACGGTGCGGTCGAGGAAATCGCGGTCGTGGCTGACCAGGATGACGGTGCCGGCAAAGCCAGCGACCAGTTCCTGCAGCAGTTCCAGCGTCTCCATATCGAGATCGTTGGTCGGCTCGTCGAGCACCAGAAGGTTTGCCGGCCGCGCCAGCACGCGCGCCAGCAAGAGCCGTGCCCGCTCGCCGCCGGACAATTCGCGCACCGGGGTGCGTGCCTGCTCCGGCTTGAACAGGAAATCCTTCATGTAGGAGACGACGTGGCGCTGCTCGCCATTGATGACGAGGTTCTCGCCGCGCCCGTCGGTGAGATATTGCGCCAGCGTCTCCTGCGGGTCGACCGCCTCGCGCTTCTGGTCGAGCGTGGCGATCTCCAGATTGGTGCCGAGCCGCACCGAACCGGCGTCCGGCTTCATCTCGCCGGTCAGCATCTTCAAGAGCGTCGTCTTGCCGGCGCCGTTCGGCCCGACCAGGCCGACGCGATCGCCGCGCTGGATGCGGGTCGAAAACCCCTTGACCACGGTGAGATCGCCAAAGCTCTTCTCGATGTTCTTCGCCTCGATCACCAGCTTGCCGGACTCGGCGGCGTCGCTCGCCACCATGGTCGCCGACCCTTCGGCACCGCGATGGCCGCGAAAACGCTGGCGCATGGTCTGCAACTCGCCGAGCCGGCGCATGTTTCGCTTGCGCCTCGCCGTCACGCCGTAGCGCAGCCAATGCTCTTCGCGAACGATCTGGCGGCCGAGTTTATGCTGCTCGCGCTCTTCTTCCTCCAGGACCAGGTCGCGCCATTCCTCGAAATGGCCAAAGCCCTTGTCCAGCCTGCGGGTCTGGCCGCGATCGAGCCAGATGGTGGCGCGCGACACACGTTCGAGAAAGCGGCGGTCGTGCGAGATGACGATCAGTGCCGAGGAGGTGCGGATGAGTTCTTCTTCCAGCCATTCGATGACCGAGAGGTCGAGATGGTTGGTCGGCTCATCGAGCAGCAGGATGTCTGGCTCCGGCGCCATGACGCGGGCAAGGGCAGCACGCCTCGCCTCGCCGCCCGACAGATCGTTGGGACGTTCCTCACCCGACAGTCCGAGATGCTCCATCAGATAGCTGGCGCGGTAGGGATCGTCGGCAGGGCCAAGCCCGGCCTCGACATAGGCGCGGACAGTGGCAAAGCCCTCCATGTCGGGCATCTGCGGCAAATAGCGGACAGTTGCCGAAGGCTGGCGGAACACCTCGCCGTCCTGCGGCTCGATCAGGCCAGCGGCGATCTTCAGCAGGGTCGACTTGCCCGACCCGTTGCGGCCGACCAGTGCGATCTTGTCGCCGGCCGAAGCCGTCAAGGCGGCGCCGTCGAGCAGCGGCGTGCCGCCGAAGGTCAGTTTTATCCCGTCGAGGTTGAGAAGAGGCGGGGCCATGTCAGCTTTCAGGTAAGGGATAGGGATGAGCGAGCAGCATCGCGCGGCCATGGCCGAGCGCGATTTCGAGGCGGCCCTTGATCTCGTTGGAAATGGTCAGCGACGAACCGAAGGCCACCTTGACGTGGTTCAGCGGCCATTTGGCGCCGGTGACGGTCAGGCCGGCGAGTTCGGAAAAGCCGAGCACCGAAAATAGTGTGCCATCGGCATAGTCGAAGCCGGCCATTCCACGCAGCAGGGGAATGCCTTCCTGGGCGCCGCTGGTCAGGAGCACATCGGTCCCTGCTTCGGCCAGGCGCAAGGCAAGCGCCAGATGCAGGAAAGCGTGGTCGGCGCGCTTGCCGCCGAAAGCACCGGCGAGCACCAGCCGGGTCGCGCCGCGCTCGAGTGCTGCGGCGATGGCAAGTTCGCCATCGGTCTGGTCCTTTTCCGCCGGGAAGGTCCGGCGCGGCACGGAAGCGAGATCGTCCGGCAGGTTCGCCGGCACGGAATCGAAATCACCCACCCACAGCTCCGGCACGAGGCCCAGCAACTGCGCATGGCCTATGCCGGCGTCGGCGGCGATGACGCGGGAGCCTTCGGCCTGGCGGTCGAGCCGTGGCGTGCGGATGAGATCGCCGCCAAGCAGGATGGTGAATGTGCTCATATCGTGTGGCCCTTACCAGCCCGGCACGGGAAACGGAAGGCGGCAAACTCCCACTTGCGTGGCGGATCGGCCCGGCCTATGTGTCGAAACGCTCTAACGGGGTGCCGGACGCGATCTTCGCGGACCGGCTGAGAGGCAGTCTCGCCAACCCGCTGAACCTGATCCGGTTTGTACCGGCGGAGGGATTAGACGTTTCGGACAGTCCGACGCCTCAATTCCTTTCAATTCGAACGAAGGAGGCGCCGATGCGCACGCTTTTATACGCTCTTGTTTCAGCAACGGTCGTGGCCTTGTCCGGACCGGCCTTGGCCAAGGACAAGCTCACCGTCTACACCTATGAGAGCTTTACCGCCGACTGGGGCCCGGGTCCCGTGGTGAAGAAGGAGTTCGAGGCCGGATGCGGCTGCGATGTCGAGTTCGTCTCGGTCGCCGACGGCGTCGCGCTGCTCAACCGCGTCAGATTGGAAGGCGCATCGACCAAGGCCGATATCGTGCTTGGCCTCGACACCAATCTCACCGCCGATGCCAAGGCGTCAGGCTTGTTCGCGCCGCATGGCGGCGTAACTGATGTCAACGTGCCGGGTGGCTGGAGCGACGATACTTTTGTCCCCTTTGATTACGGCTATTTCGCTGTCGTTTACGACACCGAGAAGCTGAAGAACCCGCCGAAAAGCCTGAAAGAGCTGGTCGAAGGCAGTGCCGACGACAAGATCGTCATCCAGGATCCACGCACCTCGACGCCGGGCCTCGGCCTGCTTCTGTGGGTCAAGTCGGTTTATGGCGACAAGGCGCCGGAGGCCTGGGCCAAGCTCAAGCCGAAGGTGCTGACCGTGACGCCGGGCTGGAGCGAGGCCTATGGGCTGTTCACCAAGGGCGAGGCGCCGATGGTGCTGTCCTACACGACGTCGCCAGCCTATCACATGATCGCCGAGAACACCGGGCGCTACCAGGCGGCCTCCTTCGAGGAGGGCGAGTATCTGCAGATCGAGGTGGCGGGTATCACCACGACGGGAGCCAAGAATCCGCTGGCGGCCAAGTTTATGGCCTTCATGACCGGGCCTAAATTCCAGGATGCCATTCCCGAGACCAACTGGATGTTCCCGGCCGGCAAGACCGACAAGCCGCTCAATCCGGCCTTTGATAAACTGGTCAAGCCGACCAAGACCTTGCTGTTCAGCCCGCAAGAGGTCGCTGCCAATCGCAAGGCCTGGGTCGATGAATGGCTTGCGGTGATGAGCAAGTAGGGCGCGAGCCGCGTCGCATGTTTGCGCCAAGCCGCCCCCCTCTGGCCTGCCGGCCATCTCCCCCTCAGGGGGGGATATCGGCAGCTTTATCGCCTCTCTTAGTCCTGCCACTCTTGAGAATAGCGAAGGCGGCTGAGTGCGCAATCTCCCCCCTTGAGGGGGAGATGTCCGGTAGGACAGAGGGGGGTGGGCTCGGCCTTCGCCAGATATTCCCCTCGATCAATACCCGTCGCAGGGTTGGATAGCGCGAGATGCGTACGCGCCATCCAGCCGATCCCCGCGTCAGCGCCGGCATTGTCGCGCTTGCCGCGATCGCGCTGCTGATCGGCGGCGCGTTTGCCGGCCTGCTTTTCGAGGGCGCCCATGATTTCTCGGGCGCCTGGGCAGCCTTCGATCCCTATCTGCTTCGCGTCATTCGCTTCACGCTCTGGCAAGCGGCGCTCTCGACGCTGCTTTCGGCCATCCCGGCGCTGTTCGTGGCGCGGGCTCTGTCGCGACATCCACGTTTCTTCGGCCGCGCCTTCATCCTGCAGATCTTCGCCGTGCCGTTGGCGCTGCCGGCTATTGTCGCAGCGCTCGGCATTCTGGCGCTTTATGGCCGTGCCGGCTATTTCGCCGGCGTGCTTGCCCTGATCGGCGGCGGAAGCTGGCCGGGTATCTATGGCCTGTCCGGCATCCTCGTCGCCCATGTCTTCTTCAACCTGCCGCTGGCGACGCGGCTGTTCCTCGAGGCGCTGCAGACCATACCGGCCGACCAATGGCGGTTGGCGAGCCAACTCGGCATGGCGGCGCGGCCGGCGTTCCGGCTGATCGAATGGCCAACGCTGCGCGCCGCACTGCCCGGCGTCGCCGGGCTTGTGTTCATGCTCTGCATCACATCCTTCACGATCGTGCTGACGCTCGGCGGCGGGCCGGCCGCGACGACGCTGGAGGTCGGCATCTACCAGGCGCTGCGCTTTGATTTCGATCCCGCGCGGGCCGTTACACTGACGCTGTTGCAGATTGCCCTGACCTTTATCGTTGTGCTGGCCCTGACGCGCCTGGGCGCCAATGTGGTCGGCGACACCAATTTGCCGGTCGCGCAACGTCGGTATCTCTCAGTCCATCGGAGCGAGACCTGGTTGAACGCGCTACTCATCATCCTGGCGCTGCTGTTCGTCGTTGGGCCGATGGCGGCAACCGTGATGGCCGGGTTGGGTGCGGATCTCGGCCGGTTGGCCGGTGAGGCCACTGTCCGGCAGGCAACGCTGACCAGCGTGGTGCTGGCCTTCCTGTCGGCACTGCTCTCGGTGATGCTGTCGCTGGCGCTGACCATGGCGCGGCGGGCACTGGCGCTGAACCGCCGTGCCGGCGCAAAGACACTGCTCGAACACGCTGCCGATACAGGCGCCGGCTTTGTCCTTGTCGTGCCGCCGATCGTCGTCGGCGCCGGCTGGTTCCTGTTGCTGCGCCATGCCGGCGATGTCTTTGCCATCGCCCCGGTCATGGTCGTCACCGTCAACGCGGTGATGGCGATGCCATTCGCCCTGCGCGCCGTGCGTCCCGCCTATGATGCGGCGAGCGAGCGTCACGAACGGCTCTGCGCACAGCTCGGCATTGCGGGCTGGAACCGGCTGATGCTGGTCGACTGGCCGTCGCTGCGGCGCCCGCTCGCCACGGCCTTCGCTTTCGCCATGGCGCTGTCGCTGGGCGATCTCGGTGTCATTGCCCTGTTCGGCAGTGATTCCGTGCAGACATTGCCCTACCTTCTTCTGGCACGGATGGGCAGCTACCGCACCGAGGATGCCGCCGGCCTGGCACTGCTGCTCGGCCTCGTCTGTCTCGCGTTGATCGTGGCGGCGCACTGGCTGGGAAGGGAGAAGGTCCGCGATGCGTGAGAGGGCGGCCAGCAGGGTCGAGAAGGGCGCGCCGGTGCGGCTGGACAAGGTGTCGTTCAGTTATGGTGAGGTGCCACTTGTCTTCGACGTCGAGTTCGCCACGGCGAAGATCACCGCCATCATGGGTCCGAGCGGTTCGGGCAAGTCGACGCTGCTCAATCTGGTCGCCGGCTTCGAGACCCCACAATCGGGCCGCGTGCTGATCGGCGGGGCCGATGTCAGCGCCGAGCCGGCCTCGACGCGGCCGGTGTCGATGGTGTTCCAGGAGAACAATCTCTTCGCGCATCTTTCCGTCGAGCAGAATGTCGGGCTCGGCCGCTCGCCCTCCCTGGGACTGACCGAGGCGGACCGCGCCGCGGTCGCCGAGGCGCTTGCGCGCACCGGTCTCGCGGGCAAGGAGAAACGCCTGCCGCGCGAGCTCTCCGGGGGCGAACGCCAGCGCGTCGCACTGGCCCGCGTGCTGGTGCGCGACCGACCGGTGTTGCTGCTCGACGAGCCCTTCGCTTCGCTCGGACCCGCTTTGCGCGACGAGATGCTGGATCTGGTTGCTGCCGTTCATGCCGAACGCGCCATGACGGTGCTATTTGTCACCCACCAGCCCGAGGATGCACGCCGCATCGGCGAGCACATGGTGTTTGTCGACAATGGGTTGGTGGCCGCAACCGGCAAGGCTGATGATTTCTTTACCGGGGCTGGTCCGGAGGCGTTCCGGCGCTATATCGGCGCGGGTGCTGGATATTCCACATCACGCGATGTTGCCCGGAAGCGGACATAATTTACGGTCAAACCGGCTCCAGGCGATGTGGCGTTTGCTTGCCATGACCGGGGGAGTGTGGCTAGGTCGCCCTACCGGTCCGGCACAGGCCGTGATTTGCCTGCAGTATCCGCCGCCCGCCCTAAGGGACGGGCAACGGATGCTGCAGCAGTTTGAGATAGCGCATGACACGTTCCGAAGATCGCCCCCGATTTTCGTGGTCATGCGCCGGGACCCGAAAGGAAGCCGTTCTGGCGATCGGCGCTAACACATTGGGAATGAAACCGCTGGCGCGTTTTCTCGCGCTGGCCGGTTTTGCCGTGGCGTTGGCAAGCTGCCAGATGTTCACGCCGCCGGAAGTTCAGGAATCCGGATTCCAGCCTTCCGACAAGCCGATCACGGTGGACAATGTCGGCGCCAACAACAAGCTCGCCGAATTGGCCAAGGCGCAGCACCCGCGCATCCTGGCGACTTACGGCGGTGAATATTCCGACCCCAAGCTCGAGCGAATGGTCGCCAAGGTGGTCGGTAGTTTGACGGTGGTGTCCGCCAACCCGACACAGACCTATCGCATCACCATTCTAAATTCGCCCAACGTCAACGCATTCGCGCTGCCGGGCGGTTATCTCTACATCACCCGCGGCCTCCTGGCGCTGGCCAATGATTCGGCCGAGCTTGCCGCTGTAATCGCGCATGAGATGGGCCACGTCACCGCCAATCACGGCCTGCAGCGCCAACAGCTCGAGGCAGAGGAAGGCCTGGCGACCAAGGTGGTTTCCGATGTGCTCGGCGACAGCCCGACCGCCAAGGCGGCGTTGATCCGCGGCAAGCTGAGGCTGGCGCAATTTTCGCGCAACCAGGAGCTGGAAGCCGACGCCATCGGCATCAAGTCGATCGGCGAGGCCGGCTACGATCCTTTCGCCGCAGGCCGCTTCCTTCAATCGATGTCGGCCTATACCGATTTCCGCTCGATCAGCGGCGCCACCGACGCCAGCCTGGACTTCCTGGCCACGCACCCCAACACGCCGCAGCGCATCGATCTGGCGCAGCGCCATGCCCGCCAGTTCGGCGCGCCGGGCGTCGGCACGCGCGACCGCGATTCCTTCCTCGCCGGCATAGACGGCCTGCTCTATGGCGACACGCCCGAGGAAGGCTATGTGCGCGGCGAAACCTTCCTGCACCCGGGCCTTGGCGTGTCGTTCACGGTGCCGGACGGCTTCATCATCGACAATTCGGCGGCAGCGGTGACGGCCACCGGCCCCGGCGACATAGCGATCCGTTTCGATGGCGTTTCCATCGACAAGAACCGGGCGCTGACGGACTATATCCGCAGCGGCTGGGTGGCTGGTCTCGTCGACAGTAGCGTCAAGCAGGAAACCATCAACGGCAATGAGGCGGCGACCGCGCATGCCGGCGCCGAAGGCTGGCAATTCGACATAGCGGTGATCCGCGCTGGCGGCCAAGTCTACCGGCTGCTGACCGCGGCCCCTTCCGCCAGCACGTCTCTGGACACGATCGCCCGTTCGGTAAGCGGCTCGTTCCGGATACTGAGTGCTGCCGAAAAGGCGGCGCTGAAGCCGCTGCACATCCGCGTCGTCACCGTCCAGCCTGGGCAGACGATGGGTTCACTTTCGGCGCAGATGGTCGGCGTCGACCGCAAGCTCGACCTGTTCCGCGTCCTCAACGCGCTGTCGCCCGGTGCCGCCGTTTCGGCCGGCGACAAGGTCAAGATCGTCACCGACAAGTAGGCGCCGCTGGACGCCTGCCGCCGTTCAGGCGGCAGTCGCCATGAACTCCGGGTTCTGCTTCACCAATGCGACCTTGAGCTTTTCCATGGCGCGGGCCTCGATCTGGCGGACGCGTTCCTTGGAGATGCCGAGGGTTTCGCCGAGCGCTTCGAGTGTCGCGCCCTCGTCGTTCAGCCGCCGTTCCTCGATGATCCTCAGCTCCCGTGCGTTGAGCGCGCGAAGCGCCTCCCTCAGCCAGAGCGAGCGGCGCGCGACATCGATCTTGTCGCCGACGATCTCGTCGGGCAGCGGATCGTCCGAAATCAGGAAATCCATGCGCTCGGTCGAACCCGCATCGTCGGCAATAGGCATGTTGAGCGAGGAGTCGGGCGCCGAGAGCCGCGAATCCATCATCGCCACATCGGCTTCGGAGACGCCAAGCGCCTCCGACACTTCGCGATAGAGCGTGGCGTTGGAGAGCGGCTCCGTGCCATTCGCCAACCGCGCGCGCAGGCGTCGCAGGTTGAAGAACAGCGCCTTCTGGGCCGAGCTGGTGCCACCACGCACGATAGACCAGTTGCGCAGGATATAGTCCTGCATCGAGGCGCGGATCCACCATGTCGCATAGGTCGAGAACCGCACCTCGCGCTCCGGCTCGAAGCGGGCGGCAGCCTCGAGCAATCCGACATGACCCTCCTGGACCAGATCGCCGAGCGGCAGGCCGTAATGGCGGAACTTGGAGGCCATGGAAATGACCAGCCGCATATGGGCGACGGTGATTGAGTGCAGCGCGTTCTGGTCGTTGTCCTCTTTCCAGAGCAATGCAAGCCGATGCTCTTCGTCACGCTCGAGGTAGGGAGCCTTCATTGCCGCGCGGACCATGATCCGTCCTGCCGTGTCTTCCATCATGAGGCGCTCCCTGGGTGGTGCGAATGACTTTGCAAACTTGGCTGCCGCCCGGGTTGAAATGCCGGCGTCGTGCCCTAGAACAGCCAGAACTGCCATGCGCGGGAAAGGTTCCGCGACCGCAGCGGCGCGATTGTGTTGCCTGAAGGATTCTCAGGAGGTCTGAGATGGCTGCGATCACGAGTGGAAAAGCGCCGTTTAGAGAATATGGTTTCATAAACCCGCCGTTTTTGAAATCCTGTTCCTTATTTTTTCGGCTTGCATCTGTCAGTTTCCAGCGCTCACAAATATGCCGGCCAGCCGGCCAAGGACGGGATCACAGAAAAATGAAATGGCTCAAGTCGCTCATTATCGCCGGAACGCTGCAGGCCCTGGCTGTCGCTTCAGGTCATGCCGGCCCCAATCTCGACCAGATCAAGCACGCCGGTGTCATCAAGATCGGCACGGAAGGCACCTATGCGCCGTTCACCTACCATGACACGTCCGGTGCACTGGTCGGCTTCGACGTCGAAATTGCCAAGGCGATTGCCGAGAAGCTTGGTGTCCAGGCCGAGTTCCTCGAAGGCAAGTGGGATGGACTGATCGCCGGCCTCGACGCCAATCGCTACGACGCCGTCATCAATCAGGTCGGCATCACCGATGCCCGCAAAGCCAAGTACGACTTCTCCGATCCCTACATCGCCTCCAAGGCGGTGCTGATCGTGCGCGGCGACAACACCGACATCAAGAGCTTCGCCGATCTCAAGGGCAAGAAGTCGGCGCAGTCGTTGACCTCGAATTTCGGCAAGCTGGCCGAAACGAACGGCGCTGAACTGGTCGGCACCGATGGCTTCGACCAGTCGATCCAGCTGCTTCTGACCGGCCGCGCCGACGCCACGATCAATGACAGCCTGTCGTTCCTCGACTTCAAGAAGCACAAGCCCGACGCCAATGTGAAGATTGCCGCGCAAGAGGAAAACGCCGACTATTCCGGCGTCATCGTGCGCAAGGGCGATCCGGAGCTGGTCGCCGCGATCAACAAGGCGCTGGCCGACATCAAGGCCGACGGCACCTATAAGAAGATCGCCGACACCTATTTCGGCCAGGATGTTTCGAAGTAATCTACGAGGCGAGCCGCTCCGCGGCCATGAGACACATAGAGCGGCGAGCCGTCTTTGACGGCCCGCCGCTTTTGTCGTGATATGGCAGACGCATTCTCGCCTTGACCAAGCTGCTTCGACCAATCTGGAGGGTCATACGTGCCGCACTGGCTGCAACTGATGCTGGAGTCGCTGCCTTCGCTGCTGTGGGCGGCGCTGATCTTCACCGTGCCGCTGACGCTGTTGTCCTTCGCCTTGGGGCTGGCCGTTGGGTTGGGTGCAGCACTTGCCCGGCTGTTCGGCCCCAAGCCGCTGGTCGCGCTTGTGCGCTTCTATGTCTGGATCTTCCGGGGTACGCCACTTTTGGTGCAGCTGTTCCTCATCTTCTACGGCCTGCCGTCGGTCGGCATCCTGCTCGACGCCTTCACGGCGGCGTTGATCGGATTCACGCTCAACATCGGCGCCTACACGTCGGAAATCATCCGCGCGGCAATAGGCTCGGTGCCGAAAGGCCAGTGGGAAGCCGCCTATTCGATCGGCATGACCTGGGGCCAGGCGATGCGGCGTACCATTCTGCCGCAAGCCGGCCGGGTCGCGGTGCCGCCGCTCTCCAACACCTTCATCTCGCTGGTCAAGGACACGTCGCTGGCCGCCGCCATCACCGTGCCGGAGATGTTCCAGGCGGCGCAGCGCATCGTCGCCACCACCTATGAGCCGCTGATCCTCTATGTCGAGGCGGCGATCCTCTATTTGGCGCTGAGTTCGGTGCTGTCGGCCTTGCAGACGCGGCTGGAGACCCGGCTCAACCGCTATGGCGGCTTCCTGGAGGCGCGCTCATGATCGGCCTCAGCAACATCGAAAAGCGCTTCGGCGACAATCTCGTGTTGAAGGGCGTGACGGTCACCATTGCCGAAGGCAGCGTCACGGCGCTGGTCGGTCCGTCGGGCGGGGGAAAGAGCACCCTGCTGCGCTGTATCAACCTCCTGGAGATCCCGACCTCGGGCACGGTGCGCATTGGCGACGAGACGCTCGAATTCCACCCCGGCGGCAGGGTTCCGGCCAGGGATATCCAGCGCCTGCGGCTGCAGACTGGCATGGTGTTCCAGAACTTCCAGCTGTTTCCGCATCGCACTGCGATCGAGAACGTCATGGAAGGGCTGGTGACGGTGTTGAAATGGCCGCCTGAGAGGGCACGCGAGCGGGCACTGGCTCTGCTGGAGAAGGTCGGGATGGTGCACAAGGCAGACGCCTGGCCAGCGACGCTGTCGGGCGGCCAGCAGCAGCGCGTGGCGATCGCCCGCGCGTTGGCGCCGTCGCCGAAAGTGTTGCTCTGCGACGAGCCGACCTCGGCGCTCGACCCGGAACTGGCGCAAGAGGTGGTCGAGGTGCTTGGCAAGCTCGCCAGCGAAGGCACGACCATGGTGATGGCGACGCATGATCTGCGCCTCGCCTCCAAGATCGCCCAGGAAGTGGTGTTCCTCGATGCCGGCGTCGTCGTCGAGAAGGGGCCGGCCGCGGTGCTGTTCAACAATCCGCAGCAGCAACGGACGAAGCGGTTCATCGCAACGCTGAAGCAGGAGGCTGAGAAGGAAGGCGGCGGCGCGTAAGCGCGCGACCCAGAGTATGTTGATTCGGGCGATGGCCCTAAAAGGGGCGCTGGTTTCCGGGATATCTTGCCCGGTGCGCGAGCAGGCCGTGAGGCGCCCTCCGGCATACTGGCCCTTGCTGCCGGCAGCCGCTAAAATTTCACCGTCGGCTCTCCCCTGACGCCGCGGCTTTTCATTTGCAGGTTCAGATATGATGGCTGACGAGCGCCACGCCAAGTCCGATGAGGATCGAACCGCATGTCTTGGGGATCACCCATCCGGCGCCGCCGCCAGTGAACCGGCCAACGGCGAGCGAGGCGATGCCGACCGCCGCCAGGTCGGCCATCGAGAAGATAAGATTGACGACGATGCCGAGGATGAGGAATTGCAACCCTACGGCAATGGCGGCTGACGGATCCACGAACTGCGGCAGGAAGGTCAGGAAGAACAGTGCTGTCTTGGGATTGAGGATCTCGACGACCATGCTGTCGCGGAATGTGTTCGGGGCCGGCCTGGCACCGTCCTCGCCCATCCGGTTCCATCCCAGGAACATGGCAAGGCCCAGCGAAATGAGATATGTGGCGCCCGCCAATCGGATCATCGAGAAAGCGACCGGCGCGTGTTCCATCAGTGCGGCGAGTCCGACCGCCGCGGCCAGGATGTGCACGTAACAGCCGAGATGAACACCCAGTGCCGCCATCAATCCCGCCTGACGGCCATGGGCCAGCGTCTGCGCGGTCATGTAGAGAATCGCCGGCCCTGGCATGCAGGCGAAGGCGAGCGTTGCGAGGGCGAACGGAATCCAAAGATCCAGCGACGGCATGACGGCTCCTCCCATGTGATCAAGCCGTGGGAGGAGTAGGCTGGGGGTCAGGCCGAAAACATACGGCAGATGCCGTATTTGGATCGTGATCGGGCTTGGCTAATCTGCCGATGGTTAAGGGGACGTTGCCGAGCGGCTGCGATGTCAGCCGGCGGGCAATCCCAGACGAACCGCGTAGGCGGTCAGTTCGGCGGTGTTGTGGAGATTGAGCTTGCCCATCAGGTTTTCGCGATGCTTGCGAGCGGTCGGCAGGCTGATACCCAGCCGTTCGGCGATGTCGCGCGTGATCATGCCTTGCGCCACCAGTTGAAGGATCTGCCGTTCGCGCCGCGTCAGCGGAACCGGGGAGAGGATTTCCTGTGCGGCTATCGGCTCGCTGCCCCTGCCCATATCGCTGACCGCGAAGCGAACGGTTTTCGCCAGATAGGTGCCCCCGTTCTTGACCGCTTCGATGGCGGCGCCGAGTTCCTCGGGATCGCCGTCCTTGGTCAGGTAGGCGCTGGCGCCGGCACTGAGCGCGGCGCGCACCGTCCTCGGCTCGATATTGGCCGTCAGCACCACGATGCGCAGGTGTGGCGCCAAGGTCCTGATGGTGGTGATGAACTGCATCCCGGCGACACCTGGCATGCCGAGGTCGAGGATCAAAAGGTCGGCGCGCGTGCTTCGCAGCTGGCCAAGCAGCGCCTCGCCGTCCGCAGCCTCGGCGACGACCGAGACATTGTCCATCGCCGAGATGAGCAGCTTCAGCCCCTCGCGCACGATGGCATGGTCGTCGGCGAGTATGGCGGTGAGCGGGCGATTCATCAGGGCACCATCCAGGACTGCAGCGGCGTATATGGATCGATCGCCAACTTATGCGAAACAGGTTGCCGGTAGATCAACGGTACCGGGCAAGACCGCCCGGAGAATACTTGGGGCAATTGGAGGGATTCGATGCAGGAAGACAAGATACGCCAGGCCCTGATCGAACTCCTGTATCGCAATTCCTACGGCGTGGTCATCTCCAACATCGTGATCTCGATGGCGGCGGTCTATGTGCTGAGAACGGCCGTTTCCACCCATTGGCTGATCGGCTGGCTAGCGGCGCTGTATCTGCTGACGGCTATCCGGGTGCTGGCGTCGCGCCGTTTTTTCAGCCGCGCCCGGGATCGCCACTCGATCTTGCGCTGGGCACGGCTGGCGACGGCATTTTCCTGCATGTCAGGCCTTCTGTGGGGTGTGCTTGGCTGGGTCGGATTCATGCCCGAGGCGCCGATCGTGCTGTCCTTCACGGTCATCGTCCTGACTGGTCTCGTCTGCGGCACCGTGCCGTCTCTGTCGGCCTTTCCGCCGGCGCTGGTTGGTTCCATCCTGGCCACGGTGGTGCCGGTCGCCCTGCGCTGCCTGACCACCCAAAGCGATATTTCCGGCGCCTTCCTGTTCCTGCTCGCGTCGCTGGTGGCGATCAATTTCTACTACTGCCGTATCACCTACCGCATGCTGCGCGAAACCGTCAGCCTGCGACTGGAGAACGAAACGCTGGTCGAGCATCTGCAAGAGGAACGCGACAGGGCGCAGACCGCCGACCGTGCCAAGACGCGTTTTCTGGCGGCGGCGAGTCACGATCTGCGCCAACCGATCCATGCCCTGAGCCTGCTGGTCTCGACGCTTGCCGTTTTGGGGCAGCGCGGCGACGTACCCTCCGGCGAGGCGCGCGACCTGGCCAGCCGGGCGAAATCGGTTGTCAGCAACTTCAGTGGGCTGCTCAACGCTTTGCTCGATATCTCCCGGCTCGATGCGGGCATCGTCACGGTCGCGAGCGAGGCGGTGCCGCTGCGCGACCTCTTTGGTGATCTTCGCAATGAATTCGCCGCCGAGGCGAAACAGCGCGGACTTACGTGGCGCGTGGTCGACAGCGGCCTCTGCGTCGACAGCGACCCGATGATGCTGAAGCGCATTCTCAACAACCTGGTGTCGAATGCCTTTCGCTACACCAAGCAAGGTGGTGTCCTGCTGGGCTGTCGCCGGCGCGGCGCATGTGTGGAGATACAGGTCCTCGACAGCGGCCCCGGCATCCCCGCCGATCAGCAGGGGATGGTCTTCGAGGAGTTCGTGCAGTTGCAGAACCCGGCGCGGGACCGCACGCAAGGCCTGGGACTCGGGCTCGCCATCGTTCGCCGCACCGCCGACCTGTTGGGGCACCCGCTGAAATTGGCTTCGACGTCCGGACGCGGTTCCCTGTTTTCCATCACCGTCGCGAAGGCCGGCGCGGTGCAAGCTCGCTTAGAGGTCGACACGACATCGCCGGCCAGCAGTGCCGCCGGCATCATGGTGGTCGAGGATGAGGGCGGCGTTCTCGATGCCATGGTGCGCTTGCTCAACCTGGAGGGACATCGTGTCTATCCCGGCCGCTCCGCCGCAGAGGCACGGAAGGCCCATGCGGCGGCGCTGGCTGCCGGCGATGCGCCGGTCGACCTGATCATCGCAGACTACCGTCTCGAGAATGACAGCACCGGCACCGACGCGATCCGTGCGCTTCACGCCCATATCGGCCGCGTTGTCCCGACCATCATCATCACCGGCGATACCTCGCCTTCGCGCCTCAAGGAGATCAGCGCCAGCGGCAGCCGCATCCTGCACAAGCCGATCGCCGACGAGGAATTGCGCGAAACCATTGCTGCGGCCTGCTTTGCTGGCAAGGCGACAAGTGGGGACACACGTTAAACGAAAATGCGCGCTGGACGGCACCACGGTTCGGCGCGCCGGCAAGCCGCGATGCAGCACGCTGGTGCGCAGTACATCATCAACATCGAAGCTGCCGCCCAAAAGCAAAAGAGGCCCCGGTCAAACCGGAGCCTCCAATCGTTTCAGGCAGGATCTCTCGAAAAGGCGAGAAGGATCAGGCAGCTTCTTCCTGCTCGGCCTCTTCATTGTCGGCCTTGGCGCCACGCTTAGGCCCCTTGTTGAGGTTGACCTCGATCAAGCGCACGGCTTCGGTTTCCGACATGCGGTTGACGGCCGCGATCTCGCGGGCCATGCGGTCGAGCGCCGCCTCATAGAGCTGGCGCTCGGAATAGGACTGCTCCGGCTGGTTGTCGGCGCGGTAGAGGTCGCGCACGACTTCCGAGATCGAGATCAGGTCGCCCGAATTGATCTTCGCATCATATTCCTGGGCGCGGCGCGACCACATGGTGCGCTTGACGCGGGCGCGGCCCTGCACGACCTTCAGCGCGCGCTCGACATAATCCTCCTCCGACAGCTTGCGCATGCCGATGGAGGTCGCCTTGGCGACCGGCACCTTCAGGCGCATCTTGTCCTTCGAAAAGTCGATGACGAACAGTTCCAGCTTGTGTCCAGCAACTTCCTGCTCGTCGATCGAGACGATCTGGCCGACGCCGTGCGCCGGGTAGACGATGTACTCGCCGGTCTTGAAACCGTGACGCGCAGCGGTGGACTTCTTCTGCGGGGTGATCGTTGCCATTACGCCCTGAACTCCTTGTTGTGGCACCGGCGTCCTGCCGGTCCGAACTCGCGCGATCGGGGAAGCCGATCGTTAGCCGCACAACAGATGAACCCATCGGAAAAGCCGGACCGGCAAACCGCAACATCGCGACCGCCTGGCCCAGATCGCTCTGGTCCGAATGGGATTTTCACCTTTCAGTGATTTGGGGCGTCTGCGCCATAAATCGACGTTGTGTCACCGGCATGTTTCGCTGATGTAACACAAAAAGTCGGAAGAATCAAGGTTTTGCTGCATACGCGAAGGCCACAGGTCAGCGCCGGCTGTCAAGCCGGTTAATGTGACGTGCCTCTTACCCAGCGTAATACCGGCCTTTGCGGCCGTGTTGTCAATCGCCTTCGCCGGGCTCGGCCGAGAAGTATTTCTCAAACTTGCCGGCCTCGCCGTCGAAGGATTTGGCGTCTGCCGGCGGTTCCTTCTTGGCGGTGATGTTGGGCCATTTCTCGGCGTATTCGGTGTTGACCTGCAGCCATTTGTCGAGGCCGGGTTCGGTGTCCGGCTTGATTGCGTCGGCCGGGCATTCCGGCTCGCAAACGCCGCAGTCGATGCACTCGTCGGGGTGGATGACGAGCATGTTCTCGCCTTCGTAGAAACAGTCGACCGGACAGACTTCGATGCAGTCCATGTATTTGCATTTGATGCAATTGTCGGTCACGACATAGGTCATCGGTCGGCTCCGGGACGTCCCATTTTGTTGGGCTTTTTCCGTCAGGTAACGCCTTTGTCGACCGCTTGCAAGGGTAGCCATTGCGGACGGTGCCGGTGTTTCCGGAATGGAATTCCAGACTGCAGGCCCGGCGGAAGTCAGTCATGTCCCGCAGAGCGTCTGTTTGCCGGGCTCAGTTCTCGCCTCAGGCGTGCCGTTGTCCCAGAACCACTGCGTGTTTTTGGACGCCAGGCATCAATCTTCGCCGAGCAATCGGTCGGTCTGGCGACGTTCCTTCTTGGTCGGGCGGCCGCTGCCGGCCTCGCGCAGCCCCGGAATTGCATCGGGAGGGGCTTCGCCCTTCGGTGCGGGCGGTGGCGACATATCCTCGTAGAGCGTACGAGCCTCCTCGGCCGGGCCGCGTCGCGTACCGGCGCCGAGCACCTTCCAGATGAAGATGCGACGCTCGAGCGTGATGGTCAGGACGTCGCCTGGCTTGACTTGGTCGGAGGCCTGCGCTGCTTTGTCGCGATTGATGCGCACGCGGCCGGCGACGACCAACTTCGCCGCCAGCGAGCGCGATTTCACGGCGCGGGAGAAGAACAGCCATTTGTCGATGCGCTGGCGGCCTTCGGCAACCATCGAAGCGAGCCGGGTTCTACTTCTTCAGCTGGTCGCGGAGAGCGGCGAGCTTGGCGAAGGGCGAATCCGGATCGAAACGCACCGGACGCTCCTCGCGCGGCTTCGGCTGGAAGGCCGGCTTGCCGCCTTGCGGACCACCTTTGCCATCAGGCCTGCCACCCTTCCAGTCGGGACGGCCTTCGCGGCGGTCGGAACGTTCGCCCTGCGGCCTGCCATCACGTCGCTGTTCGCCTTCGGCCTGCGGCTTGGGCTTGAATTTCGAGCGGTCGAAGCGCGGCTTGCCGGCTCCATCGCGCCGTCCTTCATGGGCCGGGCGTTCTCCGGGTGCAGCAGCGGCCGGTGCGCCGGCGGCATCCGCAGGCGCATCGCTTCGGCCGCGCGCTTGTCCGTTGCGCGGGCGATTGTTCCTGCGGTTGTCATCGCGGTTGCGCGGGCGCTGTTCGAAGCGGCCCTGACGCCACAACAGGATGGGTTTTGGTGCTTCGGCTTCCGGCGCGGGTTCGCCGACAGCTGCTTCAGTCACCGCCACAGGTTCGTCCGGCGCGGCGTCCGTTGCGGGCGCGGCATTTGCCGCCAGGTCGGCCGTTGCGGCTTCTTCTGCCGCTGCGGCTTCAGTCTCGGCAGCTTCAGCCTCTGCCTGCGGTTCAGCCGGTGCCGGTTCAGCAGCAGCCTTGGCTACAGGCGCTTCGTCTTGCACGGTTTCGACTGGAGCGTCCGCCTGTTCTTCCACGGCAGGCGCAGCAGGTTCCGCCGCGGCGTCGGAGGTGATTTCGGCGGGAATTTCGACCGTGGTTTCCGAAACGGCCACTGCGTCCGATGCCGGCTCCGACCCTTCGACGGCTGCCTCTGCTGCGGCATCCGTTGCCGCGGCTTCCGCCGCTTTGGCCTGCTCGGCTCGTGCAGCTTCTTCCGTCGCCAGTTTCGCGACCGCCGCTTCGCGGGCGGCGTTGTCCTGCGCTTCGAGCCGCGCCTTGACCTCGACGGCCGGCTTGGGCTCGGCACGGTAGCCGAGACCTTTGAGAATTTCTTCCATGTCGTCGGCGGTGGCGCCGAGGATCGACATCATCGGCGGCGTCACCATGAAGGACTGGCCGTCATAGGCGCCGTCCGGGCGCTGGCCGAGGCCGGGCTTCCAGTTGGTCGCCGGACGGATCAGATCCGCCAGCCGTTCCAGTATGTCGATGCGCACGGCGCGACGGCCGAGATTGCGGTAGCCGGCAAGCTTGTAGAACGTCTTGTCGAAAGCAGGGTCGATCACCACCGAGGTGCGACCCGAGGCGAGCGCATGGACCACGTCGCCAAAACCCGGCTTGTCCTTGCCGTCGTTCTTCAGCGCCCACAACAGCGTCACCAGTCCGGCAGGCGCCGGCTTGATCAGCGCCGGCACGAAGACATGGTAGGCGCCGAAGCGCACGCCAAGCCGGCGAAGGGCGGCGCGGCCTTCCTGGTCGAGCGACTTCATCTCCTCGGCGATGTCGCGGCGGTTGATGAGGCCGAAATTCTCGACCAGCTGGAAGGCGATGCCGCGGCCGATGCCGGAAATCTGGTCGGCGTTTTTCAAGTCGACCAGCGGCTTCAGCAGCGACTCGATCTGGAAATTGACGAAACGCTCGGCACGCGCGGCAACCTTGTCGCGCGCCGGGCCGGTCAGTTGTTCGTCGGCCAGCAGCACCAACCGCGGCTTCAGCGCGTCTTCGCCTGATACAAGCGTGCCGATCGGCGCGCCGATCCAGCGCAGCGTGCCGTCCGAGCCGAGCGCGATGTCGCCATTGGCCGAGGCGCCGAAGCGTTCGGCGCGCGATTCGAACTCGGCGGCCAGCGCCTTCTGGGCAGCGGTGCGCACCGCCTTGGCGTCTTCGCCGCCGGCGGTCTGGTCGGCGGTGAAGCGGAACCCTTGCAACTCGCCGACATGGTGGCCTTCGACAAGGACGGTTCCGGTAGGGCTAATTTCGGCTTCAGGCATGGTATTTTCTCTAAGGCGCCGCATGAGGACGGAAGTCCTGCGGTCTACGAAGCGTTTCGTCAACCGCTCATGCAGCGCATCCGACAATCTGTCTTCGATTTCGCGCGTCTTTTCCTGCCAGTGTGCCTGATCGGCCAGCCAGCCGGGCCGGTTCGACACGAATGTCCAGGTGCGGATCTGGGCTATGCGATGCGACAGCGTGTCAATGTCGCCCTCGGTGGTGTCGGCGCGGCGCACCTGCTCGGCCATGTAATTCTCGTCGACATGGCCGTGGCGTGCGAGGTCCGTGTAGATCGAGGCAATGAGGTCGGCATGCTGCGCCGGCGCGATCCTGCGGTAGTCGGGCAGCGCGCAGGCTTCCCACAGCAGCGCCACGCGCTTGGCATTGGTGGTGAGCGCGCGGATGTCTTCGTCGCGCGACAGATGCTCGAGCGCCTGTGCGTCGACGGCAGGCAATGCCCGCGTCAGTCCCTCGACCGGAGCGTTGGTCTCGATCGAGCGCTTCAGCGCGTCGAGGCTGGCAAAGTCGAAATGCGCGGTGCGCCACTGCAGCACCTTCACCGGATCGAAATCGTGGCCTTCGATCTTCTTGATCAGCTCTTCGTCGAGCGGGTCGACCTGGCCGGTGACACCGAAGGTGCCGTCACGCAGATGCCGGCCGGCGCGGCCGGCGATCTGGCCGAGCTCGGCCGCGGTCAGGTTGCGGTACTGGAAGCCATCGAACTTGCGGTTCTGGGCGAAGGCGACGTGGTCGAGATCGAGATTGAGACCCATGCCGATTGCGTCGGTAGCGATGAGGTAGTCGACATCGCCGGACTGGAACAGCGCCACCTGGGCGTTGCGGGTGCGCGGCGAGAGCGCGCCGAGCACGACGGCGGCACCGCCCTGCTGGCGGCGGATCAACTCGGCGATGGCGTAGACCTCGTCGGCGGAGAAGGCGACGATCGCCGTGCGCCGCGGCAGGCGGGTCAGCTTCTTGGAACCGGCATAGGCAAGATGCGACAGCCTCGGCCGCGTCACCACCGAGACACCCCTCAGCAGGCGCTGCAGGATGCCATGCATGGTGGCAGCACCCAGCAGCAGCGTTTCCTGACGGCCGCGAAGGTGCAGGATGCGATCGGTGAAGATGTGGCCGCGCTCGAGGTCACCGGCGAGCTGCACCTCGTCGATGGCGACAAAGGCGGCGTCGGTCTCGCGCGGCATGGCCTCGACGGTGCAGACCGAATATCTGGCGCCCGGCGGCTGGATCTTTTCCTCGCCGGTGATCAGCGCAACCTTGTGGGCGCCGACCTTTTCGCAGACGCGGGCGTAGACCTCGCGCGCCAGAAGTCTGAGCGGCAGGCCGATGATCCCACTCTCATGCGCCACCATGCGCTCGATGGCGAGATGGGTCTTGCCGGTGTTGGTCGGCCCGAGCACGGCGGTCACGTCGCGGCCCGACAGGATCAGCGGCTCTGTGTGTTTGGGCTGGATGTTCATCAACCTAGAATAAGGCTTCTGGGACCTGGAAATAAGGCTTCTGGCCTCTGGTTGTCGGGAGCGTGCCTCAAATGGCGCGTATGACAGGCGACACATAGGGATTTCGGGCGCGAAGCGAAAGCGGAATGTTCCGCCGGCGGCGAGAAGGTGGTTTTGTCAAGCTTCCAATCGGCTGCGGATTAACGGATAGAACGAGTCTGGAACGAATCGGCGACGAATCAGTGACTCCTGCAGATTCAGCTTTTGTTCACGGCTACATGTGGATTTCGCGGCCGCGAGTCGCACCACATGCTGAATCGCTGAACTGGCCCGTTTCATGCTAAGAGGGTGTTGCCGTTAACCTTTGCCTGGAAACAATCACGGCGGCTAGGCGCGCCTCGACCAACATGATGAAATTGTTGATCTTTCTTAACCTGCGTTAAGCAGTTGGGCAGGCGATTCCGGCTGTCGTCGTTAACGTTCGGCTCATAGCCGGAACGAATCGGCGACGAATCAGCGATGGCGCGATTTTCCCGATTTGTTCACCCCAATATCTTGTGTTGTGAACAGCTTATCCACCGAGAATCCACAGGTTGCCAAGGAGCTTTTGCACAGGGCGGCTACCGGCTGTTAACCTTCGCGTGCCGAATTGGGTCAGCTACGGTCGCGAGCACGTCAAAGGGACCGTGCCGGAAACGGGCCGGTGTGCCGGCCCGTCGATCTCTTACATCGCCACGTCGTCAGGCGAAGTATTGGCCACCGTTGGCCGTGATGGTCGAGCCGGTGATGAAGCCTGCATCTTCGGATGCGAGGAAGACGACGCAACGCGCGATCTCTTCCGGTTCGCCGAGGCGGCCGACGGGGATTTGCGGGATGATGCGGTCGTTGAGCACCCTCTCGTCGATCGCCTTGACCATCTCGGTGGCGATGTAGCCGGGGCAGATGACGTTGACGGTGATGCCCGCGCGAGCTCCCTCTTGAGCGAGGGCTTTGCTGAAACCGATGTCGCCAGCCTTCGCGGCGGAATAGTTGACCTGGCCGGCCTGGCCTTTCTGGCCATTGATCGAGGAAATGGTGATGACGCGGCCGAACTTGCGGTCGCGCATGCCGCTCCACAGCGGATGCGTCATGTTGAAGACGCCGGACAGGTTGGTGTCGATGACCTCTTTCCACTGCTCGCGCGTGATCTTGTGGAACATGGCGTCGCGGGTGATGCCGGCATTGTTGACCAGCACCGAGACCGGGCCGAGATCGGCCTCGACCTGCTTGATGCCGGCGGCGCAGGAATCATAGTCGGCGACCGACCATTTGTAGACCGGAATGCCGGTCTCGGCCTTGAATTTCGCCGCTGCGGCGTCATTGCCGGCATAGTTCGCGGCAACCGAATAGCCGACGGTCTTCAATGCGATCGAGATCGCCGCGCCGATGCCGCGCGATCCGCCTGTGACGATTGCTACCTTGGTCATGCGTGTTCCCTCCCTTTGGTCGGGAGAGCGAATAGGGAGTAGCGAATAGCGAGTAGGGATCTACGTCCCGTCGCGCTGACGCAATTCTTCCCTATTGACTACTCCCTATTTGCTACTCACTTCTTTTTCAGAGTGCTTCGATGCACATGGCGACGCCCATGCCGCCGCCGATGCATAAGGTGGCCAGCCCCTTCTTGACGCCGCGCCGGCGCATTTCGAAGACCAGCGTGTTGAAGACGCGGGCGCCGGACGCACCGATCGGGTGGCCGATGGCGATGGCGCCGCCATTGACGTTGACGGTCGAGGGATCCCAGCCCATGTCCTTGTTGACGGCGCAGGCCTGCGCGGCGAAGGCTTCGTTGGCCTCGACCAGGTCGAGATCGCCGACCGACCAGCCGGCCTTTTCCAAGGCCTTGCGCGAGGCGGGAATAGGCCCGGTGCCCATGATCTGCGGATCGACGCCGGCGGTCGCCCAGGACACGATGCGCGCCAGCGGGGTGATGCCGCGTCTCACAGCTTCCGCTTCGCTCATCAGCAGCGCGCCGGCGGCGCCGTCATTGATGCCGGATGCATTGGCGGCGGTCACCGTGCCGTCCTTGTCGAAAGCCGGTTTCAGCTTGGTCATGGCGTCGATCGTGGCGCCGTGGCGAATGTATTCGTCCTGGTCGACGATGGTGTCGCCCTTCTTGCCCTTGATGGTGACGGCGACGATCTCGTCCTTGAACTTGCCGGCCTTCTGCGCGGCCTCGGCCTTGTTCTGCGAAGCCAGCGCGAACTGGTCCTGGTCTTCGCGGGTGATCTGGAACTGACGCGCGACGTTTTCGGCGGTGTTGCCCATGTGATAGCCGTTGAAGGCGTCCCACAGCCCGTCCTTGATCATGGTGTCGATCAGCTTGAAGTCGCCCATCTTTACGCCGGCGCGCAGGTGCTGGGCATGGGTCGAGAGCGACATCGATTCCTGGCCGCCGGCGACGATGACCTTGGCATCGCCGGTGGCGATCTGCTGCATGCCGAGCGCAATGGCACGCAGGCCCGAGCCGCAAACCTGATTGAGGCCCCAGGCTGTGGTTTCCTTGGGCAGGCCGGCATTGATCGATGCCTGGCGGGCCGGGTTCTGGCCTTGCGCGGCGGTCAGCACCTGGCCGAGGATGACCTCATCGACCTCGCCTGGTTCGACACCGGCACGCGACAGCAATTCCCTGATGACGACGGCGCCGAGTTCATGCGCCGGGGTGGCGGCGAAGGCGCCGTTGAAGGAGCCGACCGGCGTGCGCGCCGCACTGGCAATGACGATGGAAGCGGACATTTTCTTCTCCAGACTTCAAGGGTGTTGCTCTGTCGTTGGGGACTTTTCTTGCCCTTTCCCAACCCCAAGTCAAACCGGAAATGGGCATGGCGCCCATGCGCCGCAAGCAGGCCGTGCCTTGCCATGGCGACCATTCGTCCATTGCTGCGCAGCATATTTTGCCTGCTATGCAGCATTTAGTGATCCCGCACTGCACAAACTGCTTGGAATTGTGAAGCTTTTGCGCATATCCTCAAAAAAAAGGCACAATCGTTATCGGCGGCTTGCTCAGAGGCGCGCCGGTGTCCCCGGGAGGATGTAGATGGCCGCTAAAGACGATCCGATCATCATCAAGAAATACGCCAATCGCCGCCTCTACAACACCGGCACCAGCACCTATGTGACGCTCGAGGACCTCGCCGAGATGGTCAAGAAGGGCGAGGAGTTCACCGTCCAGGACGCCAAGACCGGCGACGACATCACGCATCCGGTGCTGACACAGATCATCTTCGAACTGGAGAACAAGGACGGGCAGAACATGCTGCCGATCCCGTTCCTGCGCCAGCTCATCGCTTATTACGGCGACCAGATGCAGATGATCGTGCCGAGCTTCCTCGAACAGTCGATGCTTGCCTTTTCCAAGGAGCAGGAACGCTTTCGCGAGCAGATGAAGGGGGCGATCGGCAAGTCGCCGCTCGACATGATGAAGATCACCACGCCGATCAAGGCGCTGGAGGAACAGACACGCCGCAACATGGAAATGTTCCAGAATGCGATGCGGCTGTTCACGCCGTTCCCGCCCGCCGGCACCGCGCCAGCCGCCGCGCCATCGCCCGAGCCGGCCAGGAAGGAAACGTCAGAAAAACCCGACGATCTTCAGGAACTGAAGGACCAGATCGCGGCCATGCAGCGCAAGCTCGACACGATGTCCTGAGCGCTTGGCGCTCTTGCAACCCTACACCAGCACGCCCTCATAGCGGCCGCGCGGCCTGATGACACTTCCGCTTGTGATCTGTTCGACCGTGTGCTCGGCCCAGCCGACGCTGCGTGCGAGCGCAAACAGGCGAAACGGCGCATCGCGCGGCAAGCCAAGGCTGCGCGTCAGCGCTGCCAGCCCAAAGTCGATGTTGGGAAGCGCGCCGGTCGCGGCAAGGGCAGCATCGCGCAGCGACGATAGTGTGCCGTCAACCTCGATCACCGACAGCAGCGCGGCGCCCCGGGGATCGCCGTCGGGATAGAGCTGATGACCGAACCCCGGCAATGGCCGGTCGTGGCTGAGCCAGCGCCGGATCGTCGCATCGGCGCCATGTCGGGCCGCATCCTCGGCCAGTTGCATCACCGCCTCGCCGGCACCGCCATGGCGAGGGCCTGACAGCGTCGCGAGCCCGGCCAGCAGGCAAGCGGCCAGCGGCGCGCCGGTCGAGGCTGCGACGCGCGCGGCGAAGGTCGACGCATTCAGTTCATGATCGGCAAGCAGGACAAGCGCGCGGCGGATCGCATTGGCGCCGCCGGCGTCCACCGACCAGGCCTGCGCCAGCCGCTGATGGACGGGATCTGGTCCTGCCGGTGCGCCCAGCGCGGCGACCAGCACGCCGACAGCGTGCGCGGCATCGGCATGCAGCGAGGCCCGGTTGCGCCCAAGCGACGGGCGCCCTTGGCCGGCAAGCACGGCAAGTTGCGCAAAAGCCGAGGCCCGGCCGGCTTGATGGGGCACATCCGGCGACGGTGCTTCGAAAGCCACCGGTTCCGGCAGAGCCCAGAGAATGGCGGCGGCTTCTTCCAGTGTGGCGTGCCCGGAGAGCACTGCGGCGTCCTGCCCGCGATAGATGAGCCGACCGTGCGAGACGGTCGAAATCGCCGTTGCGATTGAGGGTTCGCCCCAGGCAATGGCGCTTTCAGCGATGACTGATGGGCTCCGTCCGCGCGCCCGGCGGGTCGCCAGTGCGGCGATATCGTCGGCGCGGTACTGGCTGCGGCGCGGATCGGCGCGGTCGGGCCGCATGCCGATGCGCCCACGGCTGACATAGGCGTACAGCGTCTGCGCCCGCACCTTGAGGCGCTCAAGCGCCTCTTCCCGGGACAACCACTCGGACATATCGAGCCCTGATATTGATTGTATTGATCAAGATTGATGGAAACGTTGCCCATCTCTATCTCCGATCCGGAAATGCTTCAAGGAGACAGGCTATGGCGAATGGGCTCGATGACGTGGTGGCGGCGGAAACCGTGCTTTCCGATGTGGATGGTCTTGGTGGCCGTCTGACGATCCGAGGTCATTCGCTGCCGGAGCTGGCCGGCCGCTTGAACTATGCCCAGGTGATGCGGCTGCTGCTCGACGGCTTCTTCGACGACCTTCCCGATGAGGCGCAACTGACGCGGGCACTGGGCCAGGCACGCGCCGAGGTGTTCGAACGGCTCTTGCCCTCGCTGCCCCTGCTGGCGTCGCTCGATGTTTACAGCGCCATGCGCGCCGGCATGGCGCTGCTGCCGGACGGCGAGACCTTGGCCGATGCCTTGCTGCTCATCGCAGCGCCCGCCGTGCTGACGCCGGCCCTGCTGCGCCTGCAGCGCGGCGAGCAGCCGATCGCGCCGGACAGCCGCGCCGATCATGCCGCCGACATGTTGAAGATGCTGAGCGGCAGCGTCGCCTCGACGGCGCTGGCGAAGGCGCTCGATACCTATCTCGTGACCGTCTGCGATCATGGCCTCAATGCGTCGACCTTCGCCACCCGCGTGGTCGCCTCGACGAAGGCCGGGCTGACATCCTCCGTGCTGGCCGGGCTCGGCGCGCTCAAGGGGCCGCTGCATGGCGGCGCGCCCGGTCCGGTGATCGAGATGCTGGATGCGATCCAGGCGCATGGCGATGCCGCCGGCTGGCTTCGCGACGAGATCGCGCAGGGCAGGCGCATCATGGGCTTCGGGCACCGCATCTATCGCGTGCGCGATCCGCGCGCCGATGTGCTGAAGGCCGTCGTGCGGCAACTCGGCGGCGAGGGCGAAACTGGCCGCCGGCTGGCCTTTGCGGAGACGGTCGAGCAAACGGCACTCGAGGTGCTGCGGATCGCCAAGCCGTCGCGCTCGCTGCAGACCAATGTCGAGTTCTACACCGCGCTGCTGTTGGAGGCGGCGGGTTTTCCGCCACAAGCTTTCAGCAATGTCTTTGCCGCCGGGCGCGTCGCCGGCTGGATCGCGCATGCGCGTGAACAGCAGACGACCGGGCGGCTGATCCGCCCGCAGTCGCACTATGTCGGGCCGGTGCCGGACCTGGTTGCCTGAGGTCTTTTGGCGCCTGGCGAGCGACCGGCGATCCAAACGATATCCTCCTGGTGAGCGGCCGTGTGGCCGCTCATGACGAAAATTTCATCTCCTCAAAAACTCTGGCCGCTGTTATTGCGTCGCATTGAGCATATATGCTGCAGTGCAACATAAGCTCGCTCTTGCCGCAACCAGAGGACTCCGCCCTTGGCCGCCAGAAAAACCGCAGTCATCACCGGCTCCACATCGGGCATTGGCCTGGCCATCGCCCAGGCGTTGGCGGCCGAAGGCCATAATGTCGTCGTCAACTCTTTCTCCGACACGGCCGCCGACCACGCCATCACTGATGCGATCGCCAAACACCACGGGGTGAAAACCGCCTACATCAAGGCCGACATGTCGAAACCGGCCGAATGCCGGGCGCTGATCGCCAAGGCGGCTGAGACATTCGGATCGGTCGATATCCTCGTCAACAATGCCGGCATCCAGCATGTCGCGCCGGTTGAGGACTTTCCGATCGAGAAATGGGACGCCATTATCGCCATCAACCTGTCGTCGGCGTTCCACACCATTGCAGCCGCGATCCCGCTGATGAAGGAGGCCGGCGGTGGCCGGATCGTCAACATCGCCTCGGCGCACGGCCTGGTCGCGTCGCCGTTCAAATCGGCCTATGTCTCAGCCAAGCACGGCATCATGGGATTGACCAAAACGGTCGCACTCGAACTGGCGCGCGAAAAAATCACCTGCAACGCCATCTGCCCGGGCTATGTCCTGACGCCGCTGGTCGAGGCGCAGATCCCCGACCAAATGAAAGCCCATCAGATGGATCGCGAGACCGTCATCCGTGAGGTCATGCTGGACAAGCAGCCGACCAAGGAATTCGTCACGGTGGAGCAGATCGCGGCAGCGGCGGTGTTCCTGTGCTCGGACGCGGCAGCGCAGATCAACGGCACGCATCTCTCGGTCGATGGCGGCTGGACCGCCGCGTGAGGCGCAAAATCTTCTCATCTATCCAAAACGAACCAAGGACGACGCCATGACCAAAAACGGCAAGGCGGAGGAGACAAAGAAGAAGATCAACATCGCGCTTCAGGGCGGCGGCTCGCACGGGGCCTTTTCCTGGGGTGTGCTCGACCGCCTGCTGGAGGACGGACGGCTGGAGATATCAGCAGTGTCCGGCACCAGCGCCGGCGCCATGAACGCGGTGGCGCTGGCCGACGGATATGTGCGCGGAGGTGTCGAGGGAGCGCGGCAGAAACTTGACGATTTCTGGCGCGCGGTGGCGGCCAAGGGCCGGTTCAGCCCGGTACACCGCATGCCGTGGGATGTCGCCTGGGGCAACTGGTCGATCGAGAATACGCCTGGCTATGTCTTCTTCGACACCATGTCGCGGGTGTTCTCGCCCTATGTCGCCAATCCGCTCGGCTTCAACCCGCTGCGCGACGTGGTTCAGCAGGAGATCGATTTCGACAATGTCCGCGCCTGCAAGTCGATGGAACTGTTCATCTCGGCGACCAATGTCGAGACCGGACAGTTGCGCGTCTTTTCCGATGGCGAGATCGACCTCGACACGGTGATGGCCTCGGCCTGCCTGCCGCAACTGTTCCGTGCTGTCGAGATCAAGGGGGTGCCCTATTGGGATGGCGGCTATGGCGGCAACCCGGCGCTTTATCCGTTCTTCAAGACGGCTGCGACCGAGGACGTGCTTCTGGTGCAGATCAATCCGGTGGTGCGGGAGGGAACACCAAGAAGCGCCAACGAGATCCAGAACCGCATCGACGAGATCGCCTTCAACGCCGGGTTGCTGCGCGAATTCCGCTCGATCGCCTTCGTCAAGGAACTGATCGCCGCCGGCCGTCTGCCGCATGGCGAGTATCGCGACATCCGCATGCACCGCATCGATGCCGACGAGGCGTTCAAGGACCTGTCGGCGTCCTCGAAGGTCAACGCCGAATGGGCGTTTCTGACCTACCTGCGTGATCTCGGCCGCACCGCCGCCAGCGACTGGCTGGAAGAGAATTACGAGGCCGTCGGCAAGCGACCGACGCTCGATCTCTCCGGCGAACTCGATGACGGCTTCAAGCCGGTGCGCGGTCCGGCACCTGGCCGGCGGGTCAAGGAATTTCTTGCGGCGCGCAAGAACCCGGAGGCAGAGCGCCGGCGCGCCTGAGCGACCAATCAATGTGCATCGATTGGTCCGCAATCATGCCTTCAAGGTCAGGTCGATCACCCTGATCAGGGCAGCGGCCGCCTGCCGCTGTCCCTCCGGATCTCTGATCCGCGCCTTCATGCCTTCCAGCCCGTCGAGCAGCATGTCGGCAAGCAGTTGCGCCGACAGGCCTCTGGCCGCCAGGTCGACGCCGTTCCTGGCTGCCTCGCGCTCGATCGCGGCGCCGATGTGTTGGCCAAGCCCGCCGCGCCAGCAGCCTACCAGATCGCCAAGGCTCGATTTCATGTCCAGCAATTCGGCGCCGTGCGGCGAAGCAACGACCGCGCCCATCATCGAGATGAATGCCTCGTCGATGGCCCGCATCATGCGCTCGGTGAAAGGGCCATCGCCGGATAGGGCAATCTTTGCCGCCTCGACCGAGCGTGACAGGATCATCATGGCGATGGCGCGGAAAATGTCGGTCTTGTTCTTGAACAGGAGATAGAGCGCCGGGCGCGACATGTCTGCGGCGCGGGCGATATCGTCCATGGTGGTGCGCGAGAAACCATAGGCCAAAAACACCTTCATCGCGCCATCCAGGATACGGACGCGTTTGGGGTCTGTGGCGGTGATGTCTTCGATCTGGTTCATGGAGCAATTCTATCCTGCAAAATCCTATTTGACAAAATGACGAAATTTGTCAATCTGTATTAGGTGAAATGGCCGAGAGGACGCTTCGCCCTTGGCAGCGGACGACAACAAAGGGTATCCCCATGCGCCTTACCGTCGACGGGCAGTCTTTCGATATCGATGCCGATCCGGACATGCCGCTGCTGTGGGCGCTGCGCGATCTCATTGGCAAGACCGGGCCGAAATTCGGCTGCGGCATCGCCGCCTGCGGCGCCTGCACGGTGCATATCGACGGTCAGCCGGTGCGTTCCTGCTCGCTCCCGGTGGGGCAGGTCAGCGGCGCTATCACGACCATTGAAGGCATCGGCACGGCGGGGAAGCTGCATCCGGTGCAGCAGGCATGGCTGGAGGAACAGGTCGCGCAATGCGGCTACTGCCAGGCCGGCCAGATCATGAGCGCGGTGGCGCTGCTCGATGAAGTCGCCGACCCAAGCGATGCCGACATCGACAACGCCATGGGCGGCAATCTCTGCCGCTGCGGCACCTATCCCAAAATCCGCTCGGCCATCAAGAAGGCCGCGGCACTCAAGACGGCGGGTCTCTGACCATGGCCAGTGTCGGAAAGATCGCCCGCCGCACGTTCCTGATTGGCGCTGCCGCTGTCGCGGGCGGCGTTGCCGTCGGCTATTACTACTATCGCAAGCCCTTTCCGAACCCGCTCGAGGCCGAACTCGGCAAGGGCGAGGCGACGTTCAACCCCTATGTGAAGATCGGCGCCGACAACACCATCACCATCGTCGCGCCGCGCGCCGAGATGGGGCAAGGCATCTCGACGACGCTTGCCGCCATGGTCGCCGAAGAGCTCGATGTCGGCCTTGACCGGGTCAAGGTCGAGCATGGACCAGCATCCCATGCCTACTACAACGCCGCGATCCTTCAACAGGGCGGTCCGTTCGCCTTCTTCGACGAGAGCATGACGGCGCAAGCGGTGCGCTCGGGTCTCGGCGTGGTTGGCAAGTTCCTTGCCCTGCAGGGCACCGGCGGTTCGGCTTCGACACGCGATGGTTTTGACAAGATGCGGCAAGCGGGTGCCGCTGCCCGGCAGATGCTGATCGCGGCTGCGGCGCAAGAACTGGGTGTTGCCGCAGCCGATCTGGAAACGGCCGACGGTTCGATCCTGCACAAGGCGTCGGGCAAGTCGCTGACCTATGGCGCGGTCGCCGCGGCCGCCGCCGCGATGGCGCCGCCGGACGAAGTCAGGCTCAAGGACAAAGCCGACTGGAAGCTGCTGGGAAAGCCGCAAAAGCGCATCGACATGCTGGCCAAGGTCACCGGGGCGCCGATCTTCGGCATCGATGTCAGGCTGCCGGACATGTTCTACGGCACGGTCAAGATGAGCCCGCGCTTCTGGGCCAAGCCGGTCAAGGCGGACCTTTCCAGGGCCGAAAAAATGCCCGGCGTGATCAAGATCGTGCCGCTTGAGACGAATTATGGCCATGGCTTCGGCATCATCGCCGACAACACATGGGCGGCATTCAAGGCGGCCGAGGCGATCGACGCCCAGTGGTTCGATCCCGAATACCCGCTCGGCAGCGCTGCCATTTCAGATGTGCTGAAGCAGGCGCTTGCCACCAAGGGGTCGGTGATGCGCGACAATGGCGACGTCGATACCGCTTTTGCCGACGCGCCGCGCGAAAGGATCGTCGAGGCAGACTATGCCGTGCCCTATCTGGCGCATGCGACGATGGAGCCGATGAACGCCACGGCACAGTTCAAGGACGGTGCGCTCGACATCTGGTGCGGCAACCAGGCGCCGACCCTGGTGCGGCAGCTTTGCGCCAACGCGGTCGGCATCGAGCAGGGTAAGGTCAATGTGCACACCACCTTCATGGGCGGCGGTTTCGGCCGGCGCGTCGAGACGGATTACGCGCTGTGTGCCGCGTTGATGGCGAAAGAGACGGGCGGGCGTCCGATCAAGGTAACCTGGACGCGCGAGGAAGACATGCGCCACGACGCCTACCGGCCGGCTGCTATCGGCAAGTTCCAGGCGCGGCTTGGCGACGATGGCATGCCGGTGGCCGTCGACATGAAGATGGCCTCACCATCGGTGATTGCCGGCATGCTGCGCCGGCTGTTCCCTTCGATATCGCCGCTCGGTCCCGACAAGACCATCGTCGATGGCGCTTACGACCAACCCTACACCATCCCGAATTACCGGGTCAGCGGTGTTGCGGCGCCGGTCTCCATCCCCGTCGGCTCCTGGCGCTCGGTCGGCAGCTCGGTCAACGGCTTCTTCCACGAGGGTTTCATGGACGAGATCGCCATTGCCGGAAAAATCGATCAGGTCGAGATGCGCAAGAGACTGATGGCCGCTTATCCCTCGGCGGTGAAGGTGGTGGAGAAAGTCGCCGCGATGGCGAAATGGGGCGAGGCGCTGCCCGCCGGCAAGGCCAGGGGCATGGCCTTCACGCTGTCCTTCGGCAGCTGGGTCGGCGAGATCGTCCAGGTGGCGGACACGCCGGCCGGCATCCGCATCGAGAAGGTGTGGATCGCCGCCGATGTCGGCACCGCGCTCGACCCCGGCATCATCGAGGCGCAGTTGATCTCGGCGGCCATCTACGGTCTTTCGGCGGCGATGGGGCAGGAAATCACCTTCGCCGACGGCATGGTCGAACAGTCGAACTTCCACGATTTCGACGCCATGCGGATCTTCCAGTGCCCGGTATTCGAAGTTGCCATCCTGGAAAACTTCCACAGGATGGGCGGCGTCGGCGAGGTCGGCACACCGCCGGCGGCTCCGGCGCTCGCCAACGCCATCTTCGCGCTCACCGGAAAGCGCATCCGCACGCTGCCGCTGTCGAAAGCGGTAGCCTTCGCATGAAGAAGCTCGTCATCATGCTGACGCCTGCTGCCATGCTTGTGCTCGCAGCACCGTTTGCGATCGCGCAAGAGAGCCAGACGCCGGCGCCGGTGGCAGTCGACACAGCAAAAGCCCTGTCCGAATGGGACAAGGTCTATGCGGTGTTCTCGCATCCGCGCTGCGCTGACTGTCATGTCGCGGACGAGCGACCGCGCTGGTCGGGTGCGCATTACGGCGGCACGCGCGTGCACGCCTTCAATGTCCAGCGCGGTGCTGACGGGTCGGGCTTCGGCAGTCCGGGCCTGCGTTGCATGACTTGCCATTTCTCCAGCAATTCCAAGGCATTGCACGGGCCGCCCGGGGCCGAGAACTGGCATCTGGCGCCAGCCGAGATGGCCTGGTTCGGCAAGTCCTCGGCCGAAATCTGCGCCCAGATCAAGGATCCCTTGCGCAACGGCAACCGCAGCTTGAAGGACATCGCGGTGCATGTTCGCGACGACAGACTGGTCGCCTGGGGCTGGGCGCCGGGATGGGGTCGTGAACCGGCTCCGGGCTCCGCCGAAGCGACCTATCAAGCGATCGAAAACTGGGCGGCGGCGGGCGCATCTTGCCCGGTGGCGCAATGATCTTGCAACTTTCAGACTATATTGCGGTGCAACTTTGATGTAGAAGCGCGCTTCGCCGATCACGGCAAATTGAACACGGCCCGGCGCGCACCCATATCGGCGACGCGCCCGCGTTATGAGGACGCTGGCCGAACCCGCAGTGGAAAAAACGACGATGAGAATCAGGTTTCACAAGCTTGCAGCCGTTGTTGTGCTCATTGGTTTCGCGGCGTGGATGGCGACAGGCGAGTTTTCGTCAGTCGGCAGCGTAGCCGCCAACAAAGCCAAGGCAGCCGAAGCCGAACAGGCCAAGGCGCCCGATGCGGCGAAGCCGAAGCAGGCGGAAGCCGAGCCGAAGGCACCGCTGCGCACGGTCGCTGTGGTGACGCCGCCACGCAAGACCTATGCACGCGCCATCCGCATTTCCGGGCTGACCGAAGCCGACAAGCGGGCGGTGCTGGCGACGCGCGTCGCCGGTGTCATCGACAAGCTGCCTGTCAAGCAAGGCGATCACGTCAAGACGGGGGATCTGGTGCTGATGCTTGCGGCGGAAGAAAAGATCTCGATGGTCGACAACGCCAAGCAATTGGTGGTGCAGCGTCAGGCCGAGCTGGACGCAGCCTTGCGGCTGATGAAATCAGGCAATCTGCCGAAGCTGCAGCTCGACACCGCGCGCTCGAACCTGACCTCGGCGCAGTCGCAACTGGAAACGGCACAGGCCGAACTCGACCGCAACGAGGTGAAGGCGCCTTTCGACGGCGTTATCGACCGGGTGCCGGTGGAACTTGGCAGCTCCATCATGCAAGGCGGCGAGGTGGCGACCATCCTCAAGCTCGATCCGGTGATTGCCCGCGGCGAAGTCAGCGAGCGCGATCTCGGCTACCTCAAGCTCGGCGACAAGGCCACCATACGGCTGGTCAGCGGCCAGACCGTCCAAGGCACCGTGCGCTACATCAGCCGCGACGCCTCGTCGGCGACCCGCACCTTCCGCGTCGAGGTTGCCGTCCCCAATGCCGACGGCTCCGTGCCGGCCGGCATGACGGCGGAAATCGCGCTCAACGCACAGCCGACCGACGCGGTGCTGCTGCCGCGCTCGGTTGTGACGCTCGGCGACAAGGGCGACCTCGGCATCCGTGCCGTGAGCAAGGACAACAAGGTGGCGTTCTTCCCCATCGACCTCGTCGACGACACGCCGACAGGCCTCGTCCTCGGCGGCATACCGGCCGACGCCCGCATCATCGTCGCCGGCCAGGAACTGGTGAAGGAAGGCGATCTGGTCAATCCGGTCGAGGCCGACCAGGCGATCATCAAGAAGCTGCTCGGCGAAGCGACGGCCGGCACGCAGTAGCAAGAGATCGCGACGGACTAGCCCTAGGCGGGGACAATCGGCTGCGACGCAGCTCGTGAAAATTCAAGAACAGGCGTTAGCCATGGATATCGTCAGACTCGCAATCAACAATGCCCGCCTGACCATTTCGGTCCTCGTCTTCCTTCTGCTGGCGGGCTGGGTCGCCTATCAGGCGACGCCAAAGGAAGCGGAGCCCGACGTTCCGATTCCGATGATGTATGTCAGCCTGATCTACCAGGGCATTTCGCCCGAGGATTCGGAGCGGCTTCTGCTGCGGCCGATGGAAAGCAAGCTGAAAAGCCTGAAGGGCCTCAAGGAGATGCGTTCGGCCGCCTTCCAGGGCGGCGGCTACGTGCTGGTCGAATTCCAGCCGCAGACCAATCTGGCCACCGCGCTGCAGGACACGCGCAGCAAGGTGCAGGACGCCAAGGCCGACCTGCCGCAGGCGGCGGAAGAACCCGTCGTCACCGAAGTCAACATTTCCGAATTTCCCGTGCTCGTCGTCACGCTCTCGGGAAATCTGCCCGAACGCGTGCTGACCGCCGCCGCGCGTGAACTGCGCGACCGCATCGAGGAGGTTCCCGGTGTTCTCGAGGGCTCGCTGCAGGGTGCGCGCGACGATCTCGTCGAGGTCGTCATCGATCCGATGAAGCTGTCTTCCTATGGGCTGCAACTCGATCAACTGATCGGTGCGGTCGGCAACTCCAACAGCCTGGTCGCCGCCGGCAATATCGAAGGCTCGGAGGGCAAATACGCCGTCAAGGTACCGTCGCTGATCGAAACGCCGGAGGATGTCGCCGCACTGCCGGTGGTCGCCGGCCCCAATGCCGTGGTGCAGGCCAAGGACATCGCGACGATCCGTTCGACCTTCAAGGATGCCGAGACGGTGACCCGTCTCAACGGCAAGCCGGCCATCGCCATCGAAGTCAAGAAGCGCATCGGCTCCAACCTGATCGACACCATCGCCAAGGTGCGAACGGTGTCCGACGAGTTCGTCAAGTCGATGCCCGAGGGCATGAACGTCACCTACACGCAGGACAAGTCGGTCTTCGTCAACCAGCTGCTCGGCGACCTGCAGAACCATGTGATGATCGCCGTCATCCTGGTGTTCATCGTCATCCTCTACGCGCTGTCCGGCCGCGCCTCGCTGCTCATCGGGCTTGCGATTCCGTCGTCCTTCCTGATCGGCATCCTGCTGCTGGCGATGATGGGCTACACGATCAACATGATCGTGCTGTTCAGCCTAATCCTGGCCGTCGGCATGCTGGTCGACGATGCCATCATCGTCACCGAGTTCGCCGAACGGCGGATGAGCGAGGGCATGCCGAAGGAGGAAGCCTTCGCGCTCGCCGCCAAGCGCATGGCCGGTCCGGTCATCGCCGCGACGATGACGCGCATCGCCGCCTTCTCGCCGCTGCTGTTCTGGCCGGGCATCATCGGCGACTTCATGAAGTACATGCCGATCACGCTGATCGTCACGCTATCGGCCTCGATGCTCTACGCGCTTGTCTTCGCGCCGACGCTGGGTGCGATCTTCGCCAAGGCGCCGCCGCATCATGAGGATGACAATCGCGACGGCTGGTACATGGCGATCGTCAAGCAGGCGGTGCGCTTCCCCATCACCGTGCTGGTGCTGACCGTCGCGCTCTTGTTCGGCGTCGGCTTTGCCTATTCGAAATACGGCGCCGGCGTCGAGTTCTTCCCGAATGTCGAGCCGGATTATGGCCTGCTCTACGTGCATGCGCGCGGCAATCTTTCGCTGGCCGAAATGGATACCGCGACCAAGATCGCGGAAGACAGGCTGCTCGGCTGGCCGGGTGTGAAGTCGGTCTACACCCGCGTCGGCAAGACGCAAGGCGGCGGCCAGGATATCCCCGAAGACGTCGTCGGCGTCATCCAGTACGAATTTATCGACTGGCGCGAGCGCAAGTCGGCGAACCACATCCTGGACGATCTGCGCGGCGTCATGGCCGGCATTCCCGGCGTCGATGTCGAGGTGCGCGTGCCGGAAGCCGGTCCGCCGACCGGCAAGCCGATCCAGATCAGGCTTTCGGCCGTCGACCCCAAGGGGCTCGACGACAAGGCCCGTGAGGTCGCGGCGCGCATCGGCAAGGTGCCCGGCGTCATCGATATTTCCGACGGCCTGCCGCCGCCCGGTGTCGACTGGGCGCTCGAGGTCGATCGTGCCAAGGCGGCGCAGTACGGCATCAGCCCAACCTCGGTCGGGACGGTGGTGCAGCTGGTGACCAACGGGCTGAAACTCTCGGAATACCGGCCCGCCGGCGCCGACGACGCGGTCGACATAAGGCTGCGGCTGCCCGAAGACCGGCGCACGCTGTCGACGCTCGACGAACTCAGGGTGCAGACCTCACAAGGCTCGGTGCCGATCTCGAACTTCGTCGTGCGCAAGCCGGAGCCGACGGTCGGCATCCTCAACCGCATCGACGGCGCGCGTACGGTGGTCGTCCAGGCCAACGTCGCCGCCGGCGTCCAGGTCGCGGCTGTGCAGGAGCAGGTCACCAAGGCCGTCTCCGACATGGATCTCGGCAGCGGCATCCGCTGGAAGCTGGCCGGCTCGAACGAGGACAGCGCCGAAGCCAGCGCCTTCCTCAGCAAGGCCTTCGGGGCGGCGATCTTCCTGATCTTCCTGGTGCTTCTGGCGCAGTTCAACAAGTTCACCAGCGTCTGGCTGGTGCTGTCCTGCGTGGTCATGGCGACGATCGGCGTGTTCCTCGGGCTGCTGATAACAGGCGAGACGTTCGGCATCGTCATGTCGGGCATCGGGGTCATCGCTCTGGCCGGCGTGGTGGTGAACAACAACATCGTGCTGATCGACACCTATGACCGGCTGCGTGAAGAAGGCTGGGACAAGGTCGAGGCGGTGCTGCAGACTTGCCGCGAGCGCGCCCGCCCGGTCGTGCTGACGGCTGTGTCGGCCATTCTCGGCGTGCTGCCGATTGCCTTCGGCCTCGGGTTGGAAATCTTCCATCACGAGACGACGATCAACGCGCCGTCGACGCAATGGTGGATTTCGCTCTCCTCGGCGATCGTCTTCGGCCTGTCCTTCGCCACGGTGCTGACGCTGGTGGTGACGCCGTCGATGCTGATGGTGTTCACCCGCGCCAAGGTCAAGCCGGGCGCACGGCGCGGCTTGATCAGCCGTCTGTTCCGGCGCGGCAAGGGCGACATTTCCTCGACCGATGCGCCTGGGCGGGATGCCGGAGCCGGGCCGGATATCGCCTTTCCGAAAGCCGCCGAATAGATCATTGCCGATTTGACCGGCAAAGGCCGCCCGGAACAACCGGGCGGCCTTTTGCATTGTTCTTGGGAGAAAAGTCGAATTGCGGGGTTCTCATGCCGATCACCACCATCGTCATCATCGTCCTGGTCCTTATCCTCATCGGCGCGGTGCCGGCCTGGCCGCATTCGCGCTCCTGGGGCTATGGGCCCTCGGGTATTGTCGGCGTGGTGCTGGTGGTGCTTATGGTGCTGCTGTTGATGGGACGGCTCTGAGGCGCCCTCTCAGTCCGCGGAGATTGTTAATGTGCGGAGGAGTATCGCCCGCCATCGCGGAGGTCAGGCAGCTTTCGCAACGCCGGTCACGGTGGTAATGCCGATATCCCCGAGAGCTTCAGTGACGGCCTCATCCAGCGGCGTGTGCGGGATCGCGCCGATGATGCCTTCCAGCCTTGCCGACGCCAGTTGGTGCGGTTCGAAGCGCAGATAGGACATCGACACGATCTCACGCCACATCGCCACGAACGGGCTGCCGGCGCGCAGCACCCACCAGGCCATCGAGGTCATCTTGAGCGGACGGCCAAGCGCCTTCTCCGCGGCCGCCTTGATCTCTAGGTCGGTGACGGGATGGCCCGGGAAGTTGAAGGCTTCATAGGCGCCGAGCTTGTCCAGGTTCTGCGCCAGTCCGACGAAAGCCCTGGCCAGATCCGGCAGGTAGGCCCATTCATGCACGAGGTCGACCGGGCCGGGCGCCGTATAGATACCCTTGTTGATCTTGGCGGCGACGACCAGGTCGAACCACGAGCCGCTGCCGGTGCCGCCGAAGAAATCGCCGGCCCGCAAAATGATGGTGCGGACGCGGCGCGCTTCGGCCTCGCGGTGAAACAGGTCCTCCATCGCGACGCGGATGCGCCCCTTCTCGGTCGTCGGGCGGAACGGCGTGTCTTCCGTGATCACCTCCGGCATCGGCGACCCGTAATTGTATACGGTCCCGGGAAAGAGATGCAGTGCGTTGTTGGCACGGCAAGCGGCCATGACATTCTCGGCGATCGGCAGGCACTTGACCCATTCGGTGTAGATCGGGTTGAGGCCGTTGAAGATGATGTCGACACCTTCCGTGGCGCGGATCAGCGCTTCCCGGTCGAGCGCGTCACCGGCAACGGCCGTAGCGCCTTCGAGTTCAGTTGGCAGTTTGCCGTTGCGGGTGACGGCGCGGACCTCGTAGCCCGCGTCGATGAAGGCCTTGGCGACCACCCGGCCGAGCCGGCCATTGGCACCGAGAATTGCGATACTGGTCATTGGAAGCACTCCTGGGTTAGGATTTGCGTGGTCGGTCGCAAGGCCCGATCGGGATCAGCGACGAGCGCGATCGAGATCAGCGGCAAGCGCGATCGAGATCAGCGGCTGCCGAAGAGGTCGCGGTTGCTGCCTTGCGTGACCGGCTGCCGGACGGCCGCATCCGGGTTGTGGATCGAAGCGGTGGTCGTGTTGTCGGTGCTGGTGACAGCCGCCTGGCCGGCGTCGTTCGACCCAAACTTGTCGCTGCCGGCAAAGGCGGCGCTGACGGAAATGAGGATGGCGGCGGTGGTGAAAGCGATCTTGGTCATCTGAGTTCTCCTGGTTGGTGTTTGCAGTCCATGTTGGTGTTTGCAGTCCGTGTTGGTGTCTGCAGCCGGAATATGATCGCTCTGAACGCGAATGGAAATTGACTACAGATGGCGTTCTGATATTCATAAATGAATGGCTGAAATCGACTGGAACCTGATCAAGAGCTTTGTCGCCGTGGCGGAATCCGGCAGCCTGTCGGCCGCCACGCGAAAGCTTTCGGCCAGCCAGCCGACGCTTGGCCGTCACATCGGCGAGTTGGAACGGGCACTCGGCGTCACACTGTTCCGTCGAGGACGGCACGGCTACGAACTGACGGAGGCCGGCAGCACGCTGTTCGAACGCGGCAAGGCGGTCAGTGAGCAGGCAAGCGCCTTCTCACTGCTGGCGCTGGGTTCGGTCGAGGCCATCGAAGGCACGGTGCGCATCGCCGCCAGCGAGGTGGTGGCGGCCTATGTCCTGCCTGAGATGACGATGCGGCTGGGGATCGAGGAGCCCGGCATCGAGGTCGAGATCGTCGCCTCCAACCAGGTCGAGAACCTGCTGCGTCGGGATGCCGACATCGCCATCCGCATGGTCAAGCCGGCGCAGAACGAGCTGATGGCACGCAGGGTCTGCGATATCGAGCTCTGCGCCTGCGCGGCCAAATCCTATCTCGACAGGCGCGGCCGTCCGCTGAAGCCTGCCGATCTTGTCGACCACGACCTGGTCGGCTTCGACCGCGGCGACGAGATCATCAGGGGCTTTACCCAGCATGGCATCCCCGTCACCCGGAGCAGCTTCCGCTTCAGGGCCGACAACCAGATCGTTTTGTGGGAAGCGGTGCGGGCGGGAAACGGCATCGGCCTCGGTCAGGAGCCGCTGGCCGACAGGGATCCTTTGATAGAGAAGGTTCTGCCAGATCTGCCGCTGCCAGTTCTGCCGGTGTGGCTAGCGATGCATCGCGACGTGCGTACCAGCGTGCGCATCCGCCGGGTGGTGGATTTTCTCCACGAGGAGCTGAAACGCTATTCGGCGGGTGCTGGCGCGAATTCGGCGCGGTGAGCGAGCCCGGCCATCAGCAACACGATGATCAGCAGTCCCGACATGGTGATGAAGATCGGGCCAAAGCTGGAGTGCTCGGCAACGAAGCCGATCGCCGACGGCGCCACCAGTATGCCACAGTATCCGATAGTGGTGACCACGCTCATGCCGGTGCCAGAAGACATGCCTTCCTGGTTGCCGCCGGCCGAAAAGATGATCGGCACCATATTGGCGATGCCGAAGCCGCAAAAGGCAAAGGCTGCAATGGCGAGCCAGGGCGAGGGCGCCAGGCCAGCCACCAGCATGCCGACCGCGGCTACGAGGGCCGACACGCGCAGCGTCGTCACCGCGCCGAAGCGATTGCGTATGCCGTCGCCGAAGAACCGCGTAACCGCCATGACGCCCGAAAATCCGGCGTAGGCGAGGCCGGCAACGGCAAGATCGGCGCCGAGCTCCTGGCGCAGATACAGGGCTGCCCAGTCGAGCACCGCGCCTTCGGAGATCATCGCCAGCAGCGCCATCAGTCCGATCAGATAAACCAGCGGGTTTGCCGGCAGTGCGAATTTGTGGTGCTCGGCTGCCTGCGGGCTGTCTTCGGTGAGGAGATGGCGAACGGCCACCGCGATCACCGCGAAGGCAAACACCGTTACCGCCGCCGCGTGAGCGAGGTGGCCGTAGTGCTGGATGGCAAAGCCGCCGAGGCCGCCGCCGGCGAAGCCGCCGAGACTCCAGAAGCCGTGCGAGGACGACATGACGGCGCGGGAGAGCCGCCGTTCGACCACCACGGCATTGGCATTCATGGCAACGTCCATGCCACCGATCGAGCCGCCGAAGATGATCATGGCCGCGGCCGCCAGCGGTACGTTGGGCGCCAGCGCCACGACCATCAGACCGAGGCTGCCGCACAGGGCGAACCAGCGCAGTACGGTGCGCGAGCCATGTCTGGAGATCAAATGGCCGCACCAGGTCATCGCGACGACGGCACCGACGCCGAATAAGAGAATCAGCAGGCCGAGCGTGAACTTCGAAATCTCCAGCCGGGTCAGGAACACCGGGATCTGCGGCGCCCAGCTGCCCGTCAGGAAGCCGTTGGCGAGAAAAATGGCCGCGAGCGCCCATCGTCCGCGAATGGCAGTCAGCTTGGCAATTGACGCGTTCATGAGGCGAATCCCGCTGAAAATGGCTTCGCGCGGCAAATTAGATCGATTCAATTTTCAGTCAAGGCTCTTTCGGGAAGCATTTTGGGCCAAACATAGCCTTAAGCGATCGCTGGGGCGACGGCGTCAATGGTCCTGGGGGCGCCTTGCCTCGAATTCGGCCTTCTTGGCGTCGGAGGCCTCGGTCTGGTTCAGCGCCTGCCATTCCCCATAAGGCATGCCGTAGACGATCTCGCGCGACTGATCCTTGGTGAGATCGACGCCCTCGGCATTGGCTGCCTCGCGATACCAGTTCGACAGGCAGTTGCGGCAGAAGCCGGCGAGATTCATCAGGTCGATGTTCTGCACATCGTTGCGCTCGCGCAGATGCTCGACCAGCCGGCGGAAGGCGGCCGCTTCGAAATCGCGTTGCTGCTCGTCGCTGAGTTCGGTCATCGAAACCTCCGTCATAGCGGCCCGGTGCGCGAGCCGAACATCTTCACCACATGTATATCGGGACGACGGTCGATCGCGTCAACGATCGGCGCCAACCGTTCGGCCCAGGCGAGCGCGCCCTTCTGGTCCGATATCAGATCCTGTCGGATCTCGATCAGCGCATGGGCGAAGCCGTTGACGATGGCATGCTTGTACATGGTGTCGCCGCGCAGTGCGCCGTCATAGGGTTCGTTGTCGCCGACGACGAGGTTCTTGTCCTGCGCCAGCATGTCTATCAACGGCCGCGCCACGCGGTCGTCGAGATCCCACAGGATGCCGACGTGCCAAGGACGCTGGATTCCTTGCATGGCCGGGGTGAAGGAATGCACCGAAAAGATGAAGGGCGTCTGGGCGGAAGCCTGTGCGACCGATGCGATCATGGCGCCGACAGCGTCGTGATAGGGCCGATAGAACCCGTCGAGCCGCCTCTCGCGCTCCTCGGCAGTGATGGGGTAATTCCCAGGTACGACAGTGCCGTCATAAAGCTGGCGAATGAGCGTCGGATCGTCTTCGCCGCGATTGGGATCGATCAGCAGTCGCGAAAAATTGGCGAGCACCGCCGGCACGCCGAGCAGGGCAGCCAGTTCGCGCGTCACCGCCTCGACGCCGATGTCATAGGCGATGTGCCGGTCGAACTCGGCCGAGGGCAGGCCGAGGCTGCCGTAGTCGTCGGGCAGGTCGCGACGGGCATGATCGCCCAACAGCACGATGCCTCGCTTGCGGTCGCCCTCGATGATGTCGAAAGGCGCGAAAACTGTGGATCGGGTCATTGGCGGGAAATGGTCTGTTCGCGGGCTTCCGGGGAGGGTGCTATCGTCATTCCACGAAGACGACGCTTGCGCAATGCCGTTGTTTGGCCAAGGTTTCCCGGGAAATCTGGCACACGTCGGCGAATTGTGCGCCGGAGCCTTTCTAAATCGATTGGAATTGGACAAAACGGTGCGTTGACATGCGCCCGGACTTTTCCGAAAAGGGGCGCAGAGAGATGCTGATGTGGTTTTTGAGGGGTTTTCGGATGAGTTCCGCCGGCGGGCAGCGCATGCGCTCTGCCTTTGCCATGCCGCTCCTCACTCTTGCCATGGGCCTGTCGGCCATGGTCGTGGCTTCGCCGGCGCGTGCCGATTTCCGCGTCTGCAACGCCACGCAGAACCTGGTCGGCGTCGGCATCGGCTATCGCGCCAAGGCCGGCTGGATCACCGAAGGCTGGTGGCACATCGAGGGATCGAGCTGCAAGACGCTGATCGAAGGGCCGCTGTCATCAAGGTTTTACTATCTTTATGCAGAAGACGCCGAACGCGGTGGACGCTGGGACGGCCCGATCAACATGTGCGTGGCTGAGAAAGAGTTCAAGATCGCAGGCGTGACCGACTGCGTCGCCCGGGGCTTCCAGCGCGCCGGATTCCAGGAATATGACACGGGCGAACAGGCAAGCTGGATGGTCCAGCTGACCGATGAGTCCACAACGGGAGGCGCTCCAGCCGCCCCGGGAACAAACAGTCAATGAGACGTAGCCGCAAGGTCAAGATCCTAGCCACCATCGGTCCGGCCTCCTCGTCGGAGGAGATGCTGAAGAAACTGTTCGAAGCGGGCGCCGATGTGTTCCGCATCAATATGAGCCATACCGACCATGAACTGATGCGCACGCTGGTCGGACGCATCCGCGCTGTCGAGGAAGCGGTTGGCCGGCCGATCGGCATCCTGGCCGACCTGCAAGGACCAAAGCTGCGCGTCGGCAAGTTCGCCAATGGCAAGGAAGTGCTGACGCAAGGCCAGACCTTCACCCTCGACGACAATCCCGAGCCCGGCACCTCGACCAGGGTCTATCTGCCGCATCCGGAAATCCTGAGCTCGGTCGAAGCCGGCCATCGCCTGCTGATCGACGATGGCAAGCTTGAGCTGAAGGCCGTGAAGAGCGACGGCAAGTCGATCGTCTGCACCGTCGTCGCCGGCACCACGATTTCCGACAAGAAGGGCGTCAGCCTGCCCGACACCGATCTGCCGGTCGGCGCGCTGACCGAGAAGGACCGCAAGGACCTCGATGACGTGCTGGCCACAGGCGTCGACTGGGTGGCGCTGTCCTTCGTGCAACGGCCGGAGGATCTGGCGGAAGCGCGCAAGATCGCACGCGGGCGGGCGCTGATCATGGCCAAGATCGAGAAGCCGCAGGCTGTCGCCCGGCTGGCCGAAATCATCGAACTGTCCGACGCGCTGATGGTCGCCCGCGGCGATCTCGGCGTCGAGATGCCGCTCGAGGCGGTGCCCGGCATCCAGAAGCAGATCACGCGCGCCGCACGCCGCGCCGGCAAGCCGGTGGTGGTTGCAACGCAGATGCTGGAATCGATGATCACGGCACCGGTGCCGACCCGCGCCGAAGTGTCCGATGTTTCGATCGCCGTCTTCGAAGGCGCCGATGCCATCATGCTGTCGGCGGAATCGGCGGCGGGTGCCTATCCCGTCGAGGCTGTGGCAATGATGAACCGTATCGCCACCAAGGTCGAAACCGATCCGACCTATGCCGGCATCATCAACGCCCAGCGCTCCGAGCCGGAGGCGACCGGCGCCGACGCCATTTCGCTGGCCGCGCGCGAGATCGCCGAAACGCTGAAGCTGTCGGCGATCATCACCTACACCGCATCGGGCACCACAGGCCTGCGCGCCGCCCGCGAGCGGCCGCAGGTGCCTGTTATCGCGCTGTCGCCGATCCTCAACACGGCGCGGCGGCTGTCGCTTTTGTGGGGCACGCATTGCGTCGTCTCACCCGACGCCGTCGATCTCGACGACATGGTCAATCGCGCCTGCCGCATCGCCTTCGACGAAGGCTTCGGCAAGCCTGGCGACCGCGTCATCATCACCGCGGGCGTGCCGCTGCGGACACCGGGTTCGACCAACATGCTGCGCATCGCCTATATCGGTTCGGACACACAAGTCAGCCGCTAGATTCCTGAAGCGTGTCGCCTCTGAACGGATTCAGGCGGCCCGCTTTAGGTCGGCGCGAGTTCGGCCTGCGGTACCTTGATATCGGCGCATCTGCCGGCGCCGTAGGCGTCGCCGGCGATGCGCGCCTCCACGGTCCTGGCCATCGCCGGCAGGTCTATATTCTTGCCAGCGACCTTCTCGATGGCGCCGACGGTCAGGTCGGTCGCGATCCAGTCTGGCTTGTGACCGAGATTGTGCACCCACACGAGTTCGGCACCGGCAATGTCGCGCGCCAGGCCGACCGAATGGATATGTGCATAGACCACCTTGTCGCGATCGCCTGAAATCACCACGGTCGGCGCCTTGATCTCGGCGTAACGCGGTGCGGTGGCGAGCGCGTAGCGATAGAGCCCGGCGACATCGGTGGCGTTGGCACGAAAGGCTGTTGGTCGCAGCACCAGCGGGATAGAGGCCGAGCTGAGGTAATTGTCCGGCACCTTGTTGGGCGAAAAGACGCAGGTGGTGGCGTCAGCCATCTGCAGGGCTCCCGCCGGATAGGTGAGCGTTTCGGAAAACAGCCAACCGAGCACCGGCATGGTGGTCAGATTGTAGTACCAGGCGGTTGCGCCGCCCGGCCATGGGTGGGTCGCCGGTGCGAGAAAGACGAGCCCGAGCGTCTTGTCTGGATGTTCGCGGCCAAAGGCCGATGTCACCACGCCGCCGAAGGAATGGCCGACGATGACAGCATTCCTGATGCCGAGATGGTCCATCAGTGCGGCAATGGTGTTGGCCTGCGCCGACGGGTTCTCGTTGTTGGTGCCGCGACCCGACCAGCCATGGCCTGGCCGGTCGAAGAACAGCATTTCGGCGCGGCCTTCGAGCAAGGGGCGCAGCGGCAGCATCTGGTCCCTGAGATTGGCGCTGGCGCCGTGGATCAAGACGATCGGCGGCAGCTCGGCATTGGCGGGCGCCGGAACATGGACATAGTGGATGCGGGCGCCGTCGATGTCGGCGAACTCGCCGATCGGCGGATTGCGACGCTCGATCAGCCATGAGCCGACGCGGGTGACGCCGACAAAGCCGAAGATAAGCGCCATCAGGAAGGCAAGGGCGGCGTAGATCAGGTTCATGAGGGAGATACGAGGTGGAGGGGGATAAGTTGTAGGGTAGGCAGTAGGCAGTAGGCAGTAGGCAGTAGGCAGTAGGCAGTAGGCAGTAGGCAGTAGGCAGTAGGCATGTGTGTTCCGCAGAGCGGTCTGGACCTACTGCCTAATCCCTACTGCCTATTCCCTCAAATACCTTCACCGGCAAGCTCCTCCGAAATCGTGCCGACCTGGTCCTGGGCGCTGCGCATCATCGGATAGATGGCCAGCACCTTTTGCCAGGCCTCGAGCGCCGATTGCTTGTGGCCGGTCAGCGCCATGATCTGCGCCAGGCCGGACAGCGCGCCGAAATGGCGCGGTTCGAGCTGCAGCGTATGGTCGATGTCGGACATCGACTTGCCGTAGTTCTTCATCATGAAATGCACGGTGGCACGCCGGTTCCAGCCTTCGGCATAAGTCGGCTGCAAAGTCACCACCTGGTCGAGGAAATCGAGCGCGACGTCGAACTTCTGGCCCTCGACGGCTTTTTGCGACCATTGCATCATCAGGTCGATCGAGGCGCTGCCGGATTGCGACCACTCGCTCCAGATGTTGCCGGCGATGCGCTCGGCCGCCTTTTCGTTGCGCTCGCGTTTCAGATCGCTGAACAACTGGTCGAGGCGGGCTTGTTTCGTCGTTGCGGCGGGCGGCGCGTCCTGAGTGGCCGGCGGCGCGACAGCATCATCCGCCCATGCCGGGCCATAAATGACGCCGGAAACAAGCAGAGATGTCAAAAATGCAAAAAGAATCCGCATCGCCGGACTCTAGTCCCGGGCGACGGAACGTCAAACTGAATTTGGCGTGAAAATGCCGGCAGGCGGCAACAAGCATCAAATGGGGGGAGGCAACAGCCTCCTGCCCGAAAACTCAGCCCTGGCGTGCCTTGTAGCGCGGGGCGGTCTTGTTGATGATGTAGACGCGGCCCTTGCGGCGAACCAACTGGTTGTCGCGGTGACGCGCCTTCAGCGCCTTGAGCGAATTCTTGATCTTCATGGTCTTGCCTGTCGGTGTGGACCCGGTCCGGGTCGAAATTTTAAGGCGCGCCAGAAGACGCGCCTTTGAACTGTGGGAGGCTCATAAACGAGGAGCCTTGTCCCTGTCAACCGCAAGCGTGCTCCATAGCGGCTGTGAATCGTCCCTGTCATCAATTATCCGCCATGTCGGCCTTGCGGCATTGCGCGGCCCTGGGGCCGGCTGGGATGATGCGGTCGCCGTGAAGTGATTTGGAGAGAACCATGCGCCGAATGTTCCTGTCCGCCTGCCTTGTCCTGCTGGCGGCAGCTTCGGTTGCTCGCGCGCAGGAATGCGACCGCAGCGACGACAGCCAGCAGATGATGAACATCTGTGCCGGCGAAGACTATCAGGCGGCCGACGCCAAGCTCAACAAGGCCTATCAGGACCTCACCAGCTCGGATGACGCCGGCGGCAAGAGATTGCTGCAGGTGGCGCAGCGCGCCTGGATCACTTTTCGCGATGCCGAATGCGCGCATTCCACCGCCGCCAGTCAAGGCGGCTCGATCCATTCGATGGAAGTCTCGCAATGCCTGACCAGATTGACCAATGATCGCGTCAAGCAGCTCGCTGCCGCGGCCAATTGCGAGGAAGGCGATGTGAGTTGCGCCAATCCAGGCGAGGACGAGAGCGACGACGTGCAGTAGGCAACCTTATGAGGCTCGACGGCTGATCCGAGTGAAATGTCCCATCTTGCGGCCGGGCCGCGCTTCGGCCTTGCCGTAGAGATGCAGCATCAGATCGGGCTCGGCGAGAAGCTCAGGGACGCGCAGCACATCGTCGCCGATCAGGTTTTCCATCACACAGTCGGAATGGCGGTCCGGGCCGCCGAGCGGCAGGCCGGCGATGGCGCGGATATGCTGCTCGAACTGCGAGACGATACAGCCGGCTTCCGTCCAATGGCCGGAATTGTGCACACGCGGCGCGATCTCGTTGGCCAGCAGCGAGCCGTCCGCCAGCACGAAGAACTCGACGCCGATGACGCCGACATAGTTCAGCGCCGACAGGATCTTCGATGCGGCCGTTCGGGCCGCTTCCGCCGTCTCCGGCATAATGGCGGCCGGCAAGGTCGATGTGTGGAGAATGCCGTTGCGATGGATATTCTCGGCTGGATCGTAGGCGACAACCGCACCGTCCAGCCCACGCGCCGCGATCACCGATATCTCGCGCTCGAACGGCACGAAGGCCTCCAGGATCAGAGGCACATTGCCCATCGCCTCGCATGTGCCGGCGAAGCCGCCGGCTTCCATGTTGCGGAAGACGCGCTGGCCTTTGCCGTCATAGCCCATGCGCCGGGTCTTCAGGACACCGCTGCCGTCGAATGCTTTCAGCGCCGCGATCAGCTGGTCATCATTGTCGACGGCGTGGAAATCGGCGGTGGCAATGCCGATGCCGTTGAGGAATGTTTTTTCGTCCACCCGGTCCTGCGCCACTTCCAGCGCACGCTCCGGCGGATAGACCGGAACCTTGGCGGCCAGCGCACTGGCGGCTGCAACCGGCACGTTCTCGAACTCGTAGGTGACGACGGAACTCGAGCCTGCCAGTTCGGCAAGGGCGGCCGGGTCGTCATAGGCGGCTGTTATCTGCCGGTTGGCGACCTGTGCCGCGGGGCAATCCGCTTGCGGCTCCAGCACCACGGTGCGGTAGCCGAGGCGGGCGGCGGCAACAGCCAGCATGCGGCCGAGTTGGCCGCCGCCAATGATGCCGATGGTCGATCCGGCGGGCAGGCTCACGGCGTATCCGTCGGTTCTGCCGCGACCTTGGCGGTCTGCGCGGCGCGCCAGGCGTCCAGACGGACGGCAAGGCTGTCATCGTTCAGGGCCAGCACGGCAGCGGCCAGAAGGGCTGCGTTGGCAGCGCCGGCCTTGCCGATGGCCAGCGTGCCCACGGGAATGCCGGCCGGCATCTGGACAATGGACAGCAGCGAATCCTGCCCGGAAAGCGCTTTCGATTCCACCGGCACACCGAACACCGGCAGCGGCGTCATCGCCGCCGTCATGCCGGGCAGGTGCGCCGCACCGCCGGCGCCGGCGATGATCACCTGATAACCGGCTGCCTTGGCGCCCTTGGCGAAATCATAGAGCCGGTCCGGCGTGCGATGCGCGGAGATGATCAGCCGCTTGTGCGGGATGCCGAGTGCTTCCAGCGTTTCGGCGGCATGGCGCATCGTCGCCCAGTCGGACTGGCTGCCCATGATGATGGCGACGTCGGCGCGTTGATCGTCCAAGTCCGTGTTCCCCGGCGACAAAGGCGCGCCTTAGCGGAATTCGCGCGGGGCCGCAAGGATAGGCGGCCGCTGCTGCGGTCTGGCAAGACGGAAACCAGCCGATCAGATGCCGTCGCGCTCGGCCTCTGGCGTCGAGACCAGCAAGGCCGAAGCCGCGTTGGCGGCGGTGATGGCCGCCCGCATGGTCTGCCCACGGGCAAGTCCCGCGGCCAGCGCGCCAACGAATTCATCGCCGGCGCCATGCGTGCTGGCGACCTTGACCGGGACGGCCGGCAGCGCGAAGGCCTCGCCGGTCTGGTCGCAGCAGGCGACGCCCTCGCCGCCCGCCGTGACAATCGCCACCGGATAAAGATCGGCCAATAGCCGTGCGGCTTGCGCGGCGCCGTCGAGTGTCTCGACCACCGCTGTGCCAGCCAGGAATTCCGCCTCGATGGCGTTGACAACCAATATGTCGACCAGCGCGATCAACTCCTCGGAGAGTTTGCGCGCGGGGGCCGCGTTGAGCACGACGCGGCCGCCCCGTGCTTTGACGGCGCGTGCGGCGGCAATGTTGCCGGCTTCCGGCACTTCGTTCTGCAACAAGAGCACTGCCGTCTGTCCCACCACATCGGAAGCAGAGGCAATGTCGGCATGGCCCAGTGTCAGATTGCTGCCCGAGACGATCACCGCGCCATAGTCGCCGCCCGCGTCGAAGATCGCTACGCTCATGCCGGAGCTGGCGCCAGCGGCCACCCGCACGAAGCGGCGGTCGACCTTGGCGCGATCGAGGTTGGCCAGCAACGCCCGCCCGAAATCATCGTCGCCGACGGCGCCGATCATCGCCGCGCGCACGCCGGCCCGCGCCGCCGAGACAGCCTGATTGCCGCCCTTGCCGCCGCATTTCGGGTGCCAGGCATGGCCGGTCACCGTCTCGCCCTTGCGCGGGCGGTCGGGCGCGTCGACCATGATGTCGTAGTGCAGGCTGCCGAACACGGTGACCAGCGGCGATGTCGTCATGAGCCCCGGTCTTTTCGTTTCGATGTCACTGCGGACATGGTGCGGCCGAGATTGCGCTCCGCCGCCTGGTAGTCGCGCTGTGCCACCGCCACGAACAGCGCGTCGAGGATGTTGAGCTGGGCAATGCGCGCCGCTGCGTTCTCGCCCATCAGCGGCGAGCCTTGCGCGGTCGAGCAAAGCACGATGTCGGCGACCGCAGCCAGCGGCGAGTTGTCGTAGTTGGTGATGGCCAGCGTGCGGGCACCGTTCTTGCGGGCCAGCTGGATGGCGTCGATGACGGCCGACGTGTTGCCCGAATGCGAGAAGCCGACGGCGATGTCGTCGCCGCCGAGCAGCGAGGCCGACATCAGCATCATATGCGAATCGTCATAGACGGATGCGCGGATGCCGATGCGCAGAAACTTGTGCGAGACATCGCGGGCGATCTGCGCCGAGCCGCCGACGCCATAAAAATCCCGGTTCTTGGCACGGAAGAGCAGCTCGGCGGCGCGGTCGAAATCCTCGATGTCGAGGATCGCCAGCGTCTCCTCCAGCGCCTGGATGGAGGTGCGAAAGACTTTTTGCACGATCTCGGCCGAACTGTCGTCGGATGACAGTTCCTGGTGCATCTCGGCGGTCGGCAGGCGACTGTATTCATAGACGGCGGTGCGGAAGTCGCGATAGCCGGAAAAGCCCAGCTTCTTGGCGATCTTGACCACCATCGCCTCCGACACGCCGGACTCTTCGGCGATCTGTTTCAGCGGAATGCTCTCGTCGAAACCGCGCCGGCCGAAGACGGTTTCCACCACCTTCGCCTCCAACGGGGTGAGATGCGGCATCATCATGCGGATGCGCGGTCCTACCGCTTTCAGGTCCAGCCCGCTCAAGGTCATCCACGCCCCCTCGTCACGCGATCGATAAGCATCGCGGCGAGGATTATAAGACCAGTTGCCAGAAGCTGATAGAAGGACTGGACGTTCATCAGCGTCAAACCGTTGCGCATAGCGCCGAGGATGACGGCGCCCAGGATGGTGCCGACGATGCTGCCCTTGCCGCCCATCAGCGAGGCGCCGCCGATGGCGGCAGCCGCGATAGCGTCGAGTTCCCAGAGATTGCCGAGGATGGGCTCGGCGGCGCCGAGCCGGCCGACCAGGATCTGCGCGGCAAGCGCCGCCAGCAGGCCCGAGATCATGTAGGCGGCGATCTTGGTGCGGGCAATCGGCACGCCGGCGATGTAGGCCGCCTCCTCGTTGCCGCCGACGGCAAGCAGATATTCGCCGAAGGGCGTCTTCTTCAAAACGACCCAGGCGACGACAGCCACGCAGGCGACGATGATGACCGCCAGAGGCAGTCCAAACAGCGATCCGTTGAAGATGGCGCGAAAGCTTGGCGGAAGGCCGAGCACCGGATTGCCGCCGGTGTAGATCAGCGCCAGCGCCCGATAGGTGCTGAGCGTTCCCAACGTGACGATGAAGGGCTGCAGCCCGACATAGGCGACGAGCACGCCGTTGACGAGGCCGCAGGCAAGGCCAATGGCGAAGCCGGCGGCGATGGCCAACGGAAACGGCACGCCGGCGACCATCATAGAGGCCGAGATGACGGCCGAGAGTGCCGCCGTCGGCCCGACCGACAGGTCGATGCCACCGGAGATGATGACCAGCGTCATGCCCAGCGCCAGACAGGCATTGATGCTCGACTGCTGCAGGATGTTGATCAGGTTGCGCTCGGCGAAGAAGCCGGGCACCAGCGCGCCGAATACTGCCAGGATCACGACAAGGCCGATCAGCGTGCCGGCGTCGCGCATGGAAACGCCGCGCAGGAATTCGGCGCGTGGCCGCACCAGAGTGGTATCCGACATATCCGTCACCTACTGCCTTGCCTGTTGCGCGGCCGGCGTTTGCGTTTGCGGGATGGCGTGCGCCGCGATCGCCTGTTCGCTGATATCGTCTCTGTGGAGTTCGGCCGCGATAGTGCCGTCGCGCATGACCAGCACGCGGTCGGCAAGCCGGATCACTTCGGGAAGCTCGGAGGAGACGACGATCACGGCATGGCCCTCGGCGGCGAGTTCCTCGATCAGATGATAGATCTCCGCCTTGGCGCCGACATCGATGCCGCGCGTCGGTTCGTCGAACAAGAGGATGCGGGTTCCCGCGGCCAGCCAGCGGCCGATGATCGCCTTCTGCTGGTTGCCGCCGCTGAACAGGCGGATCGGCCGGTCGAGCAGGAACGGGCGCAGATTGACGCGGCTCATCCTGTCGACCGCCACCTGTTTCAGCCTGGTGTGATCGATGACGCCGCGCGGCGCGAATACGTTCATCGAGGCCAGCGCCATGTTGCTGGTGATCGAGCGCAGCGGCACGATGCCTTCGCGCTTGCGCTCCTCCGGCACCAGGCCGATGCCGGCGGCAATCGCATCGCGCGGGCCGGCGAAGCGCGCCGCCTTGCCGTCGATTGCAATGGTGCCGGCCGTGGCGCGATCGGCGCCGGCCAGGAGCCGCAAAAGTTCAGTTCGGCCGGAACCGACCAGGCCGGCAATCCCCAGCACCTCGCCGCGATGCAGATCGAACGACACGTTGCGCACCTTCGTCGCCGAGGAGAGGCCACGCGCGCTCAGCATGACCTTGTTCGTGGCATGGGAATTATGGTGTTCCTGCGCCAGTTCGCGGCCGACCATCATCGCCACGACCGCTTTCTCCGACAGGTCTTTCAGATCGACGGAATCGACGACGACGCCGTCGCGCATGATGGTGGCGCGCCGGCAGATGCCGAACACCTCATCCAGCTTGTGCGAGACATAGACGACGGCGACGCCATCGCGCGCCAAACCTGTAATGACTTGCGCGAGCCGTTCGAATTCGCTCGGCGTCAGGCTCGATGTCGGCTCGTCCATGGCGACGATGCGGGCGCGATCGAGCAATGCCCTGGCAATCTCGACAATCTGCCGCTGCGCCACCTTCAGAGTGCCGAGCGGGGCGGCTGGATCGATGGAGGGGTCGATGGCTGCAAGAGCCTCGGCGGCGCGGCGCTCCTGCTCTCTGCTGGCGACGAAGATGCCGCCGCGCGTCAGCGGATGGCCGAGGAACATGTTCTGGGCAACGCTGAGGCGCGGCACCTGCTGCAATTCCTGATGGATCATGGCGACGCCCGCAGCGCGCGCGGCAACCGGGTTGGCGAGCGTTACCGGCTTGCCGTCAATGAGGACGCTTCCCGCTGTCGGCCTGTAGACGCCAGACAGGATGCGCAGCAGCGTCGACTTGCCGGCGCCGTTTTCGCCGAGCAGGCCGTGGATTTCACCGGCCGCGACCGAGAACGAAACGCCGTCAAGCGCCCGTACGGCCGGAAACAGCTTGGAAATGCCCTGGAATTGCAGCCGGGGTGACATCGAGTTCTATCTCCGGGCCATGGTGCCGGTCAGAAGCGAATTGCCCTGACCGGCACTGTTGGTTGGCCTTACTGGCCCGCTGCCGCGTCCTCGAGCAGGGCCTTGCGCGCGCCGGTGCCGGAATAGCGGTCGGCATTGTCCTTGGTGATCAGCGCCTGCGGCGTGGCGACAACGCGCGGCAGCTTCTGTCCCGCGACGAGACGCAGAGCTGTTTCCAACGCCACTTCGCCAGTCAGCACCGGGAAACTGTCGACCGTGCCGGTCAGTTCGCCGGCGCGGATCGAGGCATAGGCGTCGGAAATGCCGTCGGTGCCGAAGACCGCAACCTTGTCCTGCAGGCCGGCGGCCTTGACAGCCTCGACGATGCCCAGCGCCATGCCGTCATTGTTGGCATAGAAGCCGATCAGGTCGGGGTGCTGCTGTAGGATGTTGGTGGCCGCGTCATAGGAGGCTTGGCGGTCCCAGTTGCCGGGAACGCTGGCGACAACCTCGAAATTGCCCCCCTCGGTGATGGTCGACTTGAAGCCGTCGGTGCGCTGCACGGCGGCATAGACGCCAGCCTGACCTTCGACGATGGCGACCTTGCCGCCATTCGGACGATTCTTGATGAACCATTTGGCGACGCGCACGCCATTGTCGCGTTGGACATTGCCGACATAATGCTCGGCCTGCGGGATGACGGCGTCATTGACGTTGACCACCGGCACGTTGGCGGCCTTGGCCTGCTCCATGATCGGCTGCAGATTGGCATCCGTCTGCGGCGAGACGAGCAGCACGTTGTAGCCCTGCGTCACCAGGCCTTCGGCGATGGTGAGCTGGCCGAGCTGGTCGCCCTCGCTCTGCGCTGCCTGATAGACGACGGGAACGCCGACCTTGGCGCCGAATGCCGTGTAGCCCTCGCCCAGCGAGCGCCAGTATTCATTGGCCAGCGTCTTGGAGACCGCGCCTGCCTTGGTGCCTTCGGGCAGCTTGGGGAACGCGCCGAATTTAGCCTCGACCTGCGACCAGTCGATGCGGTCCTTTTCCGTGTCGGAATTGAGCGGCGCGAGGTCGGCGGCAAAGGCAGAGCCGATCGAGAGCGCCATCAGTGCGGCGGTAGCGGTGGCAAGCAGAAGTTTCATTGTATTCCTCCCTGGTTGAAAACGGTGATGGCGCGGATGCCTCAGCTATCCGGCCCGAGCATGATTTCCTGGATGATGGCCTGCGACGTCACCGCGTCCTGGCTGTCCATGGCGGCGGACAGGCGATTGTCCTGCTCCAGCCGGTCGACGACGCGCAGCATGCGCTTGACGGTGGCGATGTTGACTTCGCACTCGCGCACCGGATCGAGCCCGGTCATATCGGGGAACGTGTCGAAATAGATGGCGCCGGCGTAACCGTCGCGGCGAATCTGCCTGAGCAGCTCGATGGTCTGCAGCGTGTGCACCGCGCCGACCATCAGGCCGTCGTCGCGCTTGGCGTAGCCGTCGTTCAGGTGCACGCCGAGCAGCTTGCTGTGACGCGCCACCAGGGCCGCGGCAAAGGCCGGCTGTTCGTCGGCGTAGAGCACATGAGCGAAATCGAGCGTGACGCCGAGATTGGGCAGGCCCACATCGCGGATCGCCAGCAGGGTCGTCGCCGCATCCGGCATCAGGCTGTAGGAGCGTGGTTCGTTCGGTTTGTATTCAAGGCTGATCTGACAGTCGGGATCATGTGCCGCAACTTCACGAATCCCATCAATTTCGTGTTGCCAAAGCGTTGAATAGTCGGCCTGGAAGGCGTAGTCGAAGCCATCCTGGCCGAGCCACAGCGTCATCAGGCTGGCGCCGGCCTCACGCACGGCATCGATGCCGGTCTTGGTCAGGTCGATGGCCTCGCGGCGCACCGCCGGATCCGGATTGGTGAAGGCGCCGAGCTTGAAGGCGGGGTTGGAGTAGTAGCGCATGGCAAAGCCATTGATGGAAAGCCCGAGATCGCCCAGTTTCAGGGTGATTTCCGTGGGCTTTTCACCGACGTGGTCAGGAAAGTTGAGGTCGAGATCGGTAAGCCCCTCGACCTTGGCGGCGCGCGCCGCCATCTGCAGCAGCGACGGCTTGCCGGTAAGATCGGGCCACTCGGCCTGCGGTCGCGAGGCAAAGGAATTCAGGCGCGTGGCGAAACGGTTGGCTGTCATGAGCGATCCTTCATCGTCATGACTTCACATAAATATAGATATTTGTAAAGTTATTGTTGAAAAGTTGTGAAGCAGCCGCCAAGCTGGAACCGCCAAGGCGCGCAGAGGGAGCCGGCAGTTTCCTGGCCGGTGCCCTGGAGAGCCCGTCAGGGCAGGAGGCGCATGATGGCGCGTGCCGGTTACGGCCGACGCATTTCAGGTAGCGATTCGCCGGGTGTTCAATCTGGCCAGCTTAAGACGCCGGACGAATCCTTGCGGGAGACTTTCATCGCATCGGCCGGGCGGTCCTTGGCGGTCAATATGGCGCGCAGCCGTTCGGCGACGATCTCGGCCTCGCCGGGATGAAGATTGCAGGGGTCGAGGAAGAAATGGCCGCGCTCCACCTCATGGTTGCGCACGATGATCGGTGGCGAGCCAGTCGCCAATGCCGAGGTGAGGCCGGCCGCCGTGAACTGGCTTTCGGGCAGTACAAAAATCTGAAGCCGATCGAGAGGGTTGGCGGTCGGATCGGGAATGATCTGCGCGACAATGCCCGGCAGTCCCTGCAACGCGTCCTTCCACAAATTGAGCGCCGCCTCTTCGCGGCGGCGGATGCCGGCATGGTCGCGCTTTTCCCAGGCTTCCAGTGCGGCCATGGTGCCGGCGATGCTCTCCTTGCCGACTTTCATGGCGCGGGCGACGCCGCGGTTCTGCAGATAGGCGGCGCGCACCAGGTCCTTGCGCCCGGTGACGATGCCGCTGGTCGGCCCACTCAGGAATTTGTGGCCGCTGTAGATGACAATGTCGGCGCCGCGCGCGAGGAAGTCGCGCAGATCATACTCTGAAGCCGCATCCACGATCACCGGGACACCCCTGGCGTGGCAGATCTCGCAGAATTCCTCCAGCGACAGCATGCCATACTGCACGGTGTGGTGCGCAACGACATAGAGGCCCGCCGCCGTGCGGTCGTTGATCGCGTCGCGCACATGATAGTCCTGCGTCACGCTGACCGTGCCGGCCGGCACGACCCTGGCGCCCGCCAGCCGGACCGACTGGTCGATCGGCGCACCATAGTTGACGATGTGGCCGAGCTGGACGACGACCTCCGACTTGAGGCCTTCCGTGTTATCAGGCAGCCGCTCGATGGCGAGCAGATTGGTCCCCGTCATCGCACCGGCGATCGCCATGGTGATGCCGCTGGCGCAGCAGGCAGTGACGAAACCGGCCTCGCCGCCGGTCAGGCGCGCGACGATCGTGCTTGCGGCACGTTGCAGGTCATCCATTTCCACCCATTGCGAGGCCATTTCCGCCATGGCGCGGATCGCTTCGGGGACGATGATCGATGCGCCGAGCGCCGTCATCGTTCCGGAGACGTTGATGATCGGGCGAAGGCCGAGCCGTTCGCGGATCGTGGTGTTGGAGCCGTCGGTGGACGTGGTTTTCATCTTTCGGATTCCATTTCTAGCGGGTCAGGCAGCGATCTCGACGACCGCCTCGATTTCGACGGTGATGTTTCCGGGCAAGGAGCCGACGCCGATCGCCGAGCGGGCATGGCCGCCGATATTGTCGAAGACATCGGCGAACAAATCGGAACAGCCATTGACCACTTTCGGGTGGTCGCTGAAGGTCGGTATCGCGTTGACGAAGCCGAGCAGCTTGACGATGCGCACGATCCGGCCAAGGTCGCCGGTGGCTGCGTGCATGACGGCGAGCAGGTTGAGACCGGTGAGGCGGGCATGGCCATAGGCTTCCTCGACGGTGACATCGTCTCCCACCTTGCCGGTGAACAGCGTGCCATCGGTCCGCAGCGGCCCCTGGCCGGACAGGAAGATCAGACGGCCGCTTTCGGCATGGGTGAGGAAATTGGCGATCGGGGTCGGCGGCTCGGGCAGCGTCAGGCCCAACGCGGCGAGCCGGATATAAGGCGTCATGAAAGAAGGCTCCTTGCGACAGCGTTTGCTGTCCTGTTCTAGAAATGCGAGGCGCGGAAGCGTGCCAGGAAGGTGCGCAGGCGCTCATTGTCGATGTCCGCCGCCAGGATTTCGGCGGGCGGGCCGGCCGCGCTGACGCCGCCATCGGCCATGAAGACGATGCGGCTCGAGGCGTCGCGGGCAAAGGCCATTTCGTGCGTGACCATCACCATCGTCATGCCGTCCTCGGCCAGGCTGCGCACGACCTCGAGCACCTCGCCGACCAATTCCGGATCGAGTGCGGAGGTTATTTCGTCGAGAAGCAGGATCTTCGGCCCCATGGCCACGGCACGCGCAATGCCGACGCGCTGTTGCTGGCCGCCGGACAATTCGGCGGGCAGGCTGTCGGCCTTGTGGGCGAGGCCGACCCGGCCGAGCCAGTGTTCGGCGATGGTGCGGGCCTCCGCACTGCTCTTGCCGCGCACCTTGGTGAGACCAAGCATGATGTTGCCCGCCGCCGTCAGGTGCGGAAAGAGGTTGAAGCTCTGGAACACCATGCCGGTCTCGGCGCGCATCGTGGCGAGATCGCGTTCGCTGCGGCGCTGGCGGGCTCCGGTTTCGCGAAAGCCGACCTCCTTGCCGTCGATGCGGATCGAACCACTGTCGTAGCTTTCGAGGAAGTTGACGCAACGCAGCAGCGTGGTTTTGCCGCTGCCGGAGGGGCCGATGACCGTCACCACCTCCCCCTTCGCCACCTGCAGGCTGACCGAACGCAGGACCTGGACGGTCCCAAAGGCTTTGGAAACGTCCAGGACGTCGAGAAGGGCCGGGGTGCCGGTCGGACTTTTGGACATTGCTATTCCCGGATGAAGGAGAAACGCCGCTCGAGCCGCCGGCTGGCGAACGAGAGGGCATAGTTGACCGCGAAGTAGATGAGCGCGCCGAGGATGTAGAGCGGCATGGCTTCATAGGTGCGGCCGATGACCTGGTTGATGGCCTGCATCAGGTCGGTGATGCCGAGCAGCGATACCAGCGCGCTGCCCTTGACCGCATCGGTGACGCCGTTGATCCAGGGCGGCAGGAAGCGCCTGAACGCCTGTGGGAAAATGACGTAGGCGAGCCGCTGGCGAAAGGTGAGTCCGATCGCCATCGCCGCCTCGGACTGCCCTTTCGGAATGGAGCCGACAGCACCTCTGAAATATTCGACGACCTGGGCTGTCTTGAACAGGGTCAGCGCCAGCACGGCGGCCCAGAACGACGGCAGATGAAGCCCGACGGCCGGCAGTCCGTAATAGACAAAGAAGATGAGCACCAGGATCGGGATGCCGCGGATGGTGTCGCTGAAGATGCGCACGGCCCATTGCAACGGCACCGGGCCATAGACCAGACCGACGCCCATGATCACGCCGGCAATCAGCGAAAACACCACGACCAGCAGGGATACCCACAGTGTCAGCGCAAAGCCCTGGGCGAGGAAAGGCAAGGCATAGGCGATCTGGGTCAGCATGTCAGCGCGCCGCCCTGAACCGGCGCTCGACAAGCCGAAGCGCAAAAAGCAAGATGTAGCCGGTCACCAGATACATCGCCGTGACCACGAGATAGACCTCGACGATGCGGAAGGTGTTGAAGTTGATCCACTGGGCGCCATAGGTCAGCTCCGGCACCGAAATGACCGAGGCGACGGAGGTGTCCTTGAACAGCGATATGAAGGTGTTGGACAATGCCGGCAAGGTGATGCGCAGCATGGTCGGCAGGCGCACGTTGAGCAGCCTTTGCCAGGGCGTCAGGCCGATTGCCTTGCCGGCGTCCAGCTGTCCGCGCGGAACGGCTTCGAGCCCGGAGCGAAACACCTCGACCAGATAGGCGCCGCTATAGAGCGACAGCGTGACGACGAACGAGGTCGGCGCGCTGTAGGCGATGTCGACCACTGTCGGCAGGCCGTAGAAGACGAGGTAGACGAGCAGGATCAGCGGCACGTTGCGGATGAATTCGACGTAGGCGGCGATGATGGTGCGCACGATGCGTCCGGCAGACACGTACCAGACCGCCAGAACCAGGCCGATGACGGTGCCGATGGCGATCGATATGACGGCGAGCTCGAGACTGAGCAGCAGTCCTCCCCACAGCTTGTCGAAGTGCCGCCAGATCAGGTTGAAATTAAGGGCATAGCCCATGCGTCCGCCTCAGTGCCGCAGGCTTAGAGCAGTTCACCGTTTCACGGAAACGGCGACCCGCTCTAACTCTTTGTTTTGACGCAATTCCGGGCGGAAAACCGTTTCACACTTTTCCTGGAATTGCTCTAGGGAGGCGGAAGGGCGCGGGTTTAGCCCATACGCCCCGCAGGTCCTCTGGCAGGGGAGCCGGGATGGCCCGCCCCGGGGACCGGGCCGAAAAAGAACAATAAGCCGGCAAACGACCTGTGT